>NZ_AQOH01000146.1 GCF_000364705.1 Pseudomonas fuscovaginae SE-1 | reverse complement strand
CGGGCCGCCTCGATGGCGGCGTTGAGGGCGAGCAGGTTGGTCTGTTCAGCCACCCCACGGATGGTGTCGACCACCAGCTGGATCTGCTGGCCCTGTTCGCTGACCCGGCCCAGCGCCGTGGCGGTTTCGTTCAGGCGTTGATTGAGCTGCTGGATGCTGGCGGTGGTGCGCTGGCTGTCGCGGCTGCTGTCCGAGGCAATGCGCCGGGTGTTCTGGGCGCTGTCGGAAGCCTGTTCGCAACTCTGGGCGACGCCCTGGGAGGTGGCCGCCAGTTGCGTGGCCGCCGCGGCGATCTGGCTGATCTGTTGCTGCTGCGCCTCGACCTCGTTGAGTGCCCCGCTGGAATGGCTGTTGAGGCTACGCACGGCGTCGCTCAGTTGCAGGGTTTCATGGTCGACGCCCTGCAGGCTGGTACGCAGTTGCACCACCGCCACGTTCAGCGCGGTGCTGATGGCGGCCAGTTCGTCTCGCCCCTCGACGGGCACTTGCAGGCACAGGTTGCCGTCACGCAGGGATTCGGCCAGCAGGGTGATGCCGCTGGCGCTACGGCGGATCGAGGCCTGCAGGCAGATGAACAGGTACAGCGCGGCCAGCAGCAGGCAGCCGAAGATCGCTGCCACCAGGCTGAACTGGCGGATGGCGGAATCATGGTAGTGGTCCAGGCGGCTGTCGAGGGTGTTCAGCGAGTCCTGGCGCAGGTCGGCCAACTGGCCGAGCAGGGTGTCGAGGGTCTTTTCGAAGCCCTCGGGCTTGAGGGTGATGCTGCCCCCGAACATGCCGTCATCCAGCGCCTTGAGGCCTTCGTCCAGGTGCCTGAGGTTTTCCTGGTAACGTCCGGCCCAGTCCTGCAGGGCTGGCGGCAGGCGGGTTTCCAGTTGGGCGCCGGTCTTGGCCAACTGGTCGCGGGCGTCGCCGATACGGCTGCGCAGGTCCTTGAGTTGCAGGCGGCTCTGCAGGCTGAACTGGCCCGACACCACCGAGGCCTGGCCGACGCTGGCCAGGCGCCCGACCCGTTCGATCAGGTCGGGAGCGTATTGGGTGGAAATCTGCGTCAGCAGGTAGGTTTCCATCCAGGAGGCGAGGATCAGCCGGCTGTCCATGGCAATCTGCTCGCGCAGGCCTTGCAGGGCACTCAGGGCGGAGGTGAAGCGGTCGTAGCCGTCCGGCCACCAGCCGACCTTGCTCAGGCTGGCCGAGTCGAGGCCGGAGACGGTGGCTTGCAGGACCTGGTAACGCTTGAGGGTAGTGGCATCGGCACCTTCGTTCTGCAGTGCCTGGCCCAGTTGTTCGAGGGCCTGGTTGATCTCGGGCTGGGCCTTGTCCAGCAGGGCCATGGCGGCGAGGGTGGCGGGGGTCGGCTGACGGTTGGTTTCCGTGGCCTTCCAGCGGGCTGCGCGGTCGCGCTGGGCGGTGAGCAGGTTGTCCAGGCTGTCCAGTGCCAGCAACTGGCGGACGCCGGCACGTTCTTCGCCGATCAGCGCCAGTTTGCCGCGGTAATCCTGGCCGATCAGGTACAGGCTGCCCATCAGCGGGACGATGAACAGCAGGAACAGCACCTGAAACTTGCGGGCAAAACCGAATCGTCCGAGCAGTCGCATTCCCGGTGATAAAAAAGCGTGCATTGCCGACCACTCCTCAAGGCATCCAGCACCATTTCAGTGCGATCATGACGGGTTGGTCATGACGGATGCCGTCGTTAAAGACCTCGGAAGTTTCGCCAGTGAGGGCGTTATCGGCCGGCCGCTGTAGCGAATCTTCCCATTCTCGTGGCCCTTTGTAAGGAGCCGCGCTGTAGGAATCAGGGCAGGCAAGATTCAGACCAGTAGCAAAGAGCTATCAACGGCGTTTCGTCGGATCGCATTGATCGTTAGCTCAACAAGTATCTGGTCTTGCCGCACTAAAAAATGGCACATTGACGCACCTGCACTTGTGCATCCATCCGCGTCACGGACTTCCTCATGGCACTCACTGAAACCTCCTCCGGCCCGATGCTGGCGTCGCCCCCCGTGCAATCCAGCCCCCTGGTGATGCGCATCATCGGCGCCGTGGCGCTGGCCCACCTGATCAACGACCTGATCCAGTCGGTCCTGCCGTCGATCTACCCGATGCTCAAGGACAGCTACGGGCTGACCTTCACCCAGGTCGGGCTGATCACCCTGACCTTCCAGGTGACGGCGTCGCTGCTGCAACCCTGGGTCGGTTTCTACACCGACCGGCATCCGAAGCCGCTGCTGTTACCGGCGGGAATGATCTGTACGCTGATCGGGATCCTGATGTTGTCCCAGGTCGGCAGTTTCCCGCTGATCCTGTTGGCTTCGGCATTGATTGGCGTGGGCTCCTCGACCTTTCACCCGGAAGCCTCGCGCGTGGCGCGACTGGCTTCGGGCGGACGCTACGGGCTGGCGCAGTCGACCTTCCAGGTCGGGGGTAATGCCGGTTCGGCCTTCGGCCCGCTGCTGGCCGCGGCGATCATCATTCCGTTCGGCCAGGGCCATGTCGCCTGGTTCGGGTTGTTCGCCCTGTTCGCCCTCGGCGTGCTCTACGGCATCAGCCGCTGGTATCGTGCGCGCCTGAACCTGTTCAAGCTCAAGCAGGGCCAGAAGGCTAGCCACGGGCTGTCGAAGGCGCGGGTGCTGGGGGCACTGGTGGTACTCGGCCTGCTGGTGTTTTCCAAGTACTTTTACATGGCCAGTTTCACCAGCTACTTCACCTTCTACCTGATCGAGAAGTTCCAACTGTCGGTGGCCAGTTCGCAGTTGCATCTGTTCCTGTTCCTTGGCGCGGTGGCGGCGGGAACCTTTGCCGGTGGCCCCATCGGCGACCGGATCGGGCGCAAGGCGGTGATCTGGTTCTCGATCCTCGGTGTCGCGCCGTTCACTCTGGCGCTGCCGTATGTCGACCTGTTCTGGACCACCGTACTCAGCGTGGTGATCGGTTTCATCCTGGCCTCGGCGTTCTCGGCGATCGTAGTGTTCGCTCAGGAACTGGTGCCGGGGAACGTCGGCATGATCGCCGGGGTGTTCTTCGGCCTGATGTTCGGCTTCGGCGGGATCGGTGCTGCACTGCTGGGGCATCTGGCGGACATCCATGGCATCGAGTACGTCTACACCCTGTGTTCGTTCCTGCCATTGCTCGGGGTGTTGGCGGTGCTGCTGCCACGGACGAGAAAGGCCTGAACCACGCAGCGGGCCGGCTTGCCGTGATCGGTGGCGGCCGGTTCGCTTGCAGGTAATGGACCGAGCGATCAACTATCCGGAACAATTATCGGTCTTTTTGTGCACGATGGTGCGATAAAGCTTTTGACTCGCCAGCCGAAACAGGCTTAATAGCAAAGGGCCACAGATCTGTCTGGTCCGGCTGCTTGCCTCTCACTTCCCCGGATGGTGGTCGTCGCAATGAAGATAAAGAACAAACTCGTCCTGGCCTTTGTGCTGGTCGCCTTCATCCCCGTGAGCCTGGTGGCGGTGATCTCGGTGATGAATATCCGGACTGAGGCGGTCGATCAGTTCATTGATGGCAGTACCCGGGAGATACGCCAGATCGATGGCAATATCCGGCAATTCTTCGATGGCACACAGCAGAACGTCGACCAAATGGCGACCGATCCTGTATACACCTCTGTCGAAAGCCTCAAGCACTACGAGACCGCCGACGCGGCCAGCCGGCCGCTGCCGCCGGCCGCCAGGCAGGTCATCGATGCCTTTGCCCGCTACGGTGCGACGCACCCGGCGGCGGCGATCCTCTCCATTGGCCTGGAAGACGGTACCTACGCGAAATGGCCGGACGATCCGCAACTGGCCAACTACGACCCCCGCGTGCGTCCCTGGTACAAGGCGGCCATGGCCAACCCCGGGAAAACCGTTCGGACTCCCGCCTATTACTATGACAAGGACGCCGTGGCACTGGTCGGCAGCGCCAGGGCGATGCTCGATGCCAACGGCAAGCCCAAGGGCGTGTTTGTCGTCAGTGTGTCGCTGAAGAATCTCACCGAACTGGTCAAGAGCATCAAGCTCGGCCAGAGCGGCTACGTGATGCTGATCGAGGATGGCATCGTCCTCGTCGACCCCCGTGACGCCGCGCACAACTTCAAGCAGCTCAAGGACCTCGGCGAGCCCTATGCCAAGCTGGCGGCAACCGGAGAAGGTTCCACCGAAGTGCAGATCGATGGGGTCAACTACATGGCCAACATCTGGACTTCGCCGGGCCTGGGCTGGCGCTATGTCGGCCTGATCAAGTACGACGAGGTCATGGGCGGTGCGACCCGCATGACCTACGTGACGGCGCTGATCGTGGTGGTGCTGGCGGTGATTTTCGCCTTGTTGGCCGCCGCGTTCTCCAAGGTCATCGTCAAGCCGATCGGCCAGGTCAGCAGTGGCCTGCAGTCGATTGCCGAAGGCGAGGGCGACCTGCGTCGCGACCTGGATGTGCAGGGCAAGGATGAAACCGCGGAACTGGCCGGCTGGTTCAACAAGTTTCTCGCCGCCATTCGCCAGTTGATCCAGCGCATCGGTGCGGCTTCTACCAACCTGCAGGATGCCTCGCGGGTCAACAGCGAGGTGGCCAGCAATATGAACGAAGCTGCCGGTCGCCAACGCGAGGCGGTGGAACTGGTGTCCACGGCCTTCAACGAGATGGTCGCCACCGCCAACGAAGTGGCCCGCTCGTGCAGCACCGCGGCCACCTCCGCCGAAAGCGGGCATCAGCGTGTGGCTGAAGGCAAGCAGCAGATCGAGCAGACCACCGAGAACGTCAATCGCCTGGGGCGCCGCCTGACCGAGTCGTCCCAGGCCATGGTCGAGCTGGAGGAAGGCAGTCGCAGCATCAACCAGATCCTCGGCACCATCCGCGCCATCGCCGAGCAGACCAACCTGCTGGCGTTGAACGCCGCGATCGAGGCGGCTCGGGCTGGCGACCAGGGTCGTGGTTTTGCGGTGGTCGCCGATGAGGTCCGGGCGCTGGCCAAGCGCACATCGGATTCCACCGGGGAAATCGACCAGTTGCTCAACGCATTGGGCAGCAAGACCCAGGAGGTTTCGCAGAAGATGGAGAGCTGCCTGGACCTGTCGCGAGCCAGCGTCTCGTCGATCGAGAGCGCGCGGGGCAGCTTCGAGGGTATCGAGCTGTCGGTCAACGAGATCCGCGACCAGAACCTGCAGATCTCGGCGGCGGCGGAAGAGCAGCACAGTGTCGCCGAGGAGATCAACCGGCACATCCAGCAGATCTACGATGAGGCACGGCTGGTCGAGAGCCTGGCCAACTCGGCGCAGGAGGACTCCGGTCGGCTGTCGCATCTGTCGGAGGAATTGAACGGGTTGGTGGGACGGTTCAAGTCCTGAAGTTCCGCGCGGCGGCGGCCGACCGATCATCCGCCGCCACGTGCGCATTGTCGCCGGTCACGCACGCAACCGAACACTTCCAGCCTCCCCGTCCAGAGGCGCAATAGCTCGCTCGAGCTGATAGCGGAATCCAATCAACCTCGGCTCACCCACTCTGCATCACGAGCAGGGGGGTAGAGTCGGTCGTATTTTCACTGTTATCCCAATATATGGGATGCAAATTTACATATTGAGATTTTATTCATCTCAAGTCTATAGTCGCCTCCATCAGCTCCACGCACTCACTGTCCAAAAACAACTTTCAGGTGAAGCGATGCAGGCGCAATTGATCGCGCTCGATTGGGGGACGACCTCCCTGCGGGCCTACAAACTGGCGGCGGGTGGCCAGGTGCTCGAACAGCGTTCGCTGTCGTCGGGCATCATGCAGTTGCCCAGTGTGCCGCGGATGATCGCCGGCCAACGGTGTGCCGATGGTTTTGAACTGGCCTTCGACGAGGCCTGTGGCGACTGGCTCGATGCCCAACCCGGGCTGGCGGTGATCGCCTGCGGCATGGTCGGCAGCGCCCAGGGCTGGTCCGAGACCTCCTATCGCGACACCCCGGCGAATGTCGCCAGCCTGGGCACCGCTCTCAACACCGTGCGCAGCCTGCGTGGCGTCGATGTGCATATCGTGCCCGGCGTGATCGAGCGTTCCCGTCTGCCGAATGTGATGCGCGGTGAAGAGACCCAGGTCCTCGGTGTGCTGCGGGGCCTGCCGGCGCATGTCGGTGACAACCTGCTGATCGGCTTGCCGGGCAGCCATTCGAAATGGGTCGAGGTGGCCGACGGCTGCATCGTCCATTTCGACACCTTCATGACTGGCGAGCTGTTCGCCGTACTCAGTGAACACAGCATCCTGGGGCGTACCCAGCAGCGCGGTGCGCCCTTCGACAGCGAGGCGTTCGATCGCGGCGTCCGGGTGGCGCTCTCCTGCGAGGGTGAAAACGGCCCCCTCTCGACCTTGTTCAGCGCCCGCACGCTGGGGCTGACGGGCGAACTGGGCCCGGCCGGACAGACCGACTACCTGTCGGGCCTGTTGATTGGCCATGAACTCGCCGCCCTTGCCAATGCCCAGCGCCGTCGACGCGACAGCACCGACCTGCCGTCGATCATGCTGATCGGCAATGCCCAACTTTGTGCCCGCTACAGCCGGGCGCTCGAGCGTTGCGGTTTTGCCCGGGTAAGCCTGGCCGAACACGCCACCGAACGTGGTCTGTGGTACCTGGCCGAAGCCGCCGGGCTGCTGGACCGGACGCCTGCGTTCAATTAGACAAGAGGTCTGACATGCTCAAGCAAGCACTGGCGAAAAACGGCCTGATCGCAATTCTTCGCGGTCTGCGTCCGCAAGAGGCGGCGGCCATCGGCGAGGTGTTGTACCAGGCCGGTTTCCGTGTCATCGAGGTGCCGCTCAACTCTCCCGAACCGTACGAAAGTATCCGCATTCTGCGTAGCCTGCTGCCTGCCGATTGCCTGATCGGTGCCGGCACGGTACTGACCCCGGAACAGGTCGGGCAGGTGAAGGCCGCGGGGGGGCAGGTGATCGTCATGCCCCACAGTGATCCCCGGGTCCTGCGTGCGGCCAAGGCGGCGGGGCTGTACTTGTCGCCCGGTGTCGCCACGCCGACCGAGGCCTTCGCCGCGCTGGCCGAAGGCGCCGATGTGCTGAAGATGTTCCCCGCCGAGCAGATGGGCCCGGCAGTGGTCAAGGCCTGGCTGGCGGTGCTGCCGGCGGGGACGCTGCTGATCCCGGTCGGCGGAATCACTCCGGACAACATGCAAGCGTTCGTCGAGGCGGGCGTCAGTGGTTTCGGCCTGGGCTCCGGGCTGTTCAAGCCGGGGCTGAGTGCCGACGAAACGGCGCTGCGGGCCAAGGCTTACGTGCAGGCATGGAACGCATTGCGTTAAGACTTCCCGGCGCCTTGTGCGCTGCATCCCGACAAGAGAGACGACACGATGAAAATCACCAAGCTGACGACCTTTATCGTTCCGCCACGCTGGCTGTTCCTCAAGGTCGAAACCGATGAAGGCGTGACCGGCTGGGGCGAGCCGGTGGTCGAAGGCCGGGCCCACACGGTCGCGGCGGCGGTCGATGAGTTGTCGGACTATCTGATCGGCAGGGACCCGCGCAACATCGAGGATATCTGGACCGTGCTCTATCGCGGTGGCTTCTATCGTGGTGGCGCCGTGCACATGAGCGCCCTGGCCGGGATCGACCAGGCGCTGTGGGACATCAAGGGCAAGGCCTTGGGCGTGTCGGTCAGCGATCTGCTCGGCGGCCAGGTGCGCGAGCGGATCCGCGTGTACTCGTGGATCGGCGGCGACCGTCCGGCCGACACCGCCCGGGCTGCCAGGGAAGCCGTCGGTCGGGGTTTCACCGCGGTGAAGATGAATGGTACCGAAGAGCTGCAATTCGTCGACAGTTTCGAAAAGGTCGACCTGGCCCTGGCCAACGTCGCCGCCGTGCGTGATGCGGTGGGGCCGAACGTCGGCATCGGCGTGGACTTCCATGGTCGGGTGCACAAGCCCATGGCCAAGGTGCTGATGAAGGAACTCGACGCCTACAAACTGATGTTCATCGAGGAACCGGTGCTCAGCGAAAACTACGAGGCCCTGAAGGAGCTGGCACCGCTGACCGGTACGCCGATCGCATTGGGGGAGCGTCTGTTCTCGCGCTGGGATTTCAAGCGGGTGCTCAGCGAAGGTTACGTCGACATCATCCAGCCGGATGCCTCCCATGCCGGCGGCATCACCGAAACCCGCAAGATCGCCAACATGGCCGAAGCCTACGACGTGGGGCTGGCGTTGCATTGTCCGTTGGGCCCGATTGCCCTGGCGGCGTGCCTGCAACTGGATGCGGCCTGCTACAACGCCTTCATCCAGGAGCAGAGCCTGGGCATCCATTACAACGAGAGCAATGACCTGCTGGACTACGTCAGGGATCCACGGGTGTTCGACTATGACCAGGGCTTCGTGAAGATCCCGAATGGCCCGGGCCTGGGCATCGAGATCAACGAGGAATATGTAAGGGAACGCGCCGCCATCGGTCACCGCTGGCGCAACCCGATCTGGCGCCATGCCGACGGCAGTTTTGCCGAATGGTGAGGCCGGAGTGATCCACCAGGGAAGGTCCGCGAGCGGACCGTGACATCGCGGTGAACGAACGCCCTCAATAACCATAAGAAGAGGCATCCTCATGCAACCGGAAGTCCTGACCGGGCAGGCGTCCTTGCTGACGCCGAGCCGCAAGCGTTTTTTCATCATGGTCCTGCTGTTCATCACCGTGGTGATCAACTACCTGGACCGCAGCAACCTGTCGATCGCCGCCCCCGCGCTGACCAGCGAGCTGGGGATCGATCCGGTTCATGTCGGGCTGATCTTCTCGGCGTTCGGCTGGACTTACGCGGCCATGCAGATCCCCGGGGGCTGGCTGGTGGACCGGGTGCCACCGCGCCTTCTCTACAGCCTCGCGTTGCTGCTGTGGTCAGCGGCCACGCTGCTGCTGGGTTTCGCCGCCAGCTTTATCGCGCTGTTCGTCCTGCGCATGGCCGTGGGCGCGCTGGAAGCCCCTGCCTATCCAATCAACAGCCGGGTGGTGACCACCTGGTTTCCCGAGCGCGAACGTGCGACCGCCATTGGTTTCTACACCTCCGGGCAATTCGTCGGCCTGGCCTTTCTGACGCCGCTGCTGGCCTGGCTGCAACATCAGTACGGCTGGCACATGGTGTTCATCAGTACCGGTCTGGTGGGCATTCTCTGGGCATTAATCTGGTACGCGGTGTATCGCGAGCCGCGGGAGTTCAAGGGCACCAACCAGGCTGAAATCGACCTGATCCGTGAAGGTGGCGGGCTGGTGGATATCCAGGCCGAGACCGCCAGGCGCAAGGCACCGTTCAACTGGACGGACCTGGGGATCGTGTTGAGCCAGCGCAAGTTGTGGGGCATCTACCTCGGGCAGTTCTGCCTCAACTCGACGTTGTGGTTCTTCCTGACCTGGTTTCCGACCTACCTGGTGAAATATCGCGGCATGGACTTCATCAAGTCCGGCCTGCTGGCATCGGTACCCTTCCTCGCGGCTTTCGTCGGCGTGCTCTGCTCGGGGCTGTTTTCCGACTGGCTGATCCGCCGTGGCGCGACGATCGGCCTGGCCCGCAAGTTGCCAATCATCGGCGGCCTGCTGATTTCCACCGTGATCATCGGGGCCAACTTCGTCGAGTCGACCCCCTGGGTGATCGCCTGCCTGGCACTGGCGTTTTTCGGCAACGGCATGGCCTCGATCAGTTGGTCGCTGGTCTCGACCCTGGCGCCGGCCCGCCTGCTGGGGCTGACGGGCGGAGTGTTCAACTGCATCGGCAACCTGGCGGCGATCGCCACGCCGATCGTGATCGGCTTTCTCGTCAGTGGCGACTCCTTCGCCCCGGCGATCACCTACATCGCCGTGCTGGCGCTGCTCGGCGCGCTGTCCTATGTGGTGCTGGTGGGCAAGGTGGTGCGGATCGAACTCTAGCCTGCGCCAGAACGGGCGACCATAATGCCGCCCGTTCTCTCGTTCATTGTTGAAGGCCGGATATGCAGGAAGACGCCGCAAAGAATGCCAAGGACGCCGCACCGACGGGTACCCAGACGCTGTTGCGCGGTCTGGCCGTGGTCCAGGCCGTGGCTGGTGGGGCCCGCGATCTCAAGGAAATCGCCCGGCTGATCGGCACCACCCGCAGCACCACCCATCGTCTGGCCAGTTGTCTGGTCGAGGAGCGCTATCTGCGCGTCATGCCGCAAATCGGTTATCTGCTCGGCCCCAAGCTGATCGAGCTGGGCTTCCAGGCGCGTGAAGCCGTGCCGCTGGTGACCCTGGCCGGGTCGTACCTGGATGAGTTGTCGGCGCTGACCGGCGATACCATCCACCTGGCGATCCGTGAAGACGATGACGTGCTGTACCTGCACAAGAACCCCGGCCGCAATGGCCCGGAAATGCGTTCACGGGTCGGCCACCGCATGCCGCTGGCGCGTACCGGGATCGGCAAGGCGCTGCTGCTCGATGACTCGCCAGAGGAGTGGCAGCGCCTGTACCGGATCAGTTTGCCGGTGGGCGGCAAGAGCCTGTCATGGCCGTCGCACCCGGAGTCATCCTGGGAGCAGTTCGAGCAGCGCATGCTGGAATATGTGGCGGGTGGTTACGCCTTCGATCTGGAAGACAATGAACCGTCGATCCGTTGCGTGGCGGCACCGGTACGCGATGCCAGCCAGAGGATCGTCGCCGGGATCAGCATCGCCAGTACCGTGCCCTACATGCCGCTGGAAAAAATGACCGAGCTGGTCCCGTTGGTCAAACAGGTCGCCGCCCGGCTTTCCGCGGAGTTGGGGGCGAAGGCCTGAGTGCTATAACGGGGTGAGGATATTCATCACGGTATCCAGGGCGACCCGGGTATCGTCGAGTTGTACCAGCGAGGCATGCCGGGCACCGAGGGCATCGCGATTCTGGATGGCGGTCAGTATCGCCTTGTGCCGGGGCAGGCTGAGCCCCTGGATATCGGGACGGCGGTTGGTGATGCTGATGGATTCGCGCAGGGGCAACGACAGCATGTTGCACATATAGGCGAGCAGATCGTTGCGGGTGGCATCGGCGATCGCCCGGTGAAAGTCCAGGTCCGCCTGCAGCAGCTGTTCGTGGGTCTGCGCCTTCTCCATGGCCAGGTAGGCCTTTTCGATCACTGCGATGTCTTCGTCGGTCGCCGTGGCGGCGGCCATGGCGGCGATTTCCGGTTCCAGGATCCGGCGCACGCCGGCCAGGGTGTTGAAAAATTCGCTGTGGGGCGTCGACTGCATCAGCCAGGTCAGCACGTCGGGATCGAGCAGGTGCCATTTCAGGCGCGGGCGTACCACCGCGCCGACCCGTGGCTTGGAGTACACCAGGCCCTTGGCGCTCAGCACCCGGGTGGCTTCGCGCAGCACCGAGCGGCTGACCTGGTACTCCTCGCACAGCGTCGACTCCATGGGCAGCCGGTCCTCCGGCTTGAAGCGCCCGGAGACAATCTGCATGCCCAGTTCCTGAACGATCCTGTTATGCATGCTCTTGCGCGGAGTGTTCTTGCGTGGCTTGGAGGGCTGCTGATCCATAAACGGGACGTTGCTCTGATGAAAATGCCTTGCATCATAACATCGCTCCCGGCTTCATCAGGTGCTGCCGCGCGCCTGAGCTGCCGGGTGACGACGTCATGGCCTGTCGATCAGTGGGAGTGCCGCGGGATCTCGGCGCCACGGCAACCCACCAGGAAATCGAAGTCGCAGCCCTGGTCGGCCTGGAGCACATGGTCGATGTACAACTGGCGATAGCCGCCCGCGATCGGTGGCTTCGGTGCCTGCAGGTCGGCCATGCGCGCCGCCAGTTCGGCCTCCGGGATATCCAGGTGCAGGCGCCCGTTGGCACAGTCGAGCTCGATCCAGTCGCCTTCCTGCACACAGGCCAGGGGACCGCCGGCCGCCGCCTCCGGCGCGACGTGCAGCACCACCGTGCCGTAGGCCGTGCCGCTCATGCGCGCATCGGAGATCCGCACCATGTCGGTGACACCCTGGGCCAGCAACTTGGCCGGCAGGCCCATGTTGCCCACTTCCGCCATGCCGGGATAACCCTTGGGTCCGCAATTTTTCATTACCAGCACCGAGCTGGCGTCGACCTCCAGTTCCGGGTCGTTGATCCGCGCCTTGTACTGGTCGAAGTTCTCGAACACCACCGCCCGGCCGCGATGCTGCATCAGCCCGGGGGTCGCGGCCGACGGCTTGAGCACGGCACCGAGGGGCGCCAGGTTGCCACGCAGGACGCAGATGCCGCCGTCCGCCCGCAATGGGTTGGAGAGCGGCCGAATCACTTCGTCCTGGCCATAGATCGGCGCGTCCCGGGTGTTGTCGCCGATCGACCTGCCATTCACGGTGAGGGCGTCGGGGTGGGGTATCAGGTTGGCTTCGCCGAGGCGGCGCAGTACCGCCGGCAGGCCACCGGCATAGTAGAATTCCTCCATCAGGAAGCGCCCGGACGGTTGCAGGTCGACGATGGTCGGCATGCCCCGGCCGATGCGGGTCCAGTCATCCAGCTCCAGCTCGACGCCGATGCGCCCGGCAATGGCTTTCAGGTGGATCACCGCGTTGGTCGAGCCGCCGATGGCGGCGTTGACGCGGATGGCGTTTTCGAAAGCCTGTCGGGTGAGGATCTTCGACAGCTTCAGGTCTTCACGGACCATCTCCACCGCACGCATGCCGGACATGTGCGCCAGCACGTAGCGCCGCGCATCGACCGCCGGAATCGCCGCGTTGTGCGGCAGCGAGGTGCCCAGTGCCTCGGCCATGCAGGCCATCGTCGAGGCGGTGCCCATGGTGTTGCAGGTGCCGGCCGAACGCGACATGCCGCCCTCGGCCGCGAGGAAGTCGTCGAGGCTGATGGTGCCTGCCTTGACCTGTTCGCTGAGCTGCCAGACCACGGTACCCGAGCCGATGTCCTGGCCCTTGTGTTTGCCGTTGAGCATCGGCCCGCCGGTGACGACGATCGCCGGCACGTCGCAACTGGCGGCACCCATCAGCAGCGCCGGGGTGGTCTTGTCGCACCCGGTCAGCAGCACCACCCCGTCGATCGGGTTGCCGCGAATGGCTTCCTCGACGTCCATGCTGGCCAGGTTGCGGGTGAGCATGGCGGTCGGGCGCAGATTCGATTCACCGTTGGAGAACACCGGAAACTCCACGGGAAAGCCACCGGCCTCGATCACCCCGCGTTTGACATGCTCGGCGATCTGGCGGAAGTGCGCGTTGCACGGGGTCAGCTCCGACCAGGTGTTGCAGATCCCGATAATGGGCTTGCCATGGAACTGATGGTCGGCGATGCCCTGGTTCTTCATCCAGCTGCGGTACATGAAGCCGTTCTTGTCAGCGGTACCGAACCAGTGGGCGGAACGCAGGTCGAGTTTTTTATCAGACATGGTCAGCTCTCTTATTGTAAGACTATATTGTTCTTCCTGGCGGTTAAGGTAAGCGCAAAATCTCGTGTTTGGAAGTGTTGTTGAGTAAATAGTAATACTATATAGTCGATTTCAACTGAGGTAGGGCTCTGCGATCTGGTGCCGGTGTCCGCGGTACCACTCGTGCTTGTGATCGGCAATCAGGAGAAGCTTCATGCGTTTGGTTCAGTTCGAATTGAGCAATGGCGAGCGTCGGGTGGGAGTGGTCGAGGATGGCCAGGTGCGCGAGGTGCGGTCGGCACGCACGGTGCGTGAACTGGCACTGGCCGCCATCGAGGCCGGTACCGATCTGCAGCGGCAGGTGGAGCGTCTCGGGCTGGGTATCAGCCACGACTACGCGGCATTGCTGGCCGAGCTGAGAGTGTTGCCACCGCTGGATCACCCGGACCCGGCGCATATGCTGGTCAGCGGCACCGGCCTGACCCACCTGGGCAGTGCGGCTGCGCGGGACAAGATGCACCAGCATGCCGGCGACGACAGCGCGATGACCGACAGCCTGCGGATCTTCAAATGGGGCGTGGAAGGCGGCAAGCCCGTCTCAGGTCAGGCTGGCGTGCAGCCGGAGTGGTTCTACAAGGGCGACGGCAGCATCGTCGTGCGCCCGGGCCAGACCTTTGCGTTACCGCCCTTCGCCGAGGACGCCGGTGAAGAACCGGAAATCGGCGGCCTGTATGTCATCGGCCATGATGGCAAGCCCTATCGCGTGGGTTTTGCCATAGGCAACGAATTTTCCGATCACGTGATGGAGCGCAAGAACTACCTGTACCTCGCCCACTCCAAGTTGCGTAACTGCAGTTACGGCCCTGAACTGCGGGTCGGCGAGTTGCCCCGCCACCTGGCGGGCAGCAGCCGGATTCTGCGTCGGGGCGAGGTGGTGTGGCAGAGCGAGTTCCTCAGTGGCGAGGCCAATATGTGCCACAGCCTGGAAAATCTTGAGTACCACCATTTCAAGTACAGTCAGTTCCTGCGTCCTGGGGATGTGCACATTCACTTCTTCGGCACCGCGACCCTGTCTTTCGCCGAGGGCGTGCGTACGCAACCGGGTGATGTGTTCGAGATCAGCCAGGCGGAGTTCGGTGCGCCATTGATCAATGGTATCGGCGTCGTTGATGCGGTGCTGGTGCCCGGAGCCATAGGGATGCTTTAGGGGAAGATGCACATGACCGTGGGAGCCGGGCTTGTCCGCGAAGCCTATTGGCGATCTTGAGGGCCCCTTCGCGGGCAAGCCCGGCTCCTACAGGGATCGCATCCCGCCAATGTCCTTGTGTCAGGGCCGGCAACCTCAGCGGCATCTGAAAACAATAGTCAGCCAGGAGGCCTCATGTCGTGGATCGCTGTGACTGAACACCGTGCGCAACTGGGCGAAGGGCCGTTCTGGGATGTGCCCGGGCAGGCCCTGTATTGGGCCGATATCGCTGGCCGGCAGGCGCTGCGCCTGACGGGCTCGGGCCTGCAGGCCTGGCAATTGCCGGAGCCGGTGTCGGCGTTCATCCCCTGTGAACGCGGTGATGCGCTGGTGACCTTGAGCAGCGGGGTATATCGGCTGGACCTCGACAGCGAGCCACAGGCGCCGAGCCTGACGCTGCTGTGCGTCGCCGATCCACAAGCGGGCAACCGGGCCAACGAGGCCCGCTGCGATGCCCGGGGCCGACTCTGGCTAGGTACCATGCAGAACAACATCGGCGAGCAGGGTGAGGACCTTCCCGTTCGACAGCGCAGTGGCGGCCTGTTCCGGATCGATGCCGATGCGCGGGTAACGCCGCTGGCACGTGACCTGGGCATTCCCAATACCCTGCTTTGGAACGAGGACGGGACGCAGCTGTATTTTGGCGACAGTCTCGATGGCACGTTGTATCGCTATTCGATCGGTCGCGACGGGCAGCTCGAAGCGCCACGGGAGTGGTTCGGACCACACCCGCGTGGCGTGCCGGACGGTTCGGCGATGGACACCGAGGGCTACCTCTGGAACGCCCGCTGGGACGGTGGCTGCCTGCTCCGGCTGGCGCCCAATGGCGAAGTCGACCGGGTGATCGAACTGCCCGTCAGCCGGCCCACCAGTTGCGTGTTCGGTGGCCCGCAGCTTCGTACCTTGTATGTCACCAGCGCTGCCAGCCCGTTCAATCACCCGCTGGACGGTGCGGTCCTGGCCATCGAGGTGGATGTCCCAGGCACACGCTGTCATCGATTCGCAGGATAGTTTTCAGGCATCAAGTTGCACCGGTTCAGTACTCACAACAAAAACAAGGAGTCACCTTATGAATCGTCATCGCGGTATCCGTTCCCTGTGTTGCGCCGCTCTGGCGGTATCGGCCTTTGGCTTGAGCAGCCTGCTGCAGGCCGCCGAGCCGGTGAAGATCGGCTTCCTGGTCAAGCAGGCGGAGGAGCCCTGGTTCCAGACCGAATGGGCTTTCGCCGAGAAAGCCAGCAAGGACAAGGGCTTTACCCTGATCAAGATTGCCGTGCCGGACGGGGAGAAAACCCTCTCGGCCATCGACAGCCTGGCCGCCAACGGTGCCAAGGGCTTCGTGATCTGCCCGCCGGACGTGTCCCTGGGGCCGGCGATCGTGGCGAAGGCCAAGGCCAATGACCTGAAAGTGATCGCCGTGGATGACCGTTTTGTCGACGCCAGCGGCAAGTTCATGGAGGACGTCCCCTATCTGGGCATGGCCGCGTTCGAAGTCGGCCAGAAGCAGGGGGCCGCGATGGCCGCCGAGGCGAAGAAGCGCGGCTGGGACTGGAAAGATACCTACGCGGTGATCAACACCTACAACGAGCTCGACACCGGCAAGAAGCGCACCGACGGTTCGGTGAAATCCCTGGAGGCCGCCGGCCTGCCGAAAGACCACATCCTCTTCACCCCGCTCAAGACCCTCGACGTGCCGGGCAGCATGGACTCCACCAGCTCGGCGTTGGTGAAGCTGCCGGGTTCGGCGAAAAACCTGATCATCGGCGGCATGAACGACAACACCGTGCTGGGCGGTGTGCGCGCCACCGAAAGCGCCGGTTTCGCCGCGGCCAACGTGATCGGGGTCGGCATCAATGGCACCGACGCCATCGGCGAACTGAAGAAGCCCAGCAGCGGCTTTTTCGGCTCGATGCTGCCCAGCCCGCACCTTGAGGGCTACAACACCGCGAGCATGATGTTCGACTGGATCACCACCGGCAAGGAGCCGCCCAAGTACACCGCGATGGATGAGGTCACGCTGATCACGCGTGACAACTTCAAGCAGGAACTGGAAAAGATCGGCCTGTGGAAGTGACGGGCGGTTTTGCTCGGCAGCCCTGGCGACGGGGTTGCCTGGTTGGGGTGACGAGGTGGTTATGCACGCGCAATTGAACAGACAGCAGCACAGTGTCGGCGCCAGTTTGTGTTTCAACGGGATCGGCAAGACCTTCCCCGGGGTCAAGGCGCTGGACGGTATCAGCTTCACTGCCCACCCAGGACAGGTCCATGCCCTGATGGGGGAAAACGGTGCGGGCAAGTCGACCCTGCTCAAGATCCTCGGCGGCGCCTACAGCCCCAGCAGTGGCCATTTGCAGATCGGCGAGCAGGCGATGGCCTTCAAGTGTGCGGCCGACAGCATTGCCAGCGGCGTGGCCGTCATCCACCAGGAACTGCACCTGGTGCCGGAAATGACCGTGGCGGAGAACCTGTTCCTCGGACATTTGCCGGCCCGTTACGGTGTGATCAATCGCCGTGAGTTGCGCGAGCATGCACTGGCATGTCTCAAGGGGCTGGCCGACGAGATCGATCCCCAGCAGAAGGTGGGCCGCCTGTCCCTGGGGCAACGGCAGCTGGTGGAAATCGCCAAGGCCCTGTCCCGTGGTGCACAGGTGATTGCCTTCGACGAGCCCACCAGCAGCCTGTCGGCCCGGGAAATCGAGCGTCTGATGGCGATCATCGAGCGGCTGCGGGACGAGGGCAAGGTGGTGCTCTACGTGTCTCACCGCATGGAGGAGGTGTTCCGGATCTGCAATGCGGTGACCGTGTTCAAGGACGGCCGCTACGTGCGTACCTTCGAGGACATGAGCACGCTGACCCATGATCAGTTGGTCACCTGCATGGTGGGGCGCGACATCCAGGACATCTACGATTACCGTCCTCGTCCACGGGGGGCGGTGGCACTCAAGGTCGACGGCCTGTTGGGGCCGGGCTTGCGTGAGCCGGTCAGTTTCGCGGCGCACAAGGGCGAGATCCTTGGCCTGTTCGGCCTGGTGGGCGCGGGGCGTACCGAATTGCTGCGCCTGCTGGGCGGGCTTGAGCGGATCACTGCCGGGAACCTGCAACTGTGCGACGAGCCGCTGCAACTGCGTTCGCCGCGCGATGCCATCGCCGCCGGTGTCCTGCTGTGCCCCGAGGACCGCAAGAAGGAGGGCATCATGCCGCTCTCCAGCGTGGCCGAGAACATCAACATCAGCGCCCGTCGTGCCCATTCCACCTTTGGCTGGCTGTTGCGGGACGGTTGGGAGAAGAGCAACGCCGACAAGCAGATCAAGGCGCTGAAAGTGAAAACGCCCAGTCCGGCGCAGAAAATCCTGTATCTGTCCGGGGGTAACCAGCAGAAGGCCATTCTGGGTCGTTGGCTGTCCATGCCGATGAAGGTCCTGCTGCTCGACGAGCCGACGCGCGGCATCGATGTCGGCGCGAAGGCCGAGATCTACCAGATCATTCATGAGCTGGCCGCCAGCGGGATTGCGGTGATCGTGGTGTCCAGCGACCTGATGGAAGTGATGGGCATTTCCGACCGTATCCTGGTGCTGTGCGAGGGGGCGATGCGAGGCGAAAAGAGCCGTGAACAGGCCAACGAATCCAACCTGCTGCAATTGGCCCTGCCGCGCCAGCGCGCCGATGGCCTGGAGAACTGAGAGGTGACCATGACAAGCCAAAACAATACGTTGCCAGTCGCACGCAAACCCCTGGACCTGCGCACCCTGCTGGACAATTGGGCGATGCTGCTGGCGGCGCTGGGGATCTTCGTCCTCTGCACCCTGCTGATCGACAACTTCCTGTCGCCGCTGAACATGCGTGGCCTGGGCCTGGCGATCTCCACCACCGGCATCGCCGCGTGCACCATGTTGTATTGCCTGGCGTCCGGGCATTTCGACTTGTCGGTGGGTTCGGTGATCGCCTGTGCCGGGGTGGTGGCCGCGGTGGTGATGCGCGACACCGACAGCGTGTTTTTCGGTATCGCCGCGGCGCTGCTGATGGGGCTGCTGGTCGGGCTGATCAACGGCATCGTGATCGCCAAGCTGCGGGTCAACGCACTGATTACCACACTGGCGACCATGCAGATCGTACGGGGCCTGGCCTACATCTTTGCCGACGGCAAGGCGGTGGGGGTATCCCAGGACTCGTTTTTCGTCTACGGCAATGGCCAGTTGTTCGGTGTGCCGGTGCCGATCCTGATCACCATCGCCTGCTTCCTGTTCTTTGGCTGGTTGCTCAACTACACCACCTACGGGCGCAATACCATGGCCATCGGTGGCAACCAGGAAGCGGCATTGCTGGCGGGGGTGAATGTCGACCGGACCAAGATCGTCATCTTTGCCGTGCACGGAGTCGTGGGTGCCCTGGCCGGGGTGATCCTGGCGTCGCGCATGACCTCGGGCCAGCCGATGATCGGCCAGGGCTTCGAATTGACGGTGATTTCCGCCTGCGTGCTGGGTGGGGTGTCGCTCAGCGGTGGGGTGGGCATGATCCGGCACGTGATCGCCGGGGTGCTGATTCTGGCGATCATCGAGAACGCGATGAACCTGAAAAACATCGACACGTTCTACCAGTACGTGATTCGGGGTTCCATTCTGCTGTTGGCGGTGGTGATCGACCGCCTGAAGCAGCGCTGATCCCGCCCGAGCCGGGCGCCCGATATTCGCTTGCCGCGTTCACCGTAGGAGCTGCCGAGCCTTGGCGAGGCGGCGAAAGCGGTAGCCCAGTCGACATCGATGTTGTCTGGTTCAGCGCTTTCGCCACCTCGCCAAGGCTCGGCAGCTCCTACAGGTCATGGGGGGCGACTTCAGTTGGCCGAGAACTTCAGGATGGTGTTCTGGGTATAGGTCTGGCCTGGATCCAGTCGGGTGGTCGGGAAGTCCGGCTGGTTCGGCGAGTCCGGATAGTGCTGGGTCTCCAGGGTGAACGCCCCCCAATGGGCATAGACCTTGCCCGCCTTGCCCTTGACCGAGCCGTCGAGGAAGTTGCTGGTGTAGAACTGTACCCCGGGCTCGCTGGTGTAGAGCTGCAGGCGGCGACCAGACTGCGGGTCGTGCACCTCGGCGGCGATCCGGCTGACGTCACCCTTGGCATCCAGGACCCAGTTGAAGTCGAAGCCGCCCTGTTTCGGCTCGGCGAACTTGAGCTGCGGATGATCATCTCTGATGTGCTGACCGATGGCGGTCGGCTGACGAAAATCCATCGGCGTGCCGGCCACCGGGGCCAGTTCACCGGTTGGAATCAGAGTGCTGTTGACGGGTGTGTAATGGCTGGCGTGCAAGGTGGCGAGCTGCTTGAGCACATCGCCGTTGCCGGCACCGGCGAGATTGAAGTAGCTGTGGTTGGTGAGATTCAACACCGTTGGCTGGTCCGTGGTTGCCTGGTAGTCGATGCGCAGCTCGTTGTTGTCGTTGAGGCTGTAGGTGACCTCGACGTTCAGGTTGCCGGGAAAGCCCATTTCCCCTGCCTTCGACAGGTAGCTCAACTTCACCCCGACCGAGTCCTTGCCGCTGACCGGCTGCGCTTTCCAGACCCGCTTGTCAAAACCCTGCGGACCGCCGTGCAGGGCGTTGGGGCCATCGTTGAGCGGTACCTGATAGCGCTTGCCGTCCAGCTCGAACGCACCCTTGGCCAAGCGATTACCGTAGCGGCCGATGGTGGCGCCGAAGAACGCGGTGCCGCCCTGGTAGCCCTTGACATCGTCGAAGCCCAGGACCACGTCTTCGACCTTGCCGTTTTTATCCGGCACTTTCAACGACTGCAGGACGCCACCATAGGTAATGACCGTCGCCTGCAGTCCATGGCTGTTGCGCAACACATACTGCTCGATGGCGGTTCCATCATCGGTCTTGCCGAAGGCCTTGTGTTCGCTGGACAGGCCACTGGCCTGGATGCCCTGGCTGGCAATCATCAGGGACAGTCCAAGGCCGCAAAGCGGGTGTCGTGAGTGCAACATGGTCGAACCTCCATTTATTGTTTTAAGTTGAATAGTTCTACTAATTTGCGATATTTTGTCGTTGAGGCAGTAGATTTATAGCCTTTGTTGCCGATTTTTCAATATAAAATAAGACTAATTGAAGTGAAAGGCGAAAATTGGCCTGGGTGCCCGAGCACGCCCGGCGTATAACCGCCTGGATTCAAGTGCCTACTGTGGAGTAACCGTCATATGAGTCAGGAAGCAGGCGTTGGTTTGCAGGCCGTGTACGCGGATCTGAAAAACAAGACCGTGCTGATTTCCGGTGGGGCGTCCGGGATTGGCGAGGCCATGGTCTGCGCCTTTGCACGGCAGGGGGCCAGGGTGGCGTTCGTGGATATGGCCAAAAGCCAGGGTGAACGGTTGGAGGCTCGACTGCTGGCCGAGGGGCACAGGGTCGAGTTCGCTCACTGCGATATCACTGATGAGATCGCCTACAAGGTGGCGATCCAGGGCTTTGCGCAAACGCTGGGGCCGGTGACGGTCCTGGTGAACAATGCCGCCAATGATGTACGCCATACCCTGGATGAAGTGGATTCGGAAACCTTCGATAAGCTGGTTTCGGTCAATCTGAAGCATGCTTTTTTCGCCAGCCGGGCGGTGGTGCCGATGATGAAGGCTGCGGGGGAGGGGGCGATCATCAACCTGGGCTCCATCGGCTGGATGATGGCCTCCAGCGGGTACCCGGTCTACGCCGCCAGCAAGGCCGCGACCCATGGCATGACCCGCGCCCTGGCGCGGGAGCTGGGGCCCTGGGGTATCCGGGTCAATACCCTGGTGCCCGGCTGGGTGATGACCGAAAAGCAACTCGCGCTGTGGGTGGACGATGCCGCCAGGGAGTTGATCAAGCGTAGCCAATGCCTGCCGGGTAGCGTGGAGCCTGTGCATATCGCGAACATGGCGCTGTTCCTCGCTTCCGGGGTGTCGTCCATGTGTTCGGCGCAGAACTTCATCGTCGATGGGGGGTGGGTGTAGGGGTGCAGGCTCTGTGTCGTTATCGCCGAGCACAACGACTGCCGACTGCGTCGGCCGGAATGCAAAAATCCCCGTGTCAGCGAGTGATCACGGGGATTTTTGTCTATGGAGGTCCGTGCAGATTCACGGTCCCGCTTACACGTTGAAGCGGAAGTGCATCACGTCACCGTCCTTGACGATGTAGTCCTTGCCTTCCAGGCGCCACTTGCCGGCTTCCTTGGTGCCCGCTTCGCCCTTGTACTGGATGAAGTCGTTGTAGGCGATCACTTCGGCGCGGATGAAGCCTTTTTCGAAGTCGGTGTGGATCACGCCGGCGGCTTGCGGGGCGGTGGCGCCGACACGCACGGTCCAGGCGCGGACTTCCTCGACACCGGCGGTGAAGTAGGTCTGCAGGTTGAGCATTTCGTAACCGGCGCGGATCACGCGGTTCAGGCCGGGTTCTTCGAGGCCCAGGGCTTCGAGGAACATATCCTTCTCTTCACCGTCTTCCAGCTCGGCGATTTCCGCTTCGATCTTGTTGCACACCGGTACGACCACGGCGCCTTCTTCGTCGGCGATGGCCTTGACCACGTCCAGCAGCGGGTTGTTCTCGAAACCGTCTTCGGCGACGTTGGCGATGTACATCACCGGCTTGGTGGTCAGCAGGTGGAAGCCGCGGATCACTGCCTTCTCTTCCGCGCTCATGTTCTTCATCAGGCTGCGCGCCGGCTTGCCTTCGGTGAAGTGGGCGATCAACTGCTCCAGCAGGCCCTTCTGGACCACCGCGTCCTTGTCACCGCCCTTGGCGTTGCGTGCGACCTTCTGCAGTTGCTTCTCGCAGCTTTCCAGGTCGGCGAAGATCAGTTCCAGGTCGATGATTTCGATATCGCGTTTCGGGTCGACGCTGTTGGCGACGTGAATCACGTTCTCGTCTTCGAAGCAGCGGACCACGTGGGCGATCGCATCGGTTTCACGGATGTTGGCCAGGAACTTGTTGCCCAGGCCTTCGCCCTTCGATGCACCGGCCACCAGGCCTGCGATGTCGACGAATTCCATGGTGGTCGGCAGGATGCGCTTGGGATTGACGATCTCGGCCAGGGCCGCCAGACGCGAATCCGGCATCGGCACGATGCCGCTGTTCGGCTCGATGGTGCAGAAGGGGAAGTTTTCCGCCGCGATGCCGGACTTGGTCAGTGCGTTGAACAGGGTGGATTTGCCAACGTTGGGCAAGCCGACGATACCGCAGTTGAATCCCATGGTGTTTCCCCTCGGGTAAAGAGTCAGGCCTTCTGGGTGTGCAGGTTTTTCATCGCGCGGTTCCATTCACCGGCGAGGATATCCGGCAGCACGCCGAGGGCAAAATCGATGCTGGCATCGAGTTTTTCCTGTTCGGCGCGTGGCGCACGACCCAGGACAAAGTTTGAAACCATGCTCGCAACGCCAGGGTGGCCAATGCCGAGCCGCAGGCGGTGAAAGGTGTTCTGGTTGCCGAGCTGCGCGATAATGTCGCGCAGGCCGTTGTGACCGCCATGCCCGCCGCCCTGCTTGAGCTTGGCAACGCCGGGTGGCAGGTCGAGTTCGTCATGCGCCACGAGGATTTCTTCGGGCTTGATGCGGAAGAATCCAGCCAATGCCGACACGGCCTGGCCGCTACGGTTCATGTAGGTGGTGGGGATCAGCAGACGAACATCCTGACCCTGGTGACTGAAGCGCCCGGTCAGGCCGAAATACTTGCGATCGGCGACGAGGTTGATGCCTTGTGCCGAGGCGATGCGCTCAACAAAAAGGGCCCCCGCGTTATGCCGGGTCTGTTCGTATTCGGTGCCTGGATTACCCAGGCCAACGATCAGTTTGATGGCAGTCACGACAGGGGCCCTTCTATGGAATGGTGGATGACAACGCCGTTGGAGGTTGCGGCGAAAGTGGACGAAAAGTGCTCATTTACCATGATGTAAACTCCGCATTCTCGCCCGCTTTCTCGCTACGTTCCAGTCCGCGATGTTTCCAATCACTCCGGCGTCAGAGTGAAATTACTCTGCAGCGCCTTCTTCAGCTTCTGGAGCAACACGTGGAGCGTGAACGTTGGCTACTGCCTTGTCGTCACCGTGTGCCAGGGCTACGAACTCAACGCCTTTCGGCGCTTTCAGGTCGGACAGGTGAATGATCGAACCGACTTCGGCGTTGCCCAGGTCGACTTCGATGAATTCAGGCAGGTCCTTGGCTTCGCAGGAAACTTCGATCTCGTTCACGACGTGGGAGATCTCGCCGCCTTTCTTCACTGGAGCCGCTTCGTTGATGAAGTGCACAGGAACGGTAGCGGTCAGTTTCTTGCCGGCGACAACGCGAACGAAGTCGGCGTGCATGATGAACTGCTTGGCTGGGTGACGCTGCAGAGCCTTAACGATAACGTTCTGCTTGGTGCCACCCACGTTCAGCTCGATCACGTGGCTGAAGGCAGCCTCGTCTTCGAACAGCTTGGCGATTTCTTTCGCCAGGATGGTGATGGACTCAGGAGCCTTGTCGCCACCGTAGACAACGGCAGGAACCTGGCTGGCGAGACGACGCAGGCGGCGGCTCGCACCTTTCCCCAGGTCGTTACGCGCTTCGGCGTTCAGGATGAAATCAGTCATTTTGTATCTCCAAAATAGCCATTTCCGGATCACGTCTGCGACCGACGTGAGCGGTATGGGCAAAAAAGCCCCGCCCCAACATGAGGGTTGGGGCGGGGCACTTTACGTCAACGAGTGGTCTGCCGGGGCTGGGCCCTTAGCGGAACATCGCGCTGATCGATTCTTCGTTGCTGATGCGGCGAACCGCTTCGGCGACGACCGGTGCGATATCCAGTTGGCGGATACGTGCACAGGCTTGTGCGGCGGCGGACAGCGGGATGGTGTTGGTCACCACCAGCTCGTCCAGCACGGAATTTTCAATGTTCTCGATCGCCCGACCCGACAGCACAGGGTGTGTGCAGTAGGCAAAGACCTTGGCAGCGCCATGTTCCTTGAGGGCTTTCGCCGCGTGGCACAGGGTGCCGGCGGTGTCGACCATGTCGTCGACGAGAATGCAGGTGCGGCCTTCGACATCACCGATGATGTGCATCACTTCGGAGTGGTTGGCCTTCTCACGACGCTTGTCGATGATGCCCAGATCCACGCCCAGCGACTTGGCAACGGCACGTGCACGCACGACGCCACCAATGTCCGGAGACACGATCATCAGGTTTTCGAAACGCTGGTCTTCAATGTCATCCACCAGGACGGGGGAGCCGTAGATGTTATCTACCGGAATATCGAAGAAACCCTGGATCTGGTCAGCGTGCAGGTCAACCGTGAGCACACGGTCGATGCCTACCACGGTGAGCATGTCAGCGACGACTTTCGCGCTGATAGCCACACGTGCGGAGCGCGGACGGCGATCCTGACGGGCGTAACCAAAGTAGGGGATCACCGCAGTGATTCGGGTGGCTGAGGAACGGCGGAAGGCATCGGCCATCACGACGAGTTCCATCAGGTTATCGTTGGTCGGGGCGCAAGTCGGCTGAATGATGAAGACGTCCTTACCGCGGACGTTTTCATTGATCTCAGCGGTAATTTCACCGTCGGAGAATTTTCCGACAGAGATGTCACCGAGAGGAATATGCAGCTGACGTACGACACGCCGAGCCAGATCGGGGTTGGCATTCCCCGTAAAGACCATCATCTTGGACACGCGCAGTACCTGAAGGCTGAGGGTAACCTGGATGAGTATTAGAAAATGGCAGGGGCGGCTGGATTCGAACCAACGCATGGCAGGATCAAAACCTGCTGCCTTACCGCTTGGCGACGCCCCTGTATCTGTTGCTGCAAGTAGCTGCTACTCGCATTCCTGGAGCAGACTTTGCAACTTCCGGTGCAACATCGAGATGTTGCTGCCTTTGGCTACAAACCCTGTATGGGTCTCTGCAAGAAGGGCCGAGACTTTATCAGCTTCAGCTTTGTTTGGGAAGGCCCCAAACACACAACTTCCAGTTCCGGTCAGCTTCGCTTCGGTAAATCTACCCAGCGAACTCAAGGCATTACGTACTTCCGGATAACGCCTTGAAACAACCGGCAAGCAGTCATTTCGACTGTTTCCCTCGGGAACGGGGCGCACTTTAATGGGCGCGGAGTCACGTGTCAACAGTGGATCCGAAAAAATTTCTGCTGTACTTACAGAGACTTGCGGGACCAGCACGACGTACCAGGGTTCCTCTGGGTCCACCGGGGTGAGCTTCTCCCCGACGCCTTCGGCGAAAGCCGCGTGTCCGCGAATGAAAACCGGCACGTCGGCACCCAGGGTCAGGCCCAGGGTTGCCAGGCGGTCTTCGTCCCAGTTCAGTTGCCACAGGTGGTTGAGGCCGAGCAGCGTGGTCGCGGCATTCGAGCTACCACCGCCGATGCCGCCGCCCATGGGCAGGATCTTGTCGATCCAGATATCCGCACCCAGGGTCGAGGCGGATTGTTCCTGGAGCTTTTTCGCCGCGCGCACGATCAGGTTGCTGTCGTGGGGCACGCCGTCGAAGCCGGTATGCAGGTGGATCACGCCGTCACTGCGCAGGGCGAAGCGCAGTTCGTCACCGTAGTCGAGGAATTGGAACAGCGTCTGCAACTCGTGATAACCATCGGCCCGGCGGCCGATGATGTGCAGCATCAGGTTCAGCTTGGCCGGCGAGGGCAGGGTCAGTTGGCTGGCGCTCATGTCATTGCCCCAGCTTGCGTGGCTGCCAGTCCTTGACCACCAGCGTGACGTCGAGGTCCTGGCCGTGCAGTTTCAGACGTTCGGGTAGCCAGTAGCCGTTCTGTTCGGAGTAGCTCTGGTATTCGACCTGCCAACCATCCTGCTCCAGGGTGGCGAGCCGGCTGTCATTGTCCAGGCTCAGACGGCTCTTGCTGTCGGGCGCAGGCAGGCCGCGGACCCACCAGACCAGATGGGACACCGGCAGTTTCCAGCCCAGTTGTTCTTCCAACAGGGCCTCGGGGCTTTGTGCCTCGTAGCGGCCCTGGTTGGCCACCTCCAGCGAGACCTGGCCGGGGCGGCCGGTCAGGCGCGCCGCCCCCCGACCGAGCGGGCCGGACAGACGGATGTCGTAGTAGTCCTGGCGCTGCAGCCAGAACAGTGTGCCGCTGCCGGAATCCTTCGGCGCGCGGATGCCGACCTTGCCGTTGATCTGCCAGCCATCGAGGCTGCTCAACTGCTGCTTGTGGCTGGCCCAGCGGGCCGGGTCGCCGTGGCCCTCGACGGACTCACGGGCGCCGAAGCCCGCACAACCGGCGAGCAGGGCGATCAGGCTGAAAACAACGAGGTGGCGCAGGAACATAAGTTTAAAGAGTCTCGGAACCGGTCAGGCGTTTGATGGTGCCACGCAGGATGGGGCTGTCGGGCTGGTCCTTGAGGAACTTGCCCCAGATTTTCCGGGCTTCGCCCTGCTTGCCATTGGCCCACAGGACTTCGCCCAGGTGCGCCGCGACCTCCTGGTCGGGGAAGCGCTCCAGGGCCTGGCGCAGCAGACGTTCGGCTTCGTCGAGGTTGCCCAGGCGGAAATTGACCCAGCCAAGGCTGTCGAGCACGGCGGGATCTTCCGGGTTCAACTGGTGCGCCTTTTCGATCAGTTCCTTGGCTTCGGCGTAGCGGGTGGTGCGATCGGAGAGGGTGTAGCCCAGGGCGTTGAGCGCCATGGCGTTGTCCGGCTCGCGTTTGAGAATCGCCCGCAGGTCCTTTTCCATCTGGGCCAGGTCGTTGCGTTTTTCCGCCTGCATGGCGCGGGTATAAAGCAGGTTCAGGTCGTCAGGATACTGCAGCAGCGCCTGTTGCAGGACTTTCCAGGCCTGCTCGCCCTGATTGTTGGCGGAGAAGATCTCGGCTTCGATCAGGTACAGCTGGATCGCGTAGTCCGGTTGCTCGTCGCGGGCGGCGGCGAGTTGCTTCGAGGCTTCGGCGCCCCGGCCGCTGGTGACCAGGATGTCGGTCTGACGCAGTTGGGCTGGCAGATAGTCGTTGCCCGCGCCGACCTGCTCGTACTCCTCCAGGGCGCCTTGCGGGTCGTTCTTCTCCTCGGCGATGCGGCCCAGGTTCAGGTGGGCGGAGTCGACGTGGCTGTCACGGGCGATCAGTTCCTCAAGGTAACCCTTGGCCTCATCCCAGGCCTTGGCTTCCAGGCAGACCAGCGCCAGGGAGAAGCGCAGCTCGTCATCTTCCGGATACTGCTGGACCAGGTTGGAGAACTGCACCTTGGCATCGGCCATGCGGTCCTGTTCGACCAGCATGCGTGCGTAGGTCAGACGCAGGCGCTTGTCTTCAGGGTATTTCCTGATGCTTTTTTCCAGCAGCGGAATCGCTTCCTTGCCGCGATTGAGGTTCTGCAGCAGGCGGGCACGCAACAGCAGCGGGGCGATCTCGCCGTCTTCCGGCGGATTGTTCTCCAGCAGCGTCAGGGCGCCCTGATTGTCGCCATCCTGTTGCAGCAGCAGGGCCTTGCCGAAAATCAGCTGGCTGTTCTTCGGGTGCTTGACCAGCAGGCGGTCGAAGCTCTTCATCAGGCCGTTGCGGGTGTCCTGGTCGGTGTCGGCGGCCGACAGCGCGAGGAAGTCGAAATGGGTATCGCCCTTGCCCTGCAGGACCTTCTCCATATAGATCATGGAGTCGTCATAGCGCCCGCCGCGGGCCAGCTGGATGGCGGCCGCGCGCTGCGCCTCGAGGTCGTCCGGGGCGTTTTTCGCCCAGATCAGCGAGGTATCGAGGGCCGCCTGGTCCGCGCCCAGGTACTCGGCGATGCGGAAGGCCCGCTCGGAAATGCCCGGGTCCTGGGTGTTGATCGCCTGGGTGACATAATTGTCCAGGGCGATATCGAAGCGATTTCGTTGCCCGGCCAGTTCCGCGCTCAGCAGGCTGAAGACCGTGTCTTCACTGAAGGAGCCGTAGACCTTGGGCTTTTCCGGGGCCGTCGTGGTTTCCTCGGCCGGTGGCGTGTGGCCCGGCGATACGGGGGCCAGGGACTGGCAGCCGCTGAGGACGACAAAAGCGAGAAGCAACGCGGACGATCTATTCATAGGGGAGAAGGGCAACTAACCTGCGGTCGGGCCATCATGACACAAGCGGTGGGCAGAACCATACCCGAGACCGCTCACCGGGGGGCATTAATAGCAACGTTTGATTATGACAATAGTCGGCGGTGGTTGTTCTGAACCGGGTGAAGTAGGACAATTGTCGGCTTCTCGACATCATCAGCGACCTTGAATGGCCTTCCTCGCACTTGGCATCAACCACAAGACGGCCTCCGTAGACGTGCGCGAGCGCGTGGCGTTCACTCCCGAACAGTTGGTGGAGGCGCTGCAGCAGCTCTGCCGTCTGACCGACAGCCGGGAGGCCGCGATCCTCTCCACCTGCAATCGCAGTGAACTGTATATAGAGCAGGATCACCTGGCGGCGGAAACGGTCCTGCGCTGGCTGGCCGATTATCACCACCTGAGTCTGGAAGAGCTGCGCGCCAGTGCCTATGTGCACGAAGATGATGCGGCCGTTCGTCACATGATGCGTGTGGCCTCCGGGCTGGATTCGCTGGTGCTCGGCGAGCCGCAGATTCTCGGCCAGATGAAGTCGGCCTACGCCGTGGCGCGGGAAGCGGGTACCGTCGGCCCGCTGCTCGGGCGGTTGTTCCAGGCTACTTTCAGTGCCGCCAAGCAGGTGCGCACCGATACCGCCATCGGCGAGAACCCGGTGTCGGTGGCGTTTGCCGCTGTCAGCCTGGCGAAACAGATTTTCAGCGACCTGCAGCGCAGTACCGCGTTGCTGATCGGCGCCGGTGAGACCATCACCCTGGTCGCCCGTCACCTGCATGAGCAGGGCGTCAAGCGGATTGTGGTCGCCAACCGGACCCTGGAGCGGGCCAAGACCCTCGCCGAAGAGTTCGGTGCCCATGCCGTGCTGCTGGCGGATATTCCTCAGGAGCTGGTGCACAGCGACATCGTGATCAGCTCCACCGCCAGCCAGTTGCCGATTCTCGGCAAGGGCGCGGTGGAAAGCGCGCTGAAGCTGCGCAAGCACAAGCCGATCTTCATGGTCGATATCGCGGTTCCTCGGGATATCGAGCCGGAAGTCGGCGAGTTGGACGACGTTTACCTGTATACCGTCGACGATCTCCACGAAGTGGTCGCCGAAAACCTCAAGAGCCGGCAAGGTGCCGCGCAGGCGGCCGAAGAGCTGGTGAGCAGCGGTGTCGAGGATTTCATGGCGCGCCTGCGCGAGCTGGCCGCGGTGGATGTGCTGCGTGCCTACCGCCAGCAGAGTGAACGTCTGCGTGACGAAGAATTGCAAAAGGCCCAGCGTCTGCTGGCCAACGGCAACAGCGCCGAAGAGGTGCTGATGCAATTGGCCCGCGGCCTGACCAACAAGTTGATGCATGCGCCCAGTGTGCAACTGAAGAAGTTGTCCGCCGAAGGCCGTCTCGATGCGCTGGCCATGGCGCAGGAACTCTTTGCCCTCCGAGAGGGCCCATCGGATAGCTTTTCGGATAAGAAACCGCAATGAAAGCGTCACTGCTCAAAAAACTGGACGTCCTCCAGGACCGTTTCGAGGAACTGACCGCCTTGCTCGGCGATGGCGAAGTCATTGCCGACCAGGCCAAGTTCCGCGCCTATTCCAAGGAGTACGCCGAGGTCGAGCCGATCGTCGCGGCCTACCAGCAGGTGCTGAAGGTGCAGGCGGATCTCGAGGGGGCCCAGGCGCTGCTCAAGGACAGCGACCCGGACCTGCGCGAGATGGCGGTCGAGGAAGCCCGCGAGGCCAGGGAACAACTGGTCGAGCTGGAATCGACCCTGCAACGCATGCTGCTGCCCAAGGACCCCAACGACGGGCGTAACGTGTTCCTCGAAATCCGTGCCGGTACCGGCGGCGACGAGGCGGCGATCTTCTCCGGCGACCTGTTCCGTATGTACTCGCGCTACGCCGAGAAGCGTGGCTGGCGAGTGGAAATCCTCTCGGAGAGCGAGGGCGAGCATGGCGGCTATAAAGAGGTCATCGCCCGGGTCGAAGGCGAGAACGTCTATGGCAAGCTGAAATTCGAATCCGGCGCCCACCGGGTGCAGCGGGTACCGGCCACCGAATCCCAGGGCCGTATCCACACCTCGGCCTGCACCGTGGCGGTGCTGCCCGAGCCGGACGAACAGGAAGCCATCGAGATCAACCCGGCGGACCTGCGCATCGACACCTACCGTTCCTCGGGGGCGGGCGGCCAGCATGTGAACAAGACCGATTCGGCGATCCGCATCACCCATATCCCGTCGGGGATCGTGGTCGAGTGCCAGGAAGAGCGTTCCCAGCACAAGAACCGCGCGCGGGCCATGGCCTGGCTGTCGGCCAAGCTCAACGACCAGCAGGCCAGCGCCGCCGCCAATGCGATCGCCAGCGAGCGCAAGCTGCTGGTGGGTTCTGGCGACCGTTCCGAACGCATCCGTACCTACAACTTCCCGCAGGGGCGGGTCACCGACCATCGTGTCAACCTGACCCTGTACTCCCTGGATGAAATCATGGCCGGTGGTGTCGAGGCGGTGATCGAACCGCTTTTGGCCGAATACCAGGCTGATCAACTGGCGGCACTGGGTGATTGAATGACGATTATCGCCAGCCTGCTGCGCGCCGCCGAACTGCCCGACTCTCCAACCGCGCGCCTGGACGCCGAGTTGCTGCTGGCGGCGGCCTTGGGCAAGTCCCGCAGTTACCTGCACACCTGGCCGGAGAAGATCGTCAGCAGCGAAGACGCGCAGACCTTCGGCGAGTTCCTCCAGCGCCGCCGGGGTGGCGAGCCGGTTGCCTACATTCTTGGCCAGCAGGGCTTCTGGAAGCTCGATCTGGAAGTCGCGCCCCATACCCTGATTCCACGACCGGATACCGAGCTGCTGGTGGAAGCTGCGCTCGAACTGTTGCCGGCGACCCCGGCGCAGGTGCTCGACCTCGGCACCGGTACCGGGGCGATCGCCCTGGCCCTGGCCAACGAGCGTCCGGGTTGGCAGGTCACCGCGGTGGACCGAGTGCCGGAGGCGGTGGCCCTGGCCGAACGCAACCGCGAGCGTCTGGGCCTGGGTAACGCCACGGTACTGCACAGCCACTGGTTCAGCGCCCTGCAAGGCCTGCGTTTTCAACTGATCATCAGCAACCCGCCCTACATCGCCGCAGCCGACCCGCATCTGGTCGAGGGTGATGTGCGCTTCGAACCGGCCAGTGCCCTGGTCGCCGGCGCCGACGGTCTGGATGACCTGCGCACGATCATTGCCCAGGCTCCCGCTCATCTGGAAGCCGGTGGCTGGTTGCTGCTCGAACACGGTTACGACCAGGCCGAGGCCGTGCGCGAGCTGCTGGCGGCGCAAGGTTTCAGTGAGGTGCACAGCCGCACTGACCTGGGCGGTCACCAGCGCCTCAGCCTGGGGCAACTGTCGTGCTGAACGACCAGGAACTGTTGCGCTATAGCCGGCAGATCCTGCTGCGACAGGTCGATATCGATGGCCAGTTGCGCCTCAAACATAGCCGGGTGCTGATCGTCGGTCTCGGAGGTCTCGGTGCCCCGGTCGCCCTGTACCTGGCCGCCGCCGGCGTGGGCGAGTTGCACTTGGCGGATTTCGACAGTGTCGACCTGACCAACCTGCAGCGCCAGATCATCCACGACACCGACAGCGTCGGTTCGAGCAAGGTCGACTCGGCGCTGCGCCGGCTGGCCGCGCTCAACCCCGAGATAGGCCTGGTCGCTCATCGCCAGGCCCTGGATGAAGACAGCCTGGGCGCGGTCATCGCTGGCGTCGACCTGGTACTCGATTGCTGCGACAACTTTGCCACCCGCGAAGCGGTCAACGCCGCCTGCGTGGCCGCCGCCAAGCCGCTGGTCAGTGGCGCGGCGATTCGCCTTGAAGGCCAGTTGTCGGTCTTCGACCCGCGTCGCGCCGACAGCCCCTGCTACCACTGCCTGTACGGTCACGGCAGCGAAGCCGAACTGACCTGCAGTGAGGCCGGGGTGGTCGGCCCGTTGGTGGGGCTGGTCGGTAGCCTGCAAGCCCTGGAGGCACTGAAGCTGCTCGCCGGTTTTGGCGAACCGCTGGTGGGGCGTCTGCTGCTGGTCGATGCCTTGAGCAGCAAGTTCCGCGAGCTGCGGGTCAAGCGCGACCCGCAGTGCGCCGTCTGTGGTGGCCGTCATGCGTGAGGCGCCAGTCGGGGTGTTCGACTCGGGTGTCGGCGGCCTGTCGGTGCTCAATGAAATCCACGCCTTGCTGCCCAACGAGTCGCTGCTGTACGTCGCCGACTGCGGGCATATCCCCTATGGCGAAAAAAGCCCGGAATACATTCGCCAGCGTTGCGAGGTGATTGCCGCCTTCCTGCGTGAGCAGGGCGCCAAGGCGCTGGTGATCGCCTGCAATACCGCCACCGTCGCCGGCGTGGCCGACCTGCGCCAGCGTTATCCGGACTGGCCGCTGGTGGGCATGGAACCCGCCGTCAAGCCGGCTGCGGCGGCCACCCGCAGTGGCGTGGTCGGGGTGCTGGCCACCACCGGTACCTTGCAGAGCGCCAAGTTCGCTGCCTTGCTCGACCGCTTCGCCAGTGATGTGCGAGTGGTCACCCAGCCCTGTCCCGGCCTGGTGGAGATGATTGAGGCCGGCGACCTGCACAGCCAGGCATTGCGTCAGTTGCTGGCCAGCTATGTCGAGCCGTTGCTGGCGGCGGGTTGCGACACGATCATCTTGGGTTGCACCCACTATCCCTTCCTCAAACCGTTGCTGCTGGAAATGATTCCGGCCTCCATCAGCCTGATCGACACCGGTGCAGCAGTAGCCCGCCAACTCCAGCGCCTGTTGCAGGCCCGCGACCTGCTGTCCGCGGGCCCGGCCCGCGAAGCGCGGTTCTGGACCAGTGCTGATCCGTATCATCTTGGAAACATCCTGCCCCTGCTATGGAATAAGCCTAGCAGTGTAGATAGCTTTCGGTGCTAGGAACGCCCAGCGAAAATCGCCAGAATTCGCTGAACTTCTGGCTCACGCCAGATTTCTACTGAAGGTCCTTCTCGCTGTTAAACATCCATTTGAAATAGGATATTTCTGATGAAGAGCTTGCTCTGCGTGGCCGCATTGACGGCCACCACCCTGTTGTACGGTGTGACGGCTCACGCGGCCGGTGTCGAGTTTTCGGTCGGTCAGACCGGCAAGTCGACCCAGACCTACCGGCTGGGTCTGCAATGGGACTGGGATAAAAGCTGGTGGCAAAGCGATGTCGGGCGTCTGACCGGCTACTGGAATGGCGCCTACACCTACTGGGATGGCTACACCGCGTCGAGTAACCACAGCCTGTCGTTCTCGCCTGTATTCGTGTACGAGTTTTCCGGGGCATCGGTCAAACCCTACATCGAGGCGGGCATCGGCGTGGCGGTGTTCGACCATACGCAAGTCGAAGGCAACCGGCTGGGCACGGCGTTCCAGTTCGAGGACCGGATCGGTGTCGGCCTGCGTTTTGCTGGCGGGCATGAGGTGGGGATTCGTGCCACCCATTATTCCAACGCCAGTATCCGTCAGCCGAACGACGGTATCGAGAGCTACGCCCTGCATTACACCCTGCCGCTGTAGCGGTTCGCCGTTCAGTCCTCGAAGCGCCCGAGCAACGGCTGTGGCCGTGCCGCCGGTTTGGCCAGCAGCAGTTGCGCGGTGCCCAGGGTACGTTCGAGGAATCCCCCTTCGCAGTAGCACAGATAGAATTCCCACAGGCGCAGGAAGTATTCGTCGTAGCCCAGTTCGGCCAGGCGCGGATGGGCCCGCTGGAAGTTCTCGTGCCACAGGCGCAGCGTGCGCGCGTAGTGCAGGCCGAAGTCCTCCATGTGCAGCAGGTTCATGTCGGTGTGCTGGCCGACGCCTTCGAGCAGCTTCTGTACGCTGGGCAGTGCTCCGCCGGGAAAGATGTAGCGCTGGATGAAGTCGACGCTGTTCCTGGCCTGTTCATAGCGCTGTTCGCGGATGGTGATGCTTTGCAGCAGCATCAGCCCGTCTTTCTTGAGCAGGCGCGCGCATTGGCGGAAGTAGCCGGGCAGGAAACGGTGGCCGACGGCTTCGATCATTTCGATGGAAACCAGCTTGTCGTACTGGCCGGTGAGATCCCGGTAGTCTTCCAGCAGCAGGGTGATCCGATCTTGCAGGCCCAGGGCCTCGACACGTTGCCGGGTGTAGGCCAGTTGTTCACGCGACAGTGTGGTCGTGGTGACCTTGCAGCCATAGTGTTGGGCGGCATGGATGGCCATGCTGCCCCAGCCGGTGCCGATTTCCAGCAGGTGGTCGTCCGGCTTCAGTGCCAGTTTCTGGCAGATGCGCTCCAGCTTGTTCAGCTGGGCCTGTTCCAGGCTGTCTTCGGGGCTTGCGAACTGCGCCGCCGAATACATCATGGTCGGATCGAGAAACTGTTCGAACAGGTCGTTGCCCAGGTCGTAGTGGGCCGCGATGTTCTTGCGCGAACCTTTGCGGGTGTTGCGATTGAACCAGTGCAGCGCCTGGATGAAAGGCCGCCCGAGGCGAGCCAGGCCGCCTTCCATGGCGTCGAGCACATCGAGGTTGCTGACGAACACACGGATCACCGCGGTCAGGTCCGGGCTGGTCCAGTAGCCATGGATGAAGGCCTCGCCGGCCCCGATCGAGCCGTTGCCGGCGACCAGGCCCCAGACCGCCGGGTCCTGGATGTGGATCTCTCCCAGCAGGCCGTGGCCGGGTGTGCCGAACAACTGGCGTTCGCCGTTCTCGACCAGCAGCAGTTGGCCGTGACGCAACGAGTTCAACAGGCGCAGCACGCCGCGGCGCAACAGGCCGGTGCTCAGGCGGTTGGCGCTCAATAGATTGCTCCTGGTCACCAGGCTAGAACTTTTCATGGGGTTGTTCCTTGTTTGGCGCGGTGGCGATGCCGAAGGTGCCCTCGGCAGCCTGGTGGGAGAAAATGGGCGTACGCTTGAGCAGCAGGCGCAGCGCCTGCCAGTAGATCGACAGGCAGGTCTTGGCGCTCATCCAGGGGAAACGCCAGAGGTGACGATGCAGGCTGGCACGGTTCAGGGGCTCGCGTTGCAGGTCGAGCGTGGCGTCGAACAGTTTCAGGTCGCCCTGCCAGTCGGACATGTGCACCCCGAGTCGTTCGGCGGGCTGGCTGAAACTCATGCGGTATTGCAGGTCGCGGGGCAGGAACGGCGAGACATGGAAGGATTTCGTCGCCGTGACATGCTGGTGGCCCTCGCCGCTGGCCGCGAGTACGTAGTGGTAGCGTTCGCCCCAGGGGGTATTGGTGACTTCGCAGAGAATCGCCGCCAGGCGATCATCACGGTCGAAGCAATAGAAGAAGCTCACCGGGTTGAACGACAGGCCCCAACTGCGCGGTTGGGTCAGCAGGCGCACGGCGCCTTGCGGAGCCTGTCCCAGGGCGAGGGCGACCTGTTGGCGCACCGCTTCGATCAGCGGCATGCCCTGGCGGGTGAAGGCGCACAGGTGGTCGGTCTCGCGCCAGTCGAAGGGCGCGAAGCGACTGCGGCCGGCCAGGGGCGACAAACCGAGGACGCTGTCCTGTTCGGCGAGATCCAGGTACAGCAGGCCGATCCGGTAACGGAAGGCATGGTGTCGCGGGGCAAAGCGCCGATGGCTGATCCAGCCGCTGTACAGCGCGCTGTTCATAGCCGCTCACCGAAGGCTTCGGCGACCCGCAGGGCGCTGTTCACCCCATCTTCGTGGAAACCGTTGGCCCAGTAGGCACCGCAATAATAGGTATGACGATCGCCATGTAATTCCTCCCAGCGCTGCTGCGCGGCGATGGCGGCCAGGTTGTATTGCGGGTGGGCGTAGGTGTAGCGGGCCAGGATTTTGCGAGGGTCGATATCGGCGCTCTGGTTGAGGCTGACGCAGAAGGTTGTGTCGCTGGCGATGCCCTGGAGAATGTTCATGTTGTAGGTCACTGCCGCCTGGCGCTGGCCGCCGAGGCGATAGTTCCAACTGGCCCAGGCCAGTGGGCGCTGCGGCAGCAGGCGGGTGTCGGTGTGCAGCACCACCTCGTTGTCGGCGTAGGGCAGGGCACCGAGGATCTGCCGTTCGACCGCGCTCGGCTCGGCCAGCAGTCTGAGGGCCTGATCGCTATGGCAGGCGAACACCACCTTGTCGAAGCGTTCGCTGCCGGCGGCGCTGTGGATGACGACGCCCTGCTCGTCGCGCTCGACCCGGGTTACCGGACAGTTCAGGCGGATGTTCTCGCGGAAGCTGGCCGTCAGCGGTGCGACATAGCTGCTCGAACCACCTTCGATCACCCGCCACTGCGGACGGTCGTTGACCGACAGCAGGCCATGGTTCTTGAAGAAGCGAATGAAGAACTGCAGCGGGAAACCGAGCATGTCCGCCAGTGACATCGACCAGATCGCCGCGCCCATCGGTACGATGTAGTGCTGGATGAAGCGTTCGCCGTAGCGGCCGTTGCGCAGGTAGGCACCGAGGGTGGTATCGGCGGCGATGCGCTGCTGTTCGAGGTCGGCCAGGGCCTGGCGGTTGAAGCGCAGGATATCGCGCAACATGCCCCAGAACCTGGGTGACAGCAGGTTGCCGCGCTGGGCGAACAGGCTGTTGAGGTTGTTGCCGTTGTACTCCAGGCGGGTCGCCGGGTCATGTACCGAGAAGCTCATTTCGGTGGGCTTGTGGCTGACGCCGAGCTGGTCGAGCAGGCGGATGAAGTTCGGGTAGGTCCAGTCGTTGAAGACGATGAAGCCGGTGTCGATGGCGTGGCGTTGGCCGTCGACCGTGACGTCGACCGTGTGGGTATGGCCGCCGATCCAGTCGGCGGCCTCGAACAGCGTGATCGAGTGCCTGCGCTTGAGCAGGTAGGCGCAGGTCAGGCCGGAGATGCCGCTGCCGATCAGGGCGATTTTCATGGACGGTCTCCAGTCTTCTGGCCGTTGCGCGCCATGCGCTTGCCGATTGCCAGTTGCAGGCGTTTGGGCAGTCGCGACAACGGCCAGAGCCCGGCCATGAACAGGGCCGGAAAGGCGATTTCCAGCGGCCGCCTGGGCAGCCTCTCGCAGATATGCTCGGCGGCCTTGTCGGCCGGCCAGCTCAGTGGCATGGGGAAGTCGTTCTTGCGGGTCAGTGGCGTGTCGACGAAGCCGGGGCTGACAATGGTGACGTCGATTCCCTCGTGGGCCAGGTCGATGCGCAACGATTCGAACAGGTAGCGCATCCCGGCTTTCGAGGCTCCGTAGGCTTCGGCGCGGGGCAGCGGCAGGAAGGTCACCGCGCTGGCGATACCGACCAGGTGGGGGCGGGTTCCGGCGCGCAGCAATGGCAGGGCGGTTTCGATGCAGTAGCTGCTGGCAAGCAGGTTGGTACGCACCACGCGCTCGATCACCGAGGCGTCGAACTCCCGGGCATCGATGTACTCACAGGTGCCGGCATTGAGAATCACGCTGTCGAGGGCGCCCCAGGCCTGGCTGATGCGCTCACCGATCTCGCGGACCTGCTGGCTGTCGGTCAGATCGCCGGGCACTGTCAGCACCTGCCCGGGATAACGCGCGCCGAGCTCGTCGAGGACCTGCTCGTTGCGTGCGCTGACGGCCAGTCGTGCGCCGTCGCGCAGCAGTACCTCGGCCATGGCGGCACCGATACCGCTGCTGGCGCCCGTCAGCCAGATGCGCCGGGGGAGCTTCGTGCTCATGTCATTCTCCTTTTCAGCCATGCGGTGGCCCAGCCGAGTACCGGCAGGTGGTCGTAGAGCAGGGCGCCGGCATCGAAATAGTCCCGATGGCGGTAGACCTTTTCGCTCCAGAGCAGATGGGAACAGCCCTCGACCTGAATCAGCCGGCCCTTGGCCAGCCTGGGGTGGCGATAGCCCATGTTCCAGCGCAGATAGCCTTCGCCTTCACGAACCGTGTCGAAAGCGTGGAAGTCGAACGCCAGCTCGCTGATGTTGCTATACAGATCGGCGAAGTAACTCCGCAGCGCCGGTAGGCCGCTCACCTGATGCAGCGGGTCGGTGAATTGCACGTCCTCGCTGTACAGTTCATCGAGCAGTACCAGGTTGTGCTTGTCCAGGGCGCAGAAGCGCCGGGCGAAGTCATGCAGGAATTCACTCATGCGCGTCTCCCGCTTCAAGGCGCGATGGCAGGTTCTTGAAGGCCGCCAGGGCGCGGTCGCGGCTGCTCGCCAGGTCGACGATCGGCTGTGGATAACCGGCCACGCCGAACAGGCCGCCGAGGGCGGCCGGGTTGTGCACATCTCTTTTGTTCAGGCCGGCCAGTTCCGGCAGCCAGTGCTTGATGAACAGGCCTTCGCTGTCGAACTTCTGCGACTGGCTGATCGGGTTGAAGATGCGGAAGTAGGGGGCCGAGTCGGTGCCCGTGGAGGCACTCCACTGCCAGCCGCCGTTATTGGCCGCCAGATCACCGTCGATCAGGTGGCGCATGAAGAAGCGCTCGCCTTCGCGCCAGTCGATCAGCAGGTTCTTGGTCAGGAACATCGCCACCACCATGCGCAGGCGGTTGTGCATCCAGCCGGTTTCGAGCAGTTGGCGCATGGCGGCATCGATGATCGGCAGGCCGGTACGGCCCTGTTGCCAGGCCTCCAGGTCCTGCGGTGCATGGCGCCAGGCCACGGCCTCGGTCTCCGGACGGAACGCACGATGGCGTGAAACCCGCGGATAGCCGGCCAGGATATGTTTGTAGAACTCGCGCCAGAGCAGTTCGCTGATCCAGGTGACAACGCCGGTATTGCCGCTGTCGAACTCCCCCTGGTTGCTCAGCAGGGCGGCGTGCAGGCATTGGCGCGGCGACACCACGCCGGCGGCGAGGTAGGCGGAGAGCTGGCTGGTGCCGGGCTTGGCCGGGAAGTCACGTTCGCTCTGGTAGTAGTCGATCTGCTGGTCGGCAAAGGTGTCCAGGCGTCGCCGGGCTTCGTTCTCTCCGGCCGGCCAGAGGTCGCGCAGGGTCTGGGGCGGGCAGGCGAAGCCGTCGATCGCGCTGGGGATCGGATCGCTGTCCAGTGGCAGCGGCGCCTGCGGTGCAGGTGTCGCGACCAGCGCCGGCAGGGCGCCATGCAGGCGGCTGTAGCAGACCTTGCGGAACTGGCTGAAGACCTGGAAGTAGCCGCCGGTGCGGGTCAGGACGCTGCCCGGGCGGAAGAACAACTGGTCGAGGTGGCTGTGGAAGGCAATGCCGTAGGCTCCGACGGCCTTGGCCACGGCGCGGTCGCGGCGGGTTTCGTGTACGCCGTACTCCTCGTTTACGTGGATGGCATCGACGCCCAGCGACTGACACAGTTCGAGCAGGACGGCGGGGGCCTGATCCCAGGTATCCGCGTGGCGAACCAGCAGCGGGATGTTCAGCGTCGCCAGCGCCTGGCCCAGCTCCCGCAGGTTGCGCAGCCAGAAGTCGACCTTGCACGGCGCGTCGTCATGGGCCAGCCATTGCCCGGGGGTGAGCAGGTACACCGCTACCGTTGGTCCGCTGCTCGCGGCGGCGCTGAGAGCGGTGTTGTCATGCAGTCGCAGATCGGTGCGCAGCCAGAACAATTGCATGGTCATTCCTTGGGGGCGCGGAGCATCAGAGCAGGCCGAGTCGGGTGAGGTTCTGGCAGGCCGACAGTGGGTCCTGGGCGAGGCTCAGACCGGGATGTTCGTCGGTGCAGGCGGACAGTTCGCTGACGTGGATGCACACCGAGGTGCCGGCGATCAGTACGGGTTGTTCGATGCCGCTGATCAGCCTGGGCAGTGCCGCCAGATTCAGGGCCTTGCTGGAGTACAGCAGTAGCGCGCGGGCCTTGAGCTGTTCGACGGCCAATGCCAGCTCGCCGGGCGGCACCGGCCAGTCGAAGACTTCCACCGGGCAGTCGGCGCTGCTCGCCAGCCAGGCGGTCAGCCACAGGTGGGGTTCGAGCGGCAGGTCCGACTGGTTGACCAGTAACAGTGGCTTGCCCCTCAGTTGGCGGTTGTTGTGGTAGATCCGTGCGCCCAGCTTGCTGCGCAGCCAGGAATAAAAGAACACCCGTTCCATCTGCCCACCGAACTGGCCCTGCCAACGCTGTTCGAGTTCGGCCAGCAGCGGGATCAGCAGTTGTTCGCAGACGGTCCGCGGTGGGTACAACGACATTGCCTGATTGAAGCGGTCGTCGACCTGGCGTTCGTCCAGGCGGCCGATGGCCTGGACCAGATCCTGGTGCAGACGGTGCCAGTCGTTTTCCGGTGTTTCGACGGGCGGTTGCGGGGCGTCGAGCAACTGCTTGACCTGGCGCACCGCCACGCCGCGGTTCAACCAGGTCAGGATCGCCTGGATACGTTGCACATGCTCGGCCGAGAACAGTCGATGCCCCTTGGCCGTGCGATGGGGCACGATCAGGCCATAGCGGCGCTCCCAGGCGCGCAGGGTAACGGCGTTGACGCCGGTCTGCCGGGCAACTTCGCGAATCGGCAGCCAGCCGGCGGCCAGGGCGCTGACGTAATCGGGAGAGGACTCATCGTCCTCGGGAATGGAATTTGACATGATCAGATCGAGTTGCGCAGGCTGAGGTTTTCCGGATGGGGTTGCAGGTAGACCTGCAAGCCCACGTAGGGATCGGGGTACTGGCGGAAGTGATGCCTGAGCAGGGTCAGCGGCACCACCAGCGGGACGATGCCTAGGCGGTACTGGCTGATGACCTGCTGCATTTCCTGCTTGTCCTCGGCACTGATGCAGTGTTTCAGATAGCCGCTCAGATGTTGCAGGACATTGGTATGGGTACGGCGGGTGGCGCATTTCTTCAGGGCCGCCATGAGTTGGCTGAAGTAGCGCGGGCCGATTTCGTTCGCATCGGATTTGCCCATGCTGCCCAGCAGGTGTCCCAACACCTTGTATTGCACCGGGTTGTGGGCCATCAGCAGGTACTTGTGCCGTGAATGAAAGTCGGTCAGGGCACGGCGGTTCAGGCCGGCGGCGAGCAGTTGCTGCCAGTCGGCATAGGCCAGCACTCTGGTCAGGAAGTTCTCGCGCAGGACCGGGTCGTTCAGGCGCCCCTCTTCTTCGACCGGCAGGTCGGGGTGGCGGGCGCAGAAGGCGGCGGCGTACAGGCCACGACCGGCGTGTTCGGCGGGACGTCCGCGATCCTGGTAGACCTTGACCCGTTCCAGCCCGCAGGACGGAGATTTCTGCATGAAGATGTAGCCGCAGATGTCGGTCAGTTCGCCGGCCATGCGTGTGCCGTAGTCGCGCAGCGCCTGGCTGACGTCGTTGTCCGGGTGAACGGTGCCTATCGCTCTGGGCTGCGCCGGGTCACCGACCAGGCGGATCGGTTCGCGGGGCGTTCCGAGGCCGATCGCCATCTCCGGACAGACCGGAACGAAATCGAAATGTTCGCTGAGAATCCGGCTGCACAACCGCGACTCCTTGTGTCCGCCGTTGTAGCGCACTTCATCACCCATCAGGCAGGCGCTGATGGCGATCCTTGGCTTGGGGCGAGAGGGGCTGGGCGTGAACATTGCGGAACCTCGATGATTTACTTGTACAAGGATTGATCCTTGTACAACCAGATTTCATCATAGGTTTTATCTTGTACAAGTCAAATTATTTGTACAGGATTGCCCGGGTCGGCTTATCGCCAACCCATGCGCCATCGTTCGGCGTCCTGCAGGTTCTGCCAGGGAATGCGCTGGTTGCGTCGAGTCAGTACCGCCTGCAGTTCGAGCTCCAGCAGCAGGGTGCCGGTTTCATCATGGAGCAACTCGGTAACCAGAAAATGTTTTTCCCGGTTCTGCGGGTGGGCTGCCGTCCATTTCGACAGCAGCAGCTTGCGCGGATTGATGCGGTTCATGCCAGGTGTTCCAGCAGTCGGCGAGCGGCTTCCTGGCCACTGAGCCAGGCGCCTTCGACCCGGCCGGACATGCACCAGTCGCCGCATACGTACAGGCCCAGGTCGGCGTCGGCGAGTGCTCCCCATTCGCGGGTGCCGGCCGGTCGGGCATAGAGCCAGCGGTGGGCGAGGGTGAAGGCCGGGGCGGGCATGGTGATGTGCAGCAGTTCGGCGAAGGCCCCGTGCAGGTGCTCGATCACCGCCTCCTTGGACAGGTCCAGGTGTTGCTTGCTCCAACTGCTGGTGGCGTGCAGCACCCAGGTGTCGAGGCGGTTGTCGCGCCCCGGCTTGCTACGGTTGCGGGCCAGCCAGTCGAGTGGGCTGTCCTGCACGAAGCAGCCTTGCATCGGCGTCTCCAGCGCGCTCTCGAAAGCCAGGGCGACGGCCCAGGTCGGCTCCATCTGCACGCCGGCGGCGGCACCGGCGAGTTTTGGTGCGGCAGCAAGCAGCGCGGTGGCCTGGGGCGCCGGCGTGGCGATCACGACATGGCTGAACGGGCCGTGGGTACCGCCTTCGGCATCCTGCAGGTGCCAGTGCCGTTCGCCGCGGAAGACTTCGGTGATCCGGCAACTGAAATGGCTGTGCAGGTCGCCGAGCAGGCCACGGGTGATGGCGCTCATGCGCGGGGTGCCGACCCAGCGGGTCTGCTCGTCCGGCGACAGGTTGAGTTGGCCGTTCTGCCAGGTGTAGAGCTTGGGCGCCCATTCGGCGACCCAGCCATGGCCTTGCCAGCGCTGCACTTCGTTGACGAAACGCCGGTCGCGGGCAGTGAAGTATTGGGCGCCCATGTCCAGCGAACCGGCGTCGCTGCGCTTGCTCGACATGCGTCCGCCACTGCCGCGGCTCTTGTCGAACAACTCGATGGCATGCCCGGCATCGTGTAACGCGCGGGCGGCCGAGAGGCCGGCGATACCGGCACCGATTATTGCGATAGGTACAGTCATAGGGACCTCGTTACCTGTTTGCACAGACTACGCCGTCGGTAAAACCTGTACAATCTTATTTTTAGGTATAAGTCACGACCACCCTGTCGTCTGAAGCTGTCCTATTGTTAAAACAGTCGAGAAGAAAAAGAGCCCTGCCTATAAAAGTAGACTAACGCTCTTGGCGAAACGTTACGCGAGGACGCTCTCATGCACATATTGCTGACAGGCGGTACTGGTTTGATCGGGCGTCGGTTGTGCAAGCACTGGTCGGCGCAAGGGCATCGGCTGACGGTGTGGAGTCGCCGTCCCGAGGAGGTTGCCCGCTTGTGCGGAGCGCAGGTGCGGGGTGTGCGGCACCTGGAGGAACTGGCCGGCGAGCCGCTGGACGCGGTGGTCAACCTGGCTGGTGCGCCGATTGCCGAGCGGCCCTGGACGCACCGACGCAAGGCGTTGCTGTGGAACAGCCGGATCCAGTTGACCGAAACCCTGCTGGCCTGGCTCGAAGGTCTCGAGCAACGCCCGGCGGTGTTGCTGTCCGGTTCGGCGGTGGGCTGGTATGGCGATGGTGGTGAGCGTGAGCTCACGGAGGATTCGCCGCCGGTCAGCGAGGATTTTGCCAGCCAGTTGTGCATCGCCTGGGAGGAGACCGCGCAGCGCGCCCAGGCCCTGGGCATGCGCGTGGTGCTGTTGCGAACCGGCCTGGTGCTGGCCGCCGAGGGCGGCTTTTTGTCGCGCCTGCTGCTGCCGTTCAAACTATGCCTGGGCGGCCCGATCGGCAACGGTCGGCAGTGGATGCCGTGGATTCATTGGCGCGATCAAATCGCCCTGATTGATTTTCTTCTGCACCGCAGCGATGCCAGCGGTCCTTATAATGCCTGCGCGCCCAGGCCTGTGCGCAATCGCGACTTCGCCAGGGCCCTGGGCCGGGTGTTGCGTCGCCCGGCCCTGATCCCGTTGCCGGCGCCGGCCCTGAAGCTCGGCCTTGGCGAGTTGTCGCAGTTGTTGCTGGGTGGCCAGCGTGCTGTGCCCAAGCGCTTGCTGGCGGCGGGATTCGAGTTTCAGTTTACCGATCTGCCCGCGGCCCTCGACGATCTGTCGGGCCGCCTCTGATATAGGACATTGCATGACCGATCACGCGTTGCTACTGGTCAACCTGGGCTCGCCGGCTTCCACCTCGGTGCCCGACGTGCGCCGCTATCTCAATCAGTTTCTGATGGATCCGTATGTGATCGATCTGCCCTGGCCGATCCGGCGCCTGCTGGTGTCGCTGATTTTGCTCAAGCGGCCCGAGCAGTCGGCTCATGCCTATGCCTCGATCTGGTGGGACGAGGGCTCGCCGCTGGTGGTGTTGAGCCGACGTCTGCAACAACGCATGACCGAGCAGTGGCAGCATGGGCCGGTGGAACTGGCGATGCGTTATGGCGAGCCGTCACTCGAATCGACGCTGACCCGGCTGGCTGCCCGGGGCATTCGCCAGGTGACGCTGGCGCCGTTGTATCCGCAGTTTGCCGACAGTACGGTGACCACGGTGATCGAAGAGGCGCGGCGGGTGGTCCGGGAGCGCAAGCTGGACGTGCAGTTTTCCATCCTGCAACCGTTCTACGACCAGCCGGAATACATCGAGGCGTTGGTCGCCAGTGCCAGGCCGCACTTGGAGCAGGGGTTCGATCATTTGCTGCTGAGCTTCCACGGCTTGCCGGAACGCCACCTGACCAAGCTCGACCCCACGGGCAGTCACTGCCTCAAGGACGCCGACTGCTGCCGTAACGCTTCGCCAGCGGTGCTCGCCACCTGCTACCGCGCCCAGTGCCTGCGCACGGCGCAGGCGTTTGCCGAGCACATGGGCTTGGCGCAGGGGCAGTGGTCGGTATCGTTCCAGTCCCGGCTCGGGCGGGCGAAGTGGATCGAGCCCTACACCGAGGCGCGCCTGGATGAGTTGGCCAAGGCCGGTGTGAAGAAACTGCTGGTGATGTGCCCGGCATTCGTCGCCGACTGCATCGAGACTCTGGAGGAGATCGGGGATCGTGGGCGCGAGCAGTTCATCGAGGCGGGAGGCGAGGAGTTGGTACTGGTGCCGTGCCTGAACGACGACCCGCGGTGGGCGGTGGCGCTGAACACGCTCTGTGAGCGGGCGCCATTGGCCGTAAAGGCTTAACGACTGGCGCATCTTTTTGGTAGACGGGCTTTTGTGGCGAGCGGGCTTGCCCGCGCTGGGGCGCGAAGCGCCCCTAAAACCAGCAAGCGCGCTGTGTCAGGTAGAACGAGATGTCTGATTTT
>NZ_AQOH01000145.1 GCF_000364705.1 Pseudomonas fuscovaginae SE-1 | reverse complement strand
CGGCGGCTCTGCCGCCGAGCGCGGGCAAGCCCGCTCACCACAAGGAACTGGCCTTGTGGTGAGCGGTTGCGATTACACCAGCGGTTCGTCAGCCTTGTTCTTCTTCCAGCCGTCATTGCCCGGCAGAATCAGGTTCAGCGCGATCGCGACCACGGCGCACAGGGCGATGCCCTTGAGGCCGAAATCATCCGGGCCGGTGCCGCTGCCGACCAGCACGCCGCCAATGCCGAACACCAGCGTGACCGAGACGATCACCAGGTTGCGCGCTTCGCCCAGGTCGATCTTGTGGCGGATGAGGGTGTTCATGCCCACCGCCGCGATCGAACCGAACAGCAGGCAGAGAATCCCGCCCATCACCGGTACCGGAATGCTTTGCAGCAGCGCGCCGAACTTGCCGATGAAGGCCAGGGCGATGGCGAAGACCGCCGCCCAGGTCATGATCTTCGGGTTGTAGTTCTTGGTCAGCATCACCGCGCCCGTCACCTCGGCATAGGTGGTGTTGGGCGGGCCGCCGAACAGGCCGGCCGCCGTGGTGGCCAGGCCGTCACCCAGGAGCGTTCGATGCAGGCCGGGCTTCTTCAGGTAGTCGCGACCGGTCACGCTGCCCACCGCGATCACGCCGCCGATGTGTTCGATCGCCGGGGCCAGGGCCACCGGGACGATGAACAGGATCGCCTGCCAGTTGAACTCCGGGGCGGTGAAGTGCGGCAGGGCCAGCCATGGCGCGGCAGCGATCTTCGCGGTGTCGACCACGCCGAAGTAGAACGACAGGGCAAAACCCACCAGGACGCCCGAGATGATCGGCACCAGGCGGAAGATCCCCTTGCCGAACACCGCGACGATCAGGGTGGTCAGCAGCGCCGGCATGGAAATCAGCATCGCCGTGCGGTAGGGAATCAGTTCGCTGCCGTCACCGGCCTTGCCCATCGCCATGTTCGCGGCGATCGGCGCCATGGCCAGGCCGATGGAAATCACCACCGGGCCGATCACCACCGGCGGCAACAGCCGGTCGATGAAGCCGGTGCCCTTGATCTTCACGGCCAGGCCGAGGAAGGTGTAGACGAAACCCGCCGCCATCACGCCGCCCATGGTCGCGGCCAGGCCGAACTGGCCCTTGGCGAGAATGATCGGGGTGATGAAGGCGAAGCTCGACGCCAGGAACACCGGTACCTGGCGGCCGGTGACCAGCTGGAACAGCAGAGTCCCAAGGCCCGCGGTGAACAGCGCGACGTTCGGGTCCAGGCCGGTGATCAGCGGCATCAGCACCAGCGCGCCGAAGGCGACGAAGAGCATCTGCGCGCCGGACAGCACCGTGCGCCAGAGCGGGTCGTTGAACTCATCCCGCATGTTCAGGCGTCCTTCTGCTTGGTGCCGAAGATCTTGTCACCGGCATCGCCCAGGCCTGGAATGATATAGCCATGTTCGTTCAGCTTCTGATCGACGGAGGCGGTATAGAGGGTCACATCCGGGTGGGCCTTCTCGACCGCGGCGATACCTTCCGGCGCGGCCACCAGCACCATGGCGCAGATTTCCTTGCAGCCGGCCTTCTTCAGCAGGTCAATGGTGGCGACCATCGAGCCGCCGGTGGCGAGCATGGGATCGATGATCATCGCCAGGCGCTCGTCGATTTCCGGCACCAGTTTCTCCAGATAGGTGTGGGCTTCGAGGGTTTCCTCGTTGCGGGCCACGCCCACGGCGCTGACCTTGGCGCCCGGGATCAGGCTGAGCACGCCTTCGAGCATGCCGATACCGGCACGCAGGATCGGCACCACGGTAATTTTCTTACCGGCGATCTTCTCGACTTGTACGGTGCCGCACCAGCCATCGATGTTGTAGGTTTCGAGGGGCAGGTCCTTGGTCGCCTCATAGGTCAGCAACGCTCCGACTTCCTGGGCAAGCTCACGGAAGTTCTTCGTGCTAATGTCTGCGCGGCGCATGAGGCCGAGCTTGTGACGGATCAGCGGGTGGCGGATCTCACGGATGGGCATAGGGAAAGGCTCCGACGGCGGGCAAAAAAACCGGCCTAGATTAATCTATCCGGGGTTTATGTCCTATAGACCCGTAGTACGTTAGTCCAGAAACGCTTGATCTGGCCTGCGCGGGTGCGTACCTTTGCCCGCTTTTCTTGCGCAGCCGCCTGCACAAGTCCCATTTGAGCACCCTTTGGAGAGCGCCATGTCCGCTGATCTCGAGCATATCCGTCAAGTCATGCGCGAAGCCGACTGCCTGTACACCAACGCTGAAGTCGAGACGGCCATCGCCCGTGTCGGCGCCCAGATCAATGCCGACCTGGCCGAGCGCAACCCGGTGGTGTTCTGCGTGATGAACGGCGGCCTGATCTTCTCCGGCAAATTGTTGACCCACCTGGACTTCCCGCTGGAAGCCTCCTACCTGCACGCCACCCGCTATCGCAACGAAACCAGCGGCGGCGAGCTGTTCTGGAAAGCCAAGCCGGAAGTCTCGTTCATCGACCGTGACGTGTTGATCATCGACGACATTCTCGACGAGGGGCATACCCTTGGCGCGATCATCGACTTCTGCAAGCATGCCGGTGCCCGCCAGGTGCACACCGCCGTGCTGATCGACAAGGAACACGACCGCAAGGCCCGTCCGGACCTCAAGGCCGACTACGTCGGACTGCCCTGCATCGACCGTTACATCTTCGGTTATGGCATGGACTACAAGGGCTACTGGCGTAACGCTGCCGGTATTTTTGCCGTCAAGGGCCTGTAATCCATGGCTGGGGCCCGCTTTCTCGATGCAGCGTTGTTCGCCGACCTGGCCGCGAAGGCGGCGGCCAGTCCCCGTGGGCGCATGCACCACAACTTCCATGAGATGGATGAGCCGTGCCATCGCATGGCGGTCGGCCTGCAGCCGAGCACCTATGTGCCGCCCCATCGGCACCTGAGCGCGGACAAGGCGGAGACCCTGCTGGTGCTGCGCGGCAGCCTGGGCCTGCTGGTGTTCGACGAGGACGGTCAGGTACTGGCCCGGCGCGTCCTGCAGGCCGGTGGCGACTGCCCGGCGGTGGACCTGCCGGCCGGTGTGTTCCACGGCCTGGTGGTGCTTGAGCCCGATACCGTGATGTTCGAGTGCAAGGCCGGTCCGTATCGGCCGGTGGGCGAGGGCGAGATGGCCGCCTGGGCCCCGCGTGAGGGAGAGGCTGGAGTCGCCCAATACCAGGCCTGGATGCGCGCGCAGTTCGCCTGAGGCGCTCGGGCAGGATGGCCCGCTTTGCCGTATCATTAGCCTCCTAACGACGGGCAAGGGATTCTCAGGGCAATGCTGGCCATCTTTCTCGATACACTGACCATCACCGCTCCGGTCTTCGCCATGTTGTTCCTCGGCGTGGCGCTCAAGCGCGTGGGCTGGATCAACGACAACTTCATCCATACCGCCTCGGCGCTGGTGTTCAACGTCACCATGCCGGCGCTGCTGTTCCTCGGCATCCTCCACGCCGACCTGCATTCGGCCCTTAAGCCCGGGGTGCTGGGCTACTTCGTGGTTGCCACTCTGGTGACTTTCGCGGGGGCCTGGGGCTGGGCGATCTGGCGTTGCCCGAAGGAAGACCGCGGGATCTACACCCAGGGTGCCTTTCGCGGCAACAACGGGGTGATCGGCCTGGCCCTGGCGGCCAGCATGTATGGCGACTACGGGATTTCCCTCGGCGCGATTCTCGCCGCGCTGGTGATCCTGTTCTACAACACCCTGTCGACCATCGTCCTGGCGGTCTACAGCCCGGTGATCAAGTCCGACCCGTGGAGCATCAGCAAGAGCGTGCTGAGCAACCCGTTGATCATCAGCGTGATTGCCGCGGCGCCCTTCGCCTATTTCCAGATCGGCCTGCCTGGCTGGCTGGAGACCTCCGGCAACTACCTGGCGCAGATGACCCTGCCACTGGCGCTGATCTGCATCGGCGGCACCCTGTCGCTGGCGGCGTTGCGCAAGAGCGGCGACACGGCACTCAGTGCCAGCCTGGTGAAGATGGTCGGCCTGCCGCTGTTCTCGACCCTGGGTGCCTGGCTCTGCGGTTTCCGCGGAGCGGAACTGGGCATCCTGTTCCTCTACTTCGGCAGCCCGACGGCGGCCGCCAGTTTCGTCATGGCCCGTACCGCCAATGGCAACCACGAACTGGCGGCGGCGATCATCGTGATCACCACGCTGATGGCGGCGGTCACGACCAACATCGGCATTTTCGTCCTGCAGTGGGGCGGCTGGATCTGAGCCGGCCTGGTGGTGAGTCGGCTTGGTGGCGAGTGGGGGGTGGTGGCGAGCGAGTCTTGTGGTGAGCGGGCTTGCCCGCGCTCGGCTGCGAAGCGGCCGTAGACCCTACGGCTCCGTCTTGGCTGGCGCACCGCGCCGGCCGGTTTCAGGGCTGCTTCGCACCCCAGCGCGGGCAAGCCCGCTCGCCACAGGTGGCCACGGCTGGAGCTAGAGGAAGCCACAGGTGGCCACGGCTGGAGCTAGAGGAAGCCACAGGTGGCCACGGCTGGAGTCAGAGGAAGCCACAGGTAGATACAGCTGGAGTCAAAGCCACATGACGTCTTTCGGTCAGTCGGCTTTCTGGTAGGCGTCGATCACTTCCTGCGCTGCGCGAAAGGCATCGATCGCCGCCGGCACGCCGGCGTATACCGCGCAGTGCAGCAGGGCCTCGCGGATTTCTTCCACCGTGCAGCCGTTGTTCAGGGCGCCGCGGACGTGACCCTTGAGTTCCTGCGGGCACTTGAGTGCGGTCAGCGCGGCGAGGGTGATCAGGCTGCGGGTCTTGAGCGGCAGCCCGTCGCGGTTCCAGACGCTGCCCCAGGCGTGTTCGTTGACGAAGTCCTGCAGTGGCTGGCTGAATTCGCTGGCATTGCCCAGTGCGCGGTCGACGAAGGCATCGCCCATGACCTGACGACGCATCTCGACACCGGGTTTTTTCTGATCGCTCATTGCAGTGGCTCCTAGGAGTGTTGGCGACGCCAGGCTCGCAGCGTACTGAACAGCAGATACACCAGCAGCGCCGGCAGGATAAAGAACAGCATCAGGTGTTCCAGTCGCACCGCCATCGGCATGCCGGTGGTGAACCACACCACGTGCAGTCCGTAGGCCAGGTACAGGCCGAGAAACAGCAGGCCTTCGGCACGGGTGATGCGATAGCCGGAGTAGAACACCGGCCAGCACAACGCCGCGACGGCGAGCATCACCGGCAGGTCGAACGACAACGCGTTGGGCGAGACCGACAGCGGTTGCGGGACGATCAGCGCGGTCACGCCGAGTACGCCCAGCAGGTTGAACAGGTTGCCGCCGATCACGTTGCCAACGGCGATATCGCGCTGGCCACGGACGGCGGCGATCAGCGAGGTGGCCAACTGGGGCAGCGAGGTGCCGACCGCGACGACGGTCAGGCCGATGATCCGTTCCGACAGGCCCAGTTCCGTGGCAACTTCGACGGCGGCATCGAGCAGCAGGTGGCCGGCGAGGGCCAGCAGGGCCAGGCCGAGCAGCATCCAGAACGCACTGCTGAGCCAGGGCGCACGCCGGCGCTGTGTTTGCAGCGCCGGTGCGGGGGGCGGCAGGCCGTGTTGCGAGGTACGCAGCAGCAACCCCAGGTACAGCGCAAACACCAGCAGCATCAGCACGCCGTCGAAGCGGCTCAGCTCTTCATTGAGGGCCAGGCCGAAGACCATGAGGCTGGCGACGATCATCAGCGGTATGTCCAGGCGCACCAGTTGGCGCGAGACCCGTAGGGGGATGATCAGCGCCGAGAGACCGAGAGTCACCAGGCTGTTGAAGATATTCGCACCAATCACGCTGCCGACCGCGATGTCGGCGTTTTCCTGGATGGCGGCCTGCAGGCTGACGGCCATCTGCGGGGCGCTGCTGCCGAAGGCGACGATGGTCAGGCCGATCAGCAGTGGCCGCACCCGCAGGCTGGCGGCCAGGCGCACGGCGGCGCGCACCAGCAGTTCGGCGCCGATCACCAGCAGGAACAGGCCGCCGAGCAGTTGAATCAGGCTCAGGATCGGCAGGTTGGTCAATCCGAAAATGGCGGTGCTCCCCGGGGTCAGTCGCTGAGGCTCTGGACGCGCACGCGTGCGGTACCGCTTTGTAGCATGCCCAGCTCTTCGGCGGCTTGTCGGGAAACATCGATCAGGCGTCCGCGGGTATGCGGGCCGCGATCGTTGATACGGAGCACGACGCTACGGTCGTTGGCGAGGTTGGTGACTTTTACCCGGGTGCCGAAGGGGAGCTGGCGATGGGCGGCGGTCAGGCCGTTCTGGTTGAAGGGTTCACCGCTGGCGGTGCGCTTGCCGTGGTGCTGGCGGCCGTAATAGGAGGCTGTGCCGGTTTCGTCGTAGCCGCGCGGGTCGATGTCGTGGGTGGCACAACCGGCCAACAGGGAGAGGAAGGCAAAGGCGGCGAGCAGGCGTTTCATCGGATATCCTCGGTGGAGCTGCGATTGCGCATCTGTGGCGAGGGGGCTTGCCCCCGTTCGGCTGCGTAGCAGTCGTAAAACCGGACACCTCGTCTCGTCTGAGACACTGAGTGTGCTGGCTTCAGGGCCGCTTCGCTGCCCAGCGGGGGCAAGCCCCCTCACCACAAGGTGGCCTGCGCACCTGGGGGCTGTCAGCCTTCGAGCTTGCTTTTCAGCAGTTCGTTCACCTGTTGCGGGTTGGCCTTGCCCTTGGAGGCCTTCATCGCCTGGCCGACGAAGAAGCCGAACATCTTGCCGCGCTTGGCTTCATCCGCCGCACGGTACTGCTCGACCTGCTCGGCGTTGGCCGCGAGGACTTCGTCCAGCACCTTCTCGATCGCTCCGCTGTCGGTGACCTGTTTCAGGCCGCGGGCCTCGATCACCTGGTCGGCACTGCCTTCGCCGTTGGCCATGGCTTCGAACACGGTCTTGGCGATCTTGCCGGAGATGGTATTGTCCTTGATCCGCAGCAGCATGCCGCCCAGTTGCTCGGCGGTGACTGGCGCCTGGTCGATTTCCACGCCCAGCTTGTTCAGCAGGCTGCCCAGCTCGACCATGACCCAGTTGGCCGCCAGCTTGGCGTCGGCGCTGATGGCCACCACCTGCTCGAAGTATTCCGCCTGCTCGCGGCTCGAGGCCAGGACGCTGGCATCATACAGCGACAGGCCGTACTGCGATTGGAAACGCTCGCGTTTCTGTGGCGGCAGTTCCGGCAGTTTGGCGCGTACTTCATCCAGGAACGAGTCCTCGATGATGACCGGCAGCAGGTCCGGATCGGGGAAGTAGCGATAGTCGTTCGCTTCTTCCTTGCTGCGCATGGCACGTGTCTCGTCCTTGTTCGGGTCGTACAGGCGGGTTTGCTGGATGACCTTGCCGCCGTCTTCGATCAGTTCGATCTGACGCTGTACTTCGCTGTTGATCGCCTTCTCGATGAAGCGGAACGAGTTGACGTTCTTGATCTCGCAGCGGGTGCCGAACTCGACCTGGCCCTTTGGACGAACCGAGACGTTGCAGTCGCAACGCAGCGAGCCTTCGGCCATGTTGCCGTCGCAGATGCCCAGGTACCGCACCAGGGCGTGGATCGCCTTGACGTAGGCCACGGCCTCCTTTGCACTGCGCATGTCCGGTTCGGAAACGATTTCCAGCAGGGGGGTGCCGGCGCGGTTCAGGTCGATGCCGGTGGAGCCGCTGAAGTCTTCATGCAGGCTCTTGCCGGCATCCTCTTCGAGGTGCGCGCGGGTCACGCCGATGCGCTTGACCGTACCGTCTTCCAGGGTGATATCCAGGTGGCCCTTGCCGACGATCGGCAGTTCCATCTGGCTGATCTGGTAGCCCTTGGGCAGGTCCGGGTAGAAGTAGTTCTTGCGGGCGAACACGTTGTGCTGGCCGATCTCGGCGTCGATCGCCAGGCCGAACTTCACCGCCATGTGCACCGCTTCCTGGTTCAGCACCGGCAATACGCCGGGCATGCCCAGGTCGACCAGGCTGGCCTGGGTGTTGGGTTCGGAGCCGAAAGTGGTCGAGCTGCCGGAGAAAATCTTCGATTGGGTGGCGAGCTGGGTGTGAATCTCCAGCCCGATCACGACTTCCCATTGCATGGTGTTTTTCCTCAAATCTTGCCAGGGGACTTTTGAAGCGTCGCGAGCGAAGGTAAGGCAAGGCGAAGGCTGGCGAGTAAGCGCAGTTGACTGTAGTCAATGAGCATTACGAGCCAGCTTTCAATGCAGCATTACCGAGCGCAGCAGCTTCAAAACCCCTGGGGGGTGCGGGTGTGCCAGTCAGTGTTCAACTGATACTGGTGCGCAACGTTGAGCAAGCGGCCTTCCTGGAAATACGGGGCAAGCAATTGCACGCCGACCGGCAAGCCGTCGACGAAGCCCGCAGGCATGGACAAGCCCGGCAGACCCGCGAGGTTGGCGGTGATGGTGTAGAAGTCTTCCAGGTACTCGGCGACCGGATCGTTGTTCTTGGCGCCGATCTTCCAGGCCGGGTTCGGCGTGGTCGGGCCGAGAATCACGTCGACTTCCTTGAAGGCGTTCATGAAATCGTTCTTGATCAGACGGCGGATTTTCTGCGCCTTGAGGTAGTAGGCGTCGTAGTAGCCGGCCGACAGGGCGTAGGTGCCGACCATGATCCGGCGCTGCACTTCGGCGCCGAAACCTTCGCCACGGGAACGCTTGTACAGGTCGGTGAGGTCGGTCGGGTTCTCGCAGCGATGGCCGAAGCGCACACCGTCGAAACGCGACAGGTTGGAGGAGGCCTCGGCCGGTGCGATCACATAATAGGCGGGGATCGCATGCTGGTTGTTCGGCAGGCTGATCTCCTTGATCACGGCACCGAGCTTTTCCAGTTCCCTGACGCTTTCCTGCACCCGTTCGGCGATGCGCGGGTCGAGGCCGGCGCTGAAGTATTCCTTCGGTACACCGATGCGCAGGCCTTGCAGCGAGTCGTTCAGGCTGGCGCTGTAGTCCGGTACCGGCTCATCGATGCTGGTGGAGTCCTGTGGGTCGAAACCGGCCATGCCCTGCAGGAGCAGCGCGCAGTCTTCGGCGGTACGGGCCAGCGGGCCACCCTGGTCGAGGCTGGAGGCGTAGGCGATCATGCCCCAGCGCGAAACACGGCCGTAGGTCGGTTTCAGACCGGTGAGGTTGGTGAACGCCGCCGGCTGGCGGATCGAGCCGCCGGTGTCGGTCGCGGTGGCGGCCGGCAGCAGGCGCGCGGCAACGGCTGCGGCCGAACCGCCGGACGAACCACCAGGCACGTGCTCCAGGTTCCACGGGTTCCTTACCTTGCCGTAGTAGCTCGACTCGTTGGCCGAACCCATGGCGAACTCGTCCATGTTGGTCTTGCCCAGGGTCACCGCGCCGGCGGCCGCGAGCTTGGCCACCACTGTGGCGTCGTAGGGCGCCTTGAAGTTGTCGAGCATCTTCGAGCCGCAACTGGTGCGCACGCCCTGGGTGCAGAACAGGTCCTTGTGGCCGACGGGCGCGCCGAGCAGGGCTCCGCTTTCGCCATTGGCGCGACGCGCGTCGGCAGCCTTGGCCTGTTGCAGGGCCAGTTCCTCGGTGAGGCTGATGAAGCTGTTGACCTGCGGGTCGAGCTGGGCAATGCGCGCCAGCAGGGTGCGGGTCAGTTCTTCGGCGGAAAACTTCTTGTCGGCGAGTCCGCGGGCGATCTCGGCCAGAGTCATTTGATGCATTGCAGGCTCTTTCCCTTTAGTCGATGACTTTCGGAACCAGGTACAGGCCGTTTTCGACCGCTGGTGCGATGGACTGATAGGCCTCGCGATTGTTGCGCTCGGTGACGGCGTCGGCGCGCAGGCGCTGGCTCGCTTCCAGAGGGTGGGCAAGGGGTTCGATACCGTCGGTATCGACTGCCTGCATCTGGTCGACCAGACCCAGAATGCTGTTCAGGGCTTCGGTGGTGCGTGGAAGATCGGCCTCGACCAGGCCCAGGCGGGCCAGGTGGGCGATTTTTTCCACGTCGGAGCGATCAAGCGCCATGGGAATCTCCAGTGGAAAACAAAATGGAAGCTGTCCGTGTGTCAGGTTGGCGGAACACTACCGCACTTCTACGGTCACATGGCCGCGATTGTATGGGATGGTGCTCGGAAAAACGCCTAATTTAACATATTGGCGCCTTGCCCAAAATCCCCGTCGTTGTTAGAGTTTGCCGCACTTTTTTACCCACGCGTTGCCCAGGGTCCCTTTCCAATGTTCAAGAAACTGCGTGGCATGTTTTCCAGCGATCTTTCCATCGACCTGGGTACAGCCAACACCCTTATTTACGTGCGCGAGCGCGGTATCGTCCTGAATGAGCCATCGGTTGTTGCGATTCGCACCCATGGCAACCAGAAAAGTGTCGTCGCCGTCGGTACCGAAGCCAAGCGCATGCTCGGTCGTACGCCGGGCAATATTGCCGCCATTCGTCCGATGAAGGACGGTGTGATCGCCGACTTCAGCGTCTGCGAAAAGATGCTGCAGTACTTCATCAACAAGGTTCACGAAAACAGCTTCCTGCAGCCCAGCCCTCGCGTGCTGATCTGCGTGCCGTGCAAGTCGACCCAGGTCGAGCGTCGCGCCATTCGTGAATCGGCCCTCGGGGCCGGTGCCCGCGAGGTGTTCCTGATCGAGGAGCCGATGGCGGCCGCGATCGGTGCCGGTCTGCCAGTGGAGGAGGCCCGTGGCTCGATGGTCGTCGACATCGGTGGCGGTACCACCGAAATTGCGCTGATCTCCTTGAACGGTGTGGTCTATGCCGAATCCGTACGCGTCGGTGGCGACCGCTTCGACGAAGCGATCATCACCTACGTGCGTCGCAACTACGGCAGCCTGATCGGTGAATCCACCGCCGAGCGCATCAAGCAGGAAATCGGCACCGCCTATCCGGGTGGCGAGGTGCGTGAAGTCGACGTCCGCGGCCGTAACCTGGCCGAAGGCGTACCGCGTGCCTTCACCCTCAATTCCAACGAAGTGCTCGAAGCGCTGCAGGAATCCCTGGCGACCATCGTCCAGGCGGTCAAGAGCGCCCTGGAGCAGTCGCCTCCGGAACTGGCTTCGGACATCGCCGAGCGTGGCCTGGTGCTGACCGGTGGTGGCGCGCTGCTGCGTGACCTCGACAAGCTGCTGGCCCAGGAAACCGGCCTGCCGGTGATCGTCGCCGAAGACCCGCTAACCTGCGTGGCTCGTGGCGGTGGCCGTGCCCTGGAAATGATGGACAAGCACACCATGGACCTGCTCTCCAGCGAGTGAGTTCGCTGGCAGACGCTAGGACGGTCCGTTCACAGGCAGCACTTTGCAGTGCTGCCTGTTGCGTTTATCTTCTGTCAATCTGCAGCCAGGCCGGTTTGATGCCGTATGAATAAAATGTCTATTTGCCTGGGAGGAGCGGCTTATTAAACCGCTTTTCGCCAAAGGCCCCTCATTGGGCGTGCGCCTGCTGGTGCTGGTCGTGCTGTCGGTTGCGCTGATGGTGGTCGATGCCCGCTTCACGGTGCTCAAGCCGATTCGCAGCCAGGCCTCGCTGGTGCTGATGCAGTCGTACTGGATCACCGACCTGCCGCAACGGCTGTGGCAAGGCGTTGCCAGCCAGTTCGGCAGCCGCACCGAGCTGGTCGCCGAGAACGAAAAACTCCAGACCGAGAACCTGCTGTTACAGGGCCGCCTGCAGAAGCTGGCCGCCCTGACCGAGCAGAACGTGCGTCTGCGCGAGTTGCTGAACTCCTCGGCGCTGGTCAACGAAAAGGTCGAGGTCGCCGAGCTGATCGGCATGGACCCCAATCCCTTCACCCATCGCATCATCATCAACAAGGGTGAGCGCGATGGCGTGGTGCTCGGCCAACCGGTCCTCGATGCCCGTGGCCTGATGGGCCAGGTGGTCGAGCTGATGCCATACACCTCCCGCGTGCTGCTGCTGACCGACACCACCCACAGCATTCCGGTACAGGTCAACCGCAACGGACTGCGGGCGATCGCCAGCGGTACCGGCAACCCCGAGCGCCTGGAATTGCGCCATGTCGCCGATACGGCGGACATCAAGGAAGGTGACCTGCTGGTCAGCTCCGGCCTGGGTCAGCGGTTCCCGGCCGGCTACCCGGTGGCGACGGTCAAGGAAGTCATCCACGACTCCGGCCAGCCGTTCGCCATCGTCCGTGCCGTGCCGACCGCCGCGCTGAACCGCAGCCGCTACCTGCTGCTGGTGTTCAGTGACAGCCGTACGCCGGAAGAGCGGGCCAATGACGCGGCCCAGGCCCAGGAGGCCGACAAGCAGGGCGAAGGTGCTGCCGCGGTGCCGGCGGCCGTGCCCAAGCCAGCGGCGACCCCGGCCGCTCCCGTCGTCACGGCCCCGACAACC
>NZ_AQOH01000144.1 GCF_000364705.1 Pseudomonas fuscovaginae SE-1 | reverse complement strand
TGCCCATGGCGCGGCGGCTGCCGCCCCGGCACACGGTGCGGCCAACAGTACGCCGGCGGCGAAACCGACCAATGCCAAACCCGCGGCCAAGCCGGCCAGCAAGCCGCCGGCGGCCACTCAACGGCAGGAGGAATGATGGCGGGCGCTACTCTTTCGCGTAATGGCTGGATGGTCTGGCTGACCTTTCTGATCGGCCTGCTGCTCAGTGTCTCGCCGTTGCCGCAGTTCATGGAAATCCTCCGTCCGTTGTGGCTGGCACTGCTGCTGGCGTTCTGGTCGCTGTATCTGCCGCACAAGATCGGCATGGTCACCGCGTTCCTGCTCGGGCTGGCCGAAGACGTGCTCTACGGCACTCTGCTGGGGCAGAGCGCATTGATCCTGACGCTGATCACCTTCCTGGTGCTGTCGCTGCAGCAACGCCTGCGCATGTTCCCGATGTGGCAGCAGAGCCTGGTGATCCTGGTGATCTTCGGCCTGGCGCAGTTGGTCCAGTTGTGGCTCAGCGCGCTGACCGGCAACCGCCAACCGACCCTCGCGCTGGTGCTGCCGGCCCTGGTCAGTGCGTTGCTCTGGCCCTGGGTCAGCTTCGGCCTGCGCGGATTGCGCCGACGCTACAAGATCAACTGACTGAATCATCGGCCATTTCCCGGTGCCTGATGATCCGTGTGACGAGCCCCGACAAGGAGATGTCCCGATGAACCTGCTCTACCTGGCCTCCGGCTCGCCACGTCGGCGTGAACTGCTTACCCAGATCGGTGTGGCGTTCACGGCCATCGGTGCCGATATCGATGAAACTCCCCTGAGCGACGAGTCCCCGGTGGCCTATGTCGAGCGCCTGGCGCGCGGCAAGGCTGCGGCCGGGCGGGCCCTGCTCGGCCCGGATGTCGCCGCCTGCGTGCTCGGCGCCGATACCGCCGTGGTGCTCGACGGGCGAATTCTCGGCAAGCCGCTGGACGAGGCGGACGCGGTCGCGACGCTGCTGGCCCTGTCCGGCCGCGAACATGAGGTGCTGACGGCCATCGCGTTGCTCGATGACGAGCGTTGCGAGTCGCGGGTGGTTCGTAGTCTCGTGAAATTTCGTACTATCAAAACAGAAGAGGCACACACCTACTGGGCCAGCGGTGAACCCCGCGACAAGGCTGGGAGCTATGCCATTCAAGGCCTGGCGGCGGTTTTCGTCGAGAGCCTGAACGGCAGCTATTCAGGCGTTGTCGGCCTGCCCGTATGCGAAACCGCGGAACTGCTGGGTCGTTTCGACATACCCTGTTGGCAAAACCTTATCGTGCGCTGATTGCCGCACCCCAGTGAACGGCAATAATTGTGAACACGCCTGAACGAGACGCAGCCATGAGTGAAGAGATCCTGATCAACATCACGCCGATGGAGTCGCGCGTGGCGGTGGTAGAGAACGGTGTGTTGCAAGAGGTGCATGTCGAGCGTACGCAGAAGCGCGGCATCGTCGGCAATATCTACAAGGGCAAGGTGGTCCGGGTGTTGCCGGGCATGCAGGCGGCGTTCGTCGATATCGGCCTGGACCGGGCGGCGTTCATCCACGCCTCGGAAATCTCCATGCGCGAAGGCCCGGCGGTGGAGAGCATCAGCGCGCTGGTTCATGAAGGGCAGAGCCTGGTGGTGCAGGTCACCAAGGACCCGATCGGCACCAAGGGCGCGCGCCTGACCACGCAGTTGTCGATTCCCTCGCGCTACCTGGTGTACATGCCGCGTACCGCACATGTCGGCATCTCGCTCAAGATCGAGGACGAAGGCGAGCGTGAGCGCCTGAAGAAGGTGGTCAGCGATTGCGTTGCCCAGGAAGGCATCAAGGAAGCCGGCGGCTTCATCCTGCGCACCGCCGCCGAGGGCGCCGGGGCCGACGAAATCGTGATGGACATCCGCTATCTGCGGCGGCTCTGGGACCAGATCGGCGCGCAGATCAAGACCATCGGTGCACCGAATGTGATCTACGAGGACCTGGGCCTGGCGCTGCGCACCCTGCGCGACCTGGTCAGCCCCAAGATCGAGAAGATCCGCATCGACTCCCGGGAAACTTTCCAGAAAACCACGCAGTTCGTCGCCGAACTGATGCCGGAAATCGCCGATCGCCTGGAGCACTATCCCGGCGAGCGGCCGATCTTCGACCTGTACGGTGTCGAGGACGAAATCCAGAAGGCCCTGGAACGCAAGGTGCCGCTCAAGTCCGGCGGCTATCTGGTGGTCGACCCGGCGGAAGCCATGACCACCATCGATGTCAACACCGGGGCTTTCGTCGGCCATCGCAACCTCGAGGAAACCATCTTCAAGACCAACCTCGAGGCGGCCACCGCGATTGCCCGCCAATTGCGCCTGCGCAACCTGGGCGGGATCATCATCATCGATTTCATCGACATGGAAGACGAGGAGCATCAGCGCCAGGTCCTGCGGACCCTGGAAAAACAGCTGGAGCGCGATCACGCCAAGACCAACATTATCGGCATCACCGAACTGGGGCTGGTGCAGATGACCCGCAAGCGCACCCGCGAGAGCCTGGAACAGGTGCTTTGCGAGCCGTGCAGCAGTTGCCAGGGGCGCGGCAAGCTGAAGACTCCGGAGACGGTTTGTTACGAGATTTTCCGGGAAATTCTCCGTGAGGCCCGTGCCTACCAGGCCGAAGGTTATAGAGTATTGGCCAACCAGAAAGTCGTTGATCGGCTGCTGGATGAAGAGTCGGGCAACGTGGCGGAACTGGAAGCCTTTATCGGGCGAACCATCCGTTTCCAGGTCGAAACCATGTATTCGCAGGAACAATACGACGTGGTGCTGCTCTGATTCCCTGTTCCGTACACACATCGCCCGCATTGTCTGAAGCCGGCCTTTTCATCGAATTCTGCCTGAGGGGCCACTGACATGGAGCGTTTGTCGCGCTTTGTTGCCGCGTTGACCCGCTGGAGCCTGGGCATCTGTGCGTTGCTGCTGGTATTGCTGGCGTTGTACGTCAGCCTGGGGCGGCAACTCGTGCCGCTGGTGGCCGAATACCGTGCCGATGTCGAAACCAGGGCGCGGGCGGCGCTGGGCATGCCGTTGTCCATCGGCAGCCTGGAAGGACACTGGAGCGGACTGGCCCCGGTGTTGTCGGCCCACGACGTGATGATCGGCACGGGGACTTCGGCCCTGCGCCTGGATCATGTGCAGGTGATTCCGGATATTCGCGCCAGCCTGCTGGCCCGCGAGCTGCGTATCGCCCGCCTCGAACTGCACGGGCTGCAGCTCAGCCTCCGGCAGGGCGAGGATGGGCAGTGGGCCCTCGAGGGCCTGCCGCTGCAGGCTGATGACTCGCCTCTGGACCCCGGGCAGTTGCTCACGCGTCTGCAGATGATCCAGCAGTTGTCGGCACTGGACAGTCAACTGACGCTGGAGCCTTATGGCGAGTCGCCATTGACCCTGACCTATGTCGGCCTGAACCTGCGCATGGGGACCGGCCGCCAGCGCCTCGACGTGCGCCTGAACCTGCCCGATGGCCAGCCGCTGGCCCTCAACCTGACGGCCCGTCTACAGCCCAGCGACTGGCGCGATGCCTCTGTCGACGCCTATCTGAGCCTGCCGCAGAGCGACTGGGCGCGTTGGCTGCCGGCGGGCCTGACCGGGAAATGGAAGATCGCCGAACTCAAGGCCGGTGGTGAGTTATGGCTGAAGTGGGCCAACGGCACGGTGCAAAGCGCCGTGGCACGGCTCAACGCCCCGCAGTTTCGCGGCGGCTACGCCGATCGCCAGCCGACGAAGATCGATAACCTGGCCCTCAACGCCTATCTGCAACGCAGCGAGCAGGGCTTGAGCCTGTCGTTCGACTCGCTGGCGATGAACCTGGGGCAGACCCGCTGGGAGTCCCATCTGCAACTGCAGCAGAATGCCGCGAGCGAAAAAAGTGGCGAGTCCTGGCACGTGCAGGCCGACCGCCTGGACCTGACGCCGATCACCCCGCTGCTCGACAGCCTCGCGCCGTTGCCGGAGGGATTGGCCACGGTGATCGACCGTCTCAAGGTCACCGGGGCCTTGCGCAATGTGCTGCTCGATTACCGGCCACAGGAAACCGGTGACCGTCGCCTGAGTTTCGAGGCCAACCTCGAGCGGGTCGGCTTCGACGCCTACCATGGCGCTCCGGCGGCGCGCAACGTCAGCGGCAGCATCAGCGGTGACCTGGGGCACGGCGAGTTGCGCATGGACAGCAAGGATTTCTCGCTGTTCCTCTATCCGATCTTCAACAAGCCCTGGCAGTACCTGCAGGCCAATGCCCGCTTGACCTGGAAGCTCGACCAGCAGGGTTTCACCCTGATCGCGCCCTATATCAAGGTGCTTGGCGAAGAGGGCAGGATTGCCGCCGACTTCCTGATCCGCCTGCATTTTGCCCAGGAGCAGGAGGACTACATGGACCTGCGGGTCGGTCTGGTCGATGGCGACGGACGTTTCACGCCCAAGTACCTGCCGGCGGTGTTGAGCCCGTCCCTGGACGAATGGCTGCGTACCGCGATTCTCCAGGGGGCCGTGGACCAGGGCTTTTTCCAGTACCAGGGCTCGCTGAACCATGATGCCGTGGCCGCTGCGCGCAACATCAGCCTGTTCTTCAAGGTCCACGACGCCGAGCTGGCCTTCCAGCCGGGCTGGCCCCATGTCGGCAAGGTCAGCGGTGATGTGTTCATCGAAGACAGCGGGGTACGCATCAAGGCCAGCAAGGGCCAGTTGCTCGACACCCAAGTCAGCGATGTGATGGTCAACATTCCGCATGCGACAGCGGGCAAGGCGCCGCACATGTTCCTCGACGGCAACTTTGCCGGTGGTCTCGGCGATGGCCTGAAGATTCTCCAGGAAGCGCCGATCGGCACCGGGCCGACCTTTGCCGGCTGGCAGGGCGAGGGCAACCTGCAGGGCAAGGTCAAGCTGGATGTTCCACTGGAGAAGGGCGACGAACCCAAGGTGCTGGTGGATTTCGCCACCGATCAGGCGCGCCTGAAACTGGCTGATCCGAGCCTGGAACTGACCCAGCTCAAGGGCAATTTCCGTTTCGACAGTGGCAAGGGGCTCAGTGGCGATGGCATCAGCGCCCAGGCGTTCGACCGGCCGATCACCGCGCAGATCAGTGCCGACGGCAAGCCGGGCGGTCTCAGCACCCGGGTGACCGCCAAGGGCCAGGTGACGATCAGGAGGCTTTCCGACTGGCTGGGTGTCAGCCAGCCGCTGCCGGTATCCGGCGACCTGCCTTACCAGTTGCAGTTGAACCTCGACGGTGCCGACAGCCAACTGATGATCAGTTCCAACCTCAAGGGCGTTGCCGTCGACCTGCCCGCACCTTTCGGCATGCCGGCCAGCCAGGGGCGCGACAGCGTGTTCCGCATGACCCTGCAAGGCGCCGAGCGGCGCTACTGGTTCGACTACGGCGAGTTGGCGAACTTCACCTTTGCCGCGCCCGGCGGCAGGTTTGCCGATGGCCGGGGTGAGTTGTTCCTCGGTGACGGCGATGCACAGTTGCCGACGGTCAAGGGCCTGCGCGTGCGTGGTGTGCTCTCGGAGCTGGACCTGGAGCCTTGGAAGGCGGTGATCGACCGCTATGCCGGCCAGGATCCGGGCGGCAATGCCAAACAGTTGCTCAGCAGCGCGGATTTCAAGGTCGACAAGCTCAGCGGTTTCGGCACCCGGTTCGACCAGGTCAGCCTGCAGATGGCCCGCAGTGGCTCGACCTGGGGGTTGTTGATCGATAGCCAGCAGGCCAAGGGCAGTGTGACGCTGCCGGATGCCAAGGGGGCCCCGATCGGCGTCAGGCTGGCCTATGTGCGGTTGCCGGCCCCGGACCCGAGCGTGGTCGCCGATGAAAATGCCCCGGACCCGCTGGCCTCGGTGGACCCGCAGCAGATCCCGGCGCTGGATATCGCCATCGACCAGTTGTTCCAGGGCCAGGACCTGCTGGGGGCCTGGTCGCTGAAGGTGCGACCGACGGCGAAAGGGATCCAGCTCAACGACCTCAATCTCGGCCTCAAGGGTATGCAGTTGCAGGGCAATGGCGGCTGGGAAGGCACACCGGGCAGCAGTGGCAGTTGGATCAATGGGCGCCTGGAGGGCAAGAATCTCGCCGATGTGCTCAAGGCCTGGAGCTTCGCACCGACCGTGACCAGCGACGAGTTCCACCTCGATGTCGATGGCCGTTGGCCCGGCTCGCCGGCCTGGGTCGGGCTCAAGCGTTTCTCCGGCAGCCTGGATGCGACCCTGCGCAAGGGCCAGTTCGTCGAGGTCGAGGGCGGTGCCCAGGCCTTGCGGGTGTTCGGCCTGCTGAATTTCAACTCCATCGGTCGCCGCCTGCGCCTGGATTTCTCCGACCTGCTCGGCAAGGGCCTGAGCTACGACCGGGTCAAGGGACTGCTGGTGGCCAGCGATGGCGTGTATGTCACCCGTGAACCGATCACATTGACCGGGCCATCGAGCAATCTGGAACTCAATGGCACGCTGGACATGGTCAGCGACCGGGTCGATGCCAAGCTGCTGGTGACCTTGCCGGTGACCAACAACCTGCCGATCGCCGCGCTGATCGTCGGGGCGCCGGCCATCGGTGGCGCGCTGTTCCTGATCGACAAGCTGATCGGCGACCGGGTCGCGCGGTTCGCCAGTGTGAAGTACAGCGTCACCGGTCCCTGGAAAGAACCGAAAATCACCTTCGAAAAACCTTTTGAAAAGTCCAAGTAGCGCCCCATGGAGTAGCATGGTGGCCAGTCTTCCAAGGAGTGCGCCATGACTTTCTCCGTCATCCAGATGGTCAGCCGGGACGATGTGCTGGCCAACCTGACCCAGGCCCGCCGCCTGCTCGAGCAGGCCGCCGACGGCGGTGCGCGCCTGGCGGTGTTGCCGGAAAACTTCGCCGCCATGGGCCGTCGTGACATTGCCGCGCTCGGTCGGGCCGAGGCGCTGGGTCAGGGGCCGATCCTACCGTGGTTGAAACAGGTCGCCCGCGACCTCAGGTTATGGATTGTCGCGGGCACCCTGCCGTTGCCGCCGGTCGACCAGCCGGATGCCAAGTCCAATGCCTGCTCGCTGCTGGTCGACGACCAGGGCGAAACGGTGGCCCGCTACGACAAGCTGCACTTGTTCGATGTGGACGTGGCGGACAATCGGGGTCGTTATCGTGAATCCGATGACTATGCTCATGGTAGCCGGGTGGTAGTCGCCGATACGCCGGTGGGGCGCCTGGGCCTGAGCGTGTGCTACGACCTGCGCTTTCCCGAGCTCTACAGCGAGCTGCGGCAGGCCGGTGCCGAACTGATCACCGCGCCCTCGGCGTTCACCGCGGTGACGGGGGCGGCGCACTGGGACGTGCTGATCCGCGCGCGGGCCATCGAGACCCAGTGCTACCTGCTGGCGGCCGCCCAGGGCGGGGTGCATCCAGGCCCGCGCGAGACCTTCGGGCATGCGGCGATCGTCGACCCGTGGGGGCGTATCGTCGCCCAGCAGGACCAGGGCGAGGCCGTGTTGCTGGCCGAGCGTGACAGTAATGAACAGGCGTCCATCCGGGCGCGAATGCCGGTGGCGAGCCACCGGCGCTTTTTCTCGCAGGGCGCGCAGCGACCTGCATCGCAATGACGAAATAAGGCGCAAAACCTATGAGCGAGTTGTTGTCCTCAGTCAGCGAACACCTGTTGGCGCCGGGTGGCGTGACCATCGAAAACCTTCAATCGGTTCTGGGTGACCTGGCCGGGCCCGGCATCGACGCCGCCGACCTGTATTTCCAGGGACAGATTTCCGAGTCCTGGGCGCTCGAAGATGGCATCGTCAAGGAAGGCAGTTTCAACCTTGACCAGGGTGTCGGCGTACGCGCGCAGTCCGGCGAAAAGACCGGTTTCGCCTACAGCAACGCGATCAACCTCGAGGCCCTCGGCGCTGCCGCGCGCGCAGCCCGTTCGATCTCCCGTGCCGGGCAGAACGGCCGGGTGCAGGCGTTCACCGCGCAGGACGTGGCGCAACTCTATGCGCCGGACAATCCGCTGGATGTCCTGAGCCGCGCCGAGAAAGTCGAGCTGCTCAAACGCATCGACGTCGCCACCCGCGCTCTCGACCCGCGTATCCAGCAGGTTTCGGTGAGCATGGCCGGCGTCTGGGAGCGCATCCTGGTGGCTTCCACCGACGGTGGCCTGGCGGCGGACGTACGGCCGCTGGTGCGCTTCAACGTCAGCGTGATCGTCGAGCAGAACGGTCGCCGCGAACGCGGTGGACATGGCGGTGGCGGGCGTACCGACTATCGCTATTTCCTCAGCGAGGACCGTGCCATGGGTTATGCCCGCGAAGCCTTGCGCCAGGCGCTGGTCAACCTGGAGGCGATTCCCGCTCCTGCTGGCACTTTGCCGGTGGTGCTCGGTTCCGGCTGGTCCGGTGTGTTGCTGCACGAGGCGGTTGGTCACGGCCTGGAAGGCGACTTCAACCGCAAGGGCAGTTCGGCCTACAGCGGACGGGTTGGCGAGAGGGTCGCTTCGAGTCTGTGCACCATCGTCGACGACGGCACCCTGGCCGGTCGCCGCGGTTCGCTGAGCGTCGATGATGAAGGTACCCCGACCGAATGCACCACGCTGATCGAGAACGGTGTGCTCAAGGGCTACATGCAGGACAAGCTCAATGCCCGTCTGATGGGCGTTGCCCGGACCGGTAACGGTCGTCGCGAGTCCTATGCGCACCTGCCGATGCCGCGCATGACCAACACCTACATGCTCGGTGGCGAGAGCGACCCGGCGGAAATCATCGCCTCGGTCAAGAAAGGCATCTATTGCGCCAACCTCGGCGGTGGCCAGGTCGATATCACCAGCGGCAAGTTCGTGTTCTCCACCAGCGAGGCCTACCTGATCGAGGACGGCAGGATCACCGCACCGGTCAAGGGCGCGACGTTGATCGGCAACGGCCCGGAAGCCATGAGCCGGGTGTCGATGGTCGGTAACGACCTGGCGCTGGACAGTGGTGTGGGCACCTGTGGCAAGGATGGGCAGTCGGTGCCGGTGGGCGTCGGCCAGCCGACCCTGAAGATCGACGCGATCACCGTGGGTGGCACGGGCGCGTAAGGGAGGTGGTCTGGGTGAGCCGCTTGTCGGCCCACCCCGGTCGACACTCAGCGCAGGCCGCGTTGGGTATCGTCCAGCTCCCGGATGTACTTGAAGACTTTACGGCTGGAAGCCGGTGGCTTGTTGTGTGCCAACTCGTGCTGGGCCTGGCGGATCAGCGAGCGCAATTGCTGGCGGTCCGCCTCGGGGTACTCGCCGACGAACTTTTCCAGGACGTCGTCGTTGCCCGTGATCAGGCGATCGCGCCAGCGTTCGAGGTTGTGGAAACGTTCGTTGTATTGCTTGGTGGAGGCGTCGACCTGGTCGAGCACCACCCGGATGGCGTCGATGTCCTGGTCGCGCATCAGCTTGCCGATGAACAGGATGTGCCGTTTACGGGCGATATGCGCGGTGTGCTTCGGCGCATCGGCCAGGGCACGGCGCAAGCCGTCGGTCAGTGGCAGTTTTGCCAGCAGGTCAGGCTTGAGTGTGGTCAGTCGCTCGCCAAGATCAACCAGAGCATGCAGCTCGCGTTTGACCTGGGATTTGCTTTTCTCCCCATCGAGGGAGTCGTCGTAAGAATCAACCATGGTGGCAGTCCGCAAAGAAACGCCGCCATGATAACCAGTCGGGGGCCGCTTGTCCGGCCCGCTCGTTCGATGAGCGTGACTGAAAGCTGCATTTGAGTGGAGAAAGCTGAGTGGAGAAGACCATGAGCGCAGCACAAAGCGTTGGCCCGCAGGCCCTGCCGGCCCTGCAGGAGCAGGTCGAGCAGATTCTTGCCGAAGCCCGGCGCCAGGGGGCCAGTGCCTGTGAGGTGGCGGTGTCCGTGGAGCAGGGGTTGTCGACCTCGGTGCGCCAGCGCGAGGTGGAAACGGTCGAGTTCAATCGCGACCAGGGTTTTGGCATCACCTTGTACGTGGGGCAGCGCAAGGGTTCGGCCAGTACCTCGGCCAGTGGCGCCGAGGCCATTCGCGAAACCGTCGCGGCGGCGTTGGCCATCGCCCGGCACACCTCCGAGGACGAGTGCTCGGGGCTGGCCGATGCGGCCCTGATGGCCAGGGAAATCAAGGATTTCGACCTGTTCCACGAGTGGGACATCACTCCGGAGCAGGCCATCGAGCGGGCACTGATCTGTGAAGCGGCGGCCTTCGACGCCGATAGCCGGATCCGTAACGCCGACGGCACCACCCTGAGTACCTCCCAGGGTTGTCGGGTATACGGCAATAGCCACGGTTTCATCGCCGGTTCCGCGTCGACGCGCCATAGCCTCAGTTGCGTGATGATCGCCGAAGGCGATGGGCAGATGCAGCGCGACTACTGGTATGACGTCAATCGCCAGGGCGAGCTGCTGGCCGACGCCGTCAGTATTGGCCAGAAGGCCGCGCAGCGGGCGGCCAGCCGCCTGGGGGCGCGTCCGGTGCCGACCTGCGAAGTGCCGGTGCTGTTTTCCGCGGAACTGGCTGGCGGGCTGTTTGGCAGTTTTCTGTCTGCGATTTCCGGCGGCAACCTGTATCGCAAGTCGTCGTTCCTCGAAGGCGCGCTGGGACAGCGTCTGTTCCCTGAATGGCTGACCATCGATGAGCGCCCGCACCTGATGCGGGCCATGAGCAGCTCGGCTTTCGACGGTGATGGCCTGGCAACCTATGCCAAGCCGTTCGTCGAGAATGGCACACTGGTGTCCTATGTTCTGGGGACCTATTCGGGGCGCAAGCTCGGCTTGCCGAGCACCGCCAACGCCGGGGGCGTGCACAACCTGTTCGTCACCCATGGGGTCGAGGACCAGGATGCCCTGATCCGCCGAATGGGCCGCGGCCTGCTGGTGACCGAGCTGATGGGCCACGGCCTGAACATGGTCACCGGCGACTATTCCCGGGGCGCGGCGGGTTTCTGGGTCGAGAACGGCGAGATCCAGTTCCCGGTTCAGGAAGTGACCATTGCCGGCAACATGCGTGACATGTTCAAGCAGATCGTCGCCGTTGGCAGCGATCTTGAATTGCGCAGCAACATCCGCACCGGCTCGGTGCTGATCGAGCGGATGACCGTCGCCGGTAGCTGATCCATCTCCCTCGTGGTGAGCGGGCTTGCCCGCGCTGGGGGGCACAGCCCCCCTGAAACCTGCCAACCCTGACCATCAGGTTGACCGACACATAGCGTCTACGGCTGCCGTGCAGCCGGGCGCGGGCAAGCCCGCTCGCCACCCGCCAGTCTTATCCATTGCTCCTCATTGCTCACCAGCCCTTGTACCCCAGGGTTGTTTCGATTCTTATTATCAGATAATAATAAATCTCATTATCGAATGAGCCCGGGTCATGAGTTCTGCCTTGCATGAGCAACCCTATCTGGACAGCTGGCGCTGGATGAGTCGCCAGGTCCGCTGCGCACTGCTGCCGGACGAGCCCCGGCTGATCGACCATTACCTTGCCGAAGGCCGCTACCTGGCCTGCTGCACACCCACCTCGCCCTGGACCATCGCCGAAACGTCCTTCCGCCTGTTGCTCGACACGGCCACCGATACCGCGTTGCCCTGGCACTGGCGTTCGTTGTGCCTGGACCAGGCCTGGCGGCCGTTGCGCGACCTGGAGCGCCAGGCCCGGTGCAACTGCCGGCTGCGTCGCTGGCAAAGCTTTGCCTGGCAGTTGGCGAACTGTTCGCTGCTGCCTTCCATTCCCCTGACTGAACTGGTGCAAGGATTTCCCGATGAGTAATACCCGTATCGAACGCGACAGCATGGGCGAACTGCAGGTGCCGGCCGAGGCCCTATATGGTGCCCAGACCCAGCGCGCGGTTAACAACTTCCCCATCAGCCATCAGCGCATGCCGAAGCAGTTCATCCGCGCCCTGATCCTGGCCAAGGCTGCGGCGGCCCAGGCCAACGTCGAGCTCAAGCAACTGAGCGCAGCCCAGGGCAAGGCCATCGTCGATGCCTGCCAGGGCCTGCTCGAAGGCGATTTCATGGTGCATTTCCCGGTGGATATCTATCAGACCGGCTCCGGCACCAGTTCCAACATGAACGCCAACGAGGTGATCGCGACCCTCGCCAGCCGGCTGCTGGGTGAGCCGGTCAATCCCAATGACCACGTCAACTGCGGACAAAGCAGCAACGACATCATCCCGACCACCATCCATGTCAGTGCCGCGCTGGCCCTGCACGAGCAGTTGTTGCCGGCCCTGACGCACCTGGTGCAGGTCACCGAGGCCAAGGCCGAGCAGGTTCATCCGTTCATCAAGACCGGCCGCACCCACCTGATGGATGCGATGCCGGTGCGTCTGAGTCAGGTGCTCAATGGCTGGGCAGCGCAGCTCAAGGCCAATCTGCTGCATCTGCAGAACCTGTTACCGAGCCTGCAATCGCTGGCCCAGGGCGGTACCGCGGTGGGCACCGGGATCAACGCGCATCCGCAGTTCGCCGAGTTGTTCAGCCGCCAACTGAGCGCCTTGACCCATGTGCCGTTCACGCCGGGCAGCAACCTGTTCGCCCTGATCGGTTCGCAGGACACCGCAGTCGCCGTTTCCGGTCAGTTGAAAACCACCGCCGTGTCGCTGATGAAAATCGCCAATGACCTGCGCTGGATGAACTCCGGCCCGCTGGCCGGTCTTGCCGAGATCGAGCTGGAAGCCCTGCAGCCCGGTTCCTCGATCATGCCGGGCAAGGTCAACCCGGTGATTCCGGAAGCCACCGCGATGGTCGCCGCCCAGGTGATCGGCAACGACGGCACGATCGCCGTGGCGGGCCAGTCGGGCAACTTCGAGCTGAACGTGATGCTGCCGATCATCGCCCAGAACCTGCTGAGCAGCATCGAGCTGCTGGCCAATGCCAGCCGGCTGCTGGCCGACAAGGCCATCGCCAGCTTCAGGGTCAATGAGGCCAAGCTCAAGGAGGCGCTGTCGCGCAACCCGATCCTGGTCACCGCGCTGAACCCGATCATCGGTTACCAGAAGGCCGCCGAGATCGCCAAGAAGGCCTATCAGCAAGGTCGGCCGATCATCGAGGTCGCACTCGAACATACCGATCTGCCCCGTAGCCAACTGGAAACCCTGCTGGATCCGGAAAAGCTCACGGCCGGCGGCGTGTAAACCACTGCATTGCCTGGAGGTTCGTCATGGAACACTGGAAACGCACGATCGAAAGGGCCAACCGCCATTTCAACCTTGGCGAGCTGGTCGATGCCCGCGAGCACTACCTGCAGGCCCTGGCTCTGGCACAGGTGCTGTTCGAGCGCTGGCCGGATGCGGAGGAGGCGGTGGCCGCCTGCGTGATTTCCCACCACAACCTGGCGGACCTGCACCTGCGTCTCAACCAGCCGGAAGAGAGCGTCGAGTACCTGTGCGCCATTCATCAGCGTCTGCTGCAGGCGATGCAGGACACCCGGCTTTCTCCCGCCTTGCGTGAAGCCGCCTTGCATCAGAGCAGCAAAACCTACGTCGAACTGCTGGCCTTCATCAGCGAGTATGGCGAGTACCCCCGCACCAGCCGTCTGCTGTACAGCCAGACGGTCTCCCCGGGCGCTGTCCCGTCGAGTCATCAACATGGAGTTCATTGAAATGCCCTACGCCTTGCCTGCGCTGCCCTACAGCTACGACGCCCTGGAACCGCATATCGATGCCAAGACCATGGAGATTCACTACACCAGGCACCACCAGACCTACGTCACCAACCTCAATGCGGCCGTCGAGGGTTCGCAGTGGGCCGACTGGTCCGTCGAGGAACTGGTAGCCGCCGTTGGGGAGTTGCCGGAGAAGATGCGCCCGGCGGTGATCAACCATGGTGGCGGTCACGCCAACCATTCGTTGTTCTGGGCAGTGATGAGTCCCCTGGGTGGTGGTGAACCGGAGGCGGCGCTGGGGCAGGCCATCAATGAACAGTTGGGCGGCTTCGAGGCGTTCAAGGAAGCCTTTACCAAGGCGGCGCTGACGCGTTTCGGCAGCGGTTGGGCCTGGCTGAGCGTGACCCCGGACAAAAAGCTGGTGGTCGAGAGCAGTGGCAACCAGGACAGTCCGCTGATGAACGGCAATACGCCGATCCTCGGCCTGGATGTCTGGGAGCATGCCTATTACCTGCTGTACCAGAACCGTCGTCCGGAGTACATCAACGCCTTCTACAACGTGATCAACTGGCCGGAAGTCGAGCGGCGTTATCTCGCCGCCCTGGCGTGAAACACACTACCAACAAGATCCAAGGCCGATGATGGAGATTGCAACCGTGGCAATGAGCAGAGGGCGACGATTTCGCCAGGGAGTCGGCTGGCTGTTGTTGCTGGCTGGAGTGTTATTGCTCGTTGTCCGGCTGTTCGGCTGGCTGGCGGGTGTCTGATTAAAGGCAGATTATCCGCGGTAGGCAGGCCTGCTCCCCAACGCTGATGTGGGAGCGGGCTTGCCCGCGAACCGGCAGGTGGGTCATTCGCCTTCGTCGAAGTAATTGTTGATCAACGTCTCCAACGCGGCCATGGCCTCGTCTTCCTGCTCGCCTTCGGTCTTGATGTGGATCCTGGTGCCCTTGCCCGCAGCCAGCATCATCATGGCCATGATGCTCTTGCCATCGACCATGCTCTCGGGCGTGCGCCCAACGCGGATCTGGCAGGGATACTGACCGGCAACGCCGACGAACTTGGCCGAAGCACGGGCATGCAGGCCCAGCTTGTTGATGATTTCGATTTCCAGAGCGGGCATCGCGATGGTGATCCTTTCAGCTAAGGTCGCGGTGGCGGACCTGGACGTTCTTCAGGGACTGCTGCAGCAACTGGCCCAGGCGCTCGGTCAGGTAGACGGAGCGGTGGTGCCCGCCGGTGCAGCCAATGGCAATGGTGACGTAGGCTCGGTTGCTGGCGGCGAAGCGCGGCAACCATTTGAGCAGATAGCTGGAAATGTCCTGGAACATTTCCTCGACGTCCGGCTGTGCGGCGAGGTACTCGGCTACCGGCTGGTCGAGCCCGGACTGCTCGCGCAGTTCCGGTTTCCAATACGGGTTGGGCAGGCAGCGCACGTCGAACACCAGGTCGGCGTCCACCGGCATGCCGCGCTTGAAGCCGAACGATTCTACCAGAAATGCGGTGCCCGGTTCCGGCTGGTTCAGCAGGCGCAGCTTGATGGTATCGCGTAGCTGGTAGAGGTTGAGGTTGGTGGTGTTGACCTTGAGGTCCGCCAGGTCGGCAATCGGCCCCAGCAGATTGCTCTCGTCACGGATGGCCTCGGCCAGCGAGCGGTTGGCGCTGCTCAGGGGATGGCGCCGACGGGTCTCGGAGAAGCGCTTGAGCAGGGTTTCCTCGTCCGCATCCAGGTACAGCACATCGCACTGGATATGGCGGCCGCGGACTTCATCCAGCAGCTCGGGAAAACGTGACAGGTGGCTCGGCAGGTTGCGCGCATCGATGGATACGGCGACCAGCGGTTGCGCCAGCTCGGTGTGGATCAGCGCCCGTTCGGCCAGCTCCGGCAACAGCCCGGCCGGCAGGTTGTCGATGCAGTAATAGCCGCTGTCCTCGAGTACGTCGAGGGCGGTGCTTTTACCTGAGCCGGAGCGGCCGCTGACGATGATCAAGCGCATGGTTACTGACCGTTCTGTACGTCCAGGACAACCTGATACAGGGCTTCGTTGCTCGGTGCGCTACGGAGTTGGTCACGCACCTCCTTGCGGTCCAGCATACTGGCAATCTGCCGGAGCAGTTCCAGGTGCGCATCGGTGGCGGCCTGTGGGACCAGCAGCACGAACAGCAGGTCGACCGGGGCGCCGTCGATGGCGTCGAAATCGATAGGGGCGTCCAGGTGCATCAGGGCACTGATGGGCGCCTCGCAGCCCTTGAGCCGGCAATGGGGGATGGCGATGCCATTGCCAAAGCCGGTCGAGCCGAGTTTTTCACGGGCGATCAGGCTCTCGTAGACATCCTGCATTTCCAGATCGGGCACTTCGCGGCTGATCAGGTTGGCAATTTGTTCGAGTGCACGCTTTTTACTGCCGCCCGGCACGTTCACCAGGGAACGGCCGGGGGTCAGGATGTTTTCAAGTCGAATCATGGGAGGGTGTTAACGACCCGTACCTTGGAGCAGGTGCAGGTTCTTTTCCTTGTGCTTTTTCAGTTGGCGGTCGAGCTTGTCGGTCAGCAGGTCGATGGCTGCATACATGTCGTCATGTTCTGCATTGGCAACCACCTCGCCGCCGTGGATATGCAAAGTGGCCTCGATTTTCTGCTTCAGTTTCTCGACGGCCATTGTCACCTGTACGTTGGTGATCTTGTCGAAGTGGCGTTCCAATCGATCGAGTTTTTCGCCGATATAGGCACGCAGTGGTTCGGTCACTTCCAGTTGGTGTCCACTGATGTTGACTTGCATACAGCTTCTCCTTCGTTGCCAGTGCATAAAGCGGCAAGCCTGGTGGCCTGCCACTGGAACGCTGTGGCACGCCCGGCGGTTACATCAACCGCTTCCGTTCGCTGGAAGGCGCGATTCCGAGGGATTCGCGGTACTTGGCGACGGTACGACGGGCGACCTGAATGCCTTGTGCCTCCAGTAAACCAGCGATCTTGCTGTCGCTCAACGGCTTTTTCTGATTTTCCGCCGCAACCAGTTTCTTGATGATCGCGCGGATCGCCGTGGACGAGCATTCGCCCCCCTCGGAGGTGCTGACGTGGCTCGAGAAAAAGTACTTCAGTTCGTAGATGCCGCGGGGGGTGTGCATGAATTTCTGGGTGGTGACCCGGGAAATGGTCGACTCGTGCATGCCCACGGCTTCGGCGATATCGTGCAGAACCAGCGGCTTCATCGCCTCGTCGCCGTACTCCAGGAAGCCGCGCTGGTGCTCGACGATCTGCGTGGCGACCTTCATCAGGGTCTCGTTGCGGCTCTGCAGGCTCTTGATGAACCAGCGCGCTTCCTGCAACTGGTTGCGCATGAAGGTGTTGTCGGCACTGGTGTCGGCACGGCGGACGAAGCCGGCGTATTGCGGATTGACCCGCAGGCGAGGCACCGATTCCTGGTTCAGTTCCACCAGCCAGCGTTCGTTGTCCTTGCGCACGATCACGTCGGGAACCACGTACTCGGCTTCGGTCGATTCGATCTGCGAGCCCGGGCGCGGGTTGAGGCTCTGCACCAGTTCGATGACCTGGCGCAGTTCGTCTTCCTTGAGTTTCATGCGTCGCATCAACTGGCTGTAGTCGCGGCTGCCCAGCAGGTCGATAAAGTCGGTGACCAGGCGCTTGGCCTCGTTCAGCCAGGGGGTCTTGGCCGGCAACTGGCGCAGTTGCAGCAGCAGGCATTCGCCGAGGTTGCGTGCCCCGATGCCGGCAGGCTCGAACTGCTGGATGCGGTGCAACACGGCCTCGATCTCGTCGAGCTCGATGTCCAGCTCCGGGTCGAACGCTTCGAGAATTTCCTCGAGGGTCTCGTCCAGGTAGCCCTGGTTGTTGATGCAGTCGATCAGGGTCACGGCGATCAGTCGATCGGTGTCGGACATCGGGGCCAGGTTCAATTGCCACAGCAGGTGGCTTTGCAGGCTTTCGCCGACCGAGGTGCGGGTGGTGAAGTCCCACTCGTCGTCATCGTTGCCGGGCAGGCTGCTGGCGCTGGTCTGGTAGACGTCCTCCCAGGCGGTGTCGACCGGGAGTTCGTTGGGAATGCGTTCGCTCCACTCGCCCTCGTCGATGTTGTCGACGGTGGGGGCGGCTTCCTGCTGGTAGGAGGTTTCCGGGATTTCGGGTGGGGTGTTCTGTTCGGCCTTGTCGGCCATGGGATCGCTGTTGTCGAAGTCGTCGCCTTCTTCCTGGCGTTCGAGCATCGGGTTGGATTCCAGGGCTTCCTGGATTTCCTGCTGAAGATCCAGGGTCGACAATTGGAGCAGGCGGATGGCCTGTTGCAGCTGCGGCGTCATCGTCAGCTGCTGGCCCATTTTAAGGACTAGCGATGGTTTCATGGCAGGGGCTTAACACCTTATTCGCCGGCGCGCATGCGCCATCCACTACAGGGCGCCGAGGCGCCAAACATAAGCAAATTATATGCCTGAAACCGGAGTGTTTGCCTAGAGCGCTGTAACAATAAAAAGCCGGAAAAAGCTGTGGTTTTTATCGAAAAGTCATGCGCTCAGGCGGGTAGTCGGGCTCCCCGATGTTTACAGGCGGAACTCGTGGCCAAGGTAGACTTCCTTGACCAGTTCGTTGGTCAGGATGGTCTGCGAATCGCCTTCGGCGATCAGTTGTCCATCGTTGACGATATAGGCGGTTTCGCAGATATCCAAGGTCTCGCGGACATTGTGGTCGGTGATCAGTACCCCGATGCCCTTGGCCTTGAGGTGATGGATGATCTGCTTGATGTCGCCCACGGAAATCGGGTCGACACCGGCGAACGGTTCGTCCAGCAGGATGAACTTCGGTGCGGTGGCCAGGGCGCGGGCGATTTCCACTCGGCGCCGTTCGCCACCGGACAGGCTCATGCCGAGGTTGTCACGGATGTGGCTGATATGGAATTCCTGCAGCAGGCTTTCCAGCTCCTTGCGACGGGCGGCCTTGTCGAGTTCCTTGCGGGTCTCGAGGATCGCCATGATGTTGTCGGCCACCGACAGCTTGCGGAAGATCGAGGCCTCCTGCGGCAGGTAGCCGATCCCGGCGCGGGCGCGGCCGTGCATCGGCTGGTGGCTGACGTCCTGGTCGTCGATCAGCACGCGACCCTGGTCGGCCTGGACCAGGCCGACGATCATGTAGAAGCAGGTGGTCTTGCCAGCACCGTTGGGGCCGAGCAGGCCGACGATCTGTCCGCTTTCGATCGACAGGCTGACGTCACGCACGACCTGGCGACTTTTGTAGGCCTTGGCCAGATGCTGGGCTTTCAGAATTGCCATTACTGGGCCTTGTGCTCGTCAGTTTTCTTTTTCGGCTGGATAACCATGTCGATACGCTGGCGCGGCGTGGTGATCGGGCTGCCGTTGGCGCGGCCGGCGGTGGCCACCTGTTTCACCGTGTCGTAGACGATCTTCTCGCCTTCGGTGGTGTTGCCTTCGTTGACCACCTTGGCCTGGTCGATCAGTACGATGCGGTTCTGCTGGGCGTGGTACTGGATGGTCTTGCCGTAGCCGCGGACCGGCTGCGGGTCGGTCGCCTTCTGCTTCTGCTCGAAGTAGGCCAGGTTGCCCACGGAGGTCACCACGTCGATGGCGCCGTCCTGGGTGCGGGTGAGCGTCACGGTGTTGCCCTTGACGATCATCGAACCTTGGGTGATGACGACGTCGCCCTTGTAGGTGGCGATGCCCTGCTTGTCATCCAGTTGAGCGTCGTCAGCTTGAATGCGGATGGGCTGCTCGCTGTCGTTCGGCAGAGCCCAGGCGCTCACGCTTCCCAGTGCTGCGCCCAGGCTGAGCAAAATAGGGAGGGTTTTAACGAGACTCATACTGTCCTCTTACGTTCGATAGCAGGTGCATCCTGCTTTCTTCCAGATAGGCTTTCATGCCTTTGCCCGTGGTCACGCCGTTGGGGCCGTCGATTCTAACGGCTTGCTCGGTCTGCGCATATTGCTTCTGTGGGAATACTGTCATCCGGGTGGTGGTAATGATGACGTGGCGCTGTTTTTCGTCGGTACGGGCGACCCGCACCGAGTCGATCAGTTCGACCTCGGTACCGTCCGGGTTGACCTCGGCGCGTTCGCTCTGGACGTGCCAGGGGAAGGCGGTGCCGCGGTAGACCTGCAGGTCCGGCTTGGTCACCAGAGTGACATCGGAGACCTTCAGGTGCTCGACCTTGTCGCCGGTCATGTCGTATTGCACCTTGCCGTCGGGCATGTACTGGACGCTGTGGGCGTTGATTGCATAGTAGTCGATGGCCTTGTCATCCACCGGTGCGGCCGTCTGCTCCAGGAAACGTTCCGGGCTGATGTTCCAGTAGCCAACGGCCGCGAACAGAACGGCAATGACTCCGAACAGCAGGATGTTGCGAATCTTCTTGCTCAGCATAAAGGGCTCTACAGGTAGGCGGCGTGGGCCGCTTCAAGGCTGTCCTGGGCGCGCAGGATCAGCTCGCAGAATTCGCGTGCGGCACCTTCGCCGCCACGCGCCTGGGTCACGCCGTGGGCGTGTTCGCGCACGAAGCTGGCGGCATTGGCCACGGCCATGCCCAGGCCGACGCGGCGGATCACCGGCAGGTCCGGCAGATCGTCGCCCAGGTAGGCGACCTGCGCATAGTCCAGGCCGAGTTGGGCGAGCAGGGCGTCGAGCACCACCAGCTTGTCTTCACGGCCCTGGAATACGTGGGGAATACCCAGGTTCCTGGCGCGTCGCTCGACCAGTACGGTCTTGCGGCCACTGATGATAGCGGTTTGTACGCCAGCCGCCATCAGCATCTTGATGCCCTGGCCGTCCAGTGTACTGAAGGACTTGAATTCGCTGCCATCCTCGAGGAAGTACAGGCGACCGTCGGTGAGTACGCCGTCGACGTCAAAGACCGCCAGCTTGATGTTCTTGCCGCGTTTCAGCAGATCGTTGCTCATTTACATGACTCCGGCGCGCAGCAGGTCGTGCATGTTCAAGGCGCCGACCGGGCGATCCTCGTCATCGACCACCACCAGGGCGCTGATTTTATGGTCTTCCATGATCTTCAAGGCTTCGGCGGCGAGCATCTCTGCCCGGGCGGTCTTGCCGTGGGGGGTCATGACGTCTTCGATCAGGGCACTGTGGATGTCGATGGTGCGATCGAGGGTGCGGCGCAGATCGCCATCGGTAAAGATCCCGGCCAGGCGACCGTCGGCTTCGACGATCACGGTCATGCCCAGGCCCTTGCGAGTCATTTCCATCAGTGCGTTTTTCAACAGCGTGCCACGTTGCACCTGTGGCAGTTCGTCGCCGGCGTGCATGACGTTTTCCACCTTCAGCAGCAGGCGCCGTCCCAGGGCGCCGCCCGGGTGGGAGAACGCGAAGTCTTCGGCAGTGAAGCCGCGGGCTTCGAGCAGGGCGACGGCCAGGGCATCGCCCATCACCAGGGCGGCGGTGGTCGACGAGGTCGGGGCCAGGTTCAGCGGGCAGGCCTCGTGCTCGATATGTGCGTTGAGGTTGACCTCGGCGGCCTTGGCCAGTGGCGAGTCGGGGTTGCCGGTCAGGCTGATCAACTGGATGCCCAGGCGCTTGATCAGCGGCAGCAGGGTGACTATTTCCGAGGTCGAGCCGGAGTTGGACAGGGCCAGGATAACGTCGTCCCGGGTGATCATGCCCATGTCGCCGTGGCTGGCTTCGGCCGGGTGGACGAAGAAGGCCGGGGTGCCGGTGCTCGCCAGGGTCGCGGCGATCTTGTTGCCGATGTGCCCGGACTTGCCCATGCCGACCACGACCACGCGGCCCTTGCTGGCCAGAATCATCTCGCAGGCGCGCACGAAATCAGCGTCGATATGGGCCAACAAGCCTTCTACGGCTTCTACTTCGAGGCGGATGGTGCGTTGTGCCGATTGAATCAGGTCGCTGGATTGGCTCATGTCAGAAATCGTATAGCCCGATGAAAAGGCGCGATTATAGCGGTAATGAACGATTCCCTCACGCTTGATCGTTGCTCTTTACGCCATGAGCGTAGGACTCGGCTGTCAGTTTTCGCTCAACTGTCCGTCAAAAGCGACTGTCCTTCTCCTGAACAAGCGCGGCTTCGGCCTTGGGCGGCTCGTATCAGCAGTGATATAGTTCGCGACCAGTTCGGCCCGCTCAGGATGTGCGCACCTCTTTTTACAGGGGCCTGGTGTCCGAGACAGAGGCTGCATCGCAAGGAGTCTAGATGAGCGTCGATAACGCCTACGCGGTCGAGCTGAAGGGGGTTACCTTCAAGCGCGGCGCGCGCAGCATCTTCAATAATGTCGATATTCGCATCCCGCGGGGCAAGGTCACCGGCATCATGGGGCCCTCCGGGTGCGGCAAGACCACCCTGTTGCGGTTGATGGGCGCGCAGTTGCGCCCCAACAGCGGCGAGGTATGGGTCAACGGCCGGAACCTGCCGGCGCTTTCGCGCAGCGACCTGTTCGACTCGCGCAAGCACATGGGCGTGCTGTTCCAGAGCGGGGCGCTGTTCACCGATCTGGATGTCTTCGAGAACGTCGCCTTTCCGCTGCGGGTGCACACCGAGCTGCCGGAGGAGATGATTCGTGACATCGTCCTGCTGAAACTGCAGGCCGTCGGCCTGCGCGGCGCGGTCGACCTGATGCCCGACGAACTTTCCGGCGGCATGAAGCGACGCGTGGCCCTGGCCCGGGCTATCGCCCTGGACCCGCAGATCCTCATGTACGACGAACCGTTCGTCGGCCAGGATCCGATCGCCATGGGCGTGCTGGTGCGGCTGATCCGCCTGCTCAATGACGCGCTGGGCATCACCAGCATCGTCGTGTCCCATGACCTGGCGGAAACCGCGAGCATCGCCGATTACCTGTATGTGGTGGGGGACGGGCAGGTGCTGGGCCAGGGCACGCCCGAAGAGCTGATGAATGCCGACAACCCGCGCATTCGCCAGTTCATGACCGGCAATCCGGATGGTCCCGTGCCTTTCCATTACCCGGCGCCGGATTACCGCGCAGATCTGTTGGGGAAGCGCTGATGCGCAAGCATTCGTTGATCGAGAGAATTCGTCTGTTCGGGCGTTCGGGCATCGACGTGCTCGCGGTGCTCGGGCGTTCGACGCTGTTTCTGTTTCACGTGCTGTTCGGTCGCGGTGGCATCGGCGGCGGCTTCGGCCTGCTGGTCCGGCAACTGCACGCCGTGGGTGTCATGTCGCTGGTGATCATCGTCGTATCCGGGATCTTCATCGGCATGGTGCTGGCATTGCAGGGCTTCAATATCCTGTCCAGCTACGGTTCCGAGCAGGCGGTGGGGCAGATGGTCGCCCTCACGCTGCTGCGTGAACTGGGGCCGGTGGTCACCGCCTTGCTGTTCGCCGGCCGTGCCGGCTCGGCGCTGACCGCGGAGATCGGCAACATGAAGTCCACCGAGCAGCTTTCCAGCCTGGAGATGATCGGTGTCGACCCGCTCAAGTACATTGTCGCGCCAAGGCTCTGGGCCGGCTTCATTTCCCTGCCGCTGCTGGCGATGATCTTCAGTGTGGTCGGGATCTGGGGTGGTTCGTGGGTGGCGGTGGACTGGCTGGGCGTCTATGACGGCTCCTACTGGGCCAACATGCAGAACAGCGTGACCTTCAACGGCGACGTGTTGAAGGGGATTGTCAAGAGCATCGTGTTCGCCTTCGTGGTGACCTGGATTGCCGTGTTCCAAGGCTACGACTGTGAGCCCACCTCGGAAGGGATCAGCCGTGCCACCACCAAGACCGTTGTCTATGCCTCCCTGGCAGTGCTCGGCCTGGACTTTATTCTGACCGCCTTGATGTTTGGAGATTTCTGATGCAAAACCGCACCCTGGAAATCGGTGTCGGCCTTTTCCTGCTGGCCGGCATCCTGGCTTTGCTGTTGCTGGCGTTGCGGGTCAGTGGACTGTCCCCCACGGCAAATACTGAAACATATAAACTTTACGCGTACTTCGACAATATCGCCGGTTTGACTGTCAGAGCCAAGGTGACCATGGCCGGTGTGACCATCGGCAAGGTCACGGCTATCGATCTGGACCGCGACAACTTCACGGGGCGGGTGACCATGCAAGTCGACAAGAGCGTGAACAACCTGCCGACCGACTCGACCGCGTCCATCCTCACCGCGGGTCTGCTCGGTGAGAAGTACATCGGTATCAGCGTGGGCGGGGAAGACACCCTGCTCAAGGATGGCGGGACCATCCATGACACCCAGTCGGCGCTGGTGCTGGAAGATCTGATCGGTAAATTCCTGCTCAATACCGTTAATAAAGACGCCAAATGAGGAGTTTTTCCATGATCTCTATGTTGCGCCGTAGCCTGCTGGTATTGCTCGCGGCGTTGCCGCTGATGGGCAATGCCGTGGCGGCTCCTTCTGCCCACGACCTGGTGCAGGACACCACCAACAAGATGCTCGCCGACCTTTCGGCGAACCGGGAGAAGTACAAGCAGAACCCGGGTGATTTCTATAACTCGCTGAACGCCATCGTCGGCCCGGTGGTGGACGCCGAGGGTATTTCCAAGAGCATCATGACCGTCAAGTACTCGCGCAAGGCAACGCCCGAGCAGATGGCCCGCTTCCAGGAAAACTTCAAGCGCGGCCTGTTCCAGTTCTATGGCAACGCGTTGCTCGAGTACAACAATCAGGGCATCACCGTCGACGCACCCAAGGATGAGTCGGGCGATCGCACCAGCGTCGGCATGACCGTCAAGGGCAATAACGGCGCGATCTATCCGGTTTCCTACACCCTTGAGAAGATCAACGGTGAATGGAAGCTGCGCAACGTGATCATCAACGGCATCAACATCGGCAAGCTGTTCCGTGACCAGTTCGCCGATGCCATGCAGCGCAACGGCAACAACCTGGACAAGACCATCGACGGTTGGGCGGGTGAAGTGGAGAAGGCCAAGGCCGAATCCGAGAAGAATCCGCAGAAGGACAGCGGCGGTGAGTGAGGCAAGCATTCGCCTGGGCGAGGCGGGGGAGCTGCACCTGGCCGGCGTGCTCGACTACAGCACCGGCGCGGCCTTGCGCAAGCAGGGCCAGGCGCTGATCGAGTCGAGCGGTGCCTCGACCCTGGTGGTCGACTGTTCGGCGGTGGAAAAGTCCAGCAGCGTCGGCCTGGCCTTGCTGCTGGCTTTCATGCGCGATGCGAGCCACCTCGGCAAGTCCTTCAGCATCCGTGGCATGTCCCGGGAAATGCGCGAAATTGCCGAGGTTTCCGAGCTGACGGAGCTGCTGGGCGTCCAATGATCGGCGCCCGCCCCGAAGCCCCCCCGTCAGAGTCCTGTTAATGCGGGGTTCGCAGGCGCGGGGCTTTTTTGTATCATGACCGACCCGCGCGCGTTGGGCGCCGATCGAGGTTGAGCATGCAGGCCACCGAAGTAAAAAGCTTCCTTGAAGAAAAACTGCCAGGAACCCAGGTTGAAGTTGAGGGCCAGGGCTGCAACTTCCAGTTGAATGTGATCAGTGACGAACTGGCGGCCTTGAGCCCGGTAAAGCGTCAGCAGAGCATCTATGCGCATTTGAACCCATGGATCGCCGATGGCAGCATCCATGCGGTCACCATGAAATTTTTCAGCAGCGCGGCCTGGGCCGAGCGCACCTGAGCCTGAATTGGCGTCGAGATTCCTATGGATAAACTGATTATTACCGGCGGCGTTCGTCTTGATGGCGAAATCCGCATCTCCGGGGCAAAGAACTCCGCGCTGCCGATTCTGGCGGCCACCCTGCTGTGCGACGGCCCGGTCACCGTGGCCAACCTGCCGCACCTGCACGACATCACCACCATGATCGAGCTGTTCGGGCGCATGGGCATCGAGCCCGTGATCGACGAAAAACTCGCCGTGGAAATCGACCCGCGCACCATCAAGACCCTGGTGGCGCCGTACGAGCTGGTGAAGACCATGCGTGCGTCGATCCTGGTGCTGGGCCCGATGGTCGCCCGCTTCGGCCAGGCCGAAGTGGCGCTGCCCGGTGGTTGTGCCATCGGTTCGCGGCCGGTCGACCTGCACATCCGCGGCCTGGAAGCCATGGGCGCGGTGATCGACGTCGAAGGCGGCTACATCAAGGCCAAGGCGCCGGAAGGCGGCCTGCGCGGGGCGAACTTCTTCTTCGACACCGTCTCCGTGACCGGTACCGAGAACATCATGATGGCCGCGGCCCTGGCCCGTGGTCGCAGCGTGCTGCAGAACGCCGCGCGCGAACCGGAAGTGGTCGACCTGGCGAACTTCCTCAACGCCATGGGCGCCAAGATTTCCGGTGCCGGCTCCGACACCATCACCATCGACGGTGTCGAGCGCCTGCACTCGGCGAACTACAAGGTCATGCCTGACCGTATCGAAACCGGCACCTACCTGGTGGCCGCTGCCGTCACCGGCGGCCGGGTAAAGGTCAAGGACACCGATCCGACCATCCTCGAAGCGGTTCTGGAAAAACTCAAGGAATCCGGCGCGGTCATCACCACCGGCGAGGACTGGATCGAGCTGAACATGCATGGCAAGCGACCGAAGGCGGTCAACGTGCGCACCGCGCCGTACCCGGCGTTCCCGACCGACATGCAGGCCCAGTTCATCTCCCTCAACGCCATTGCCGAAGGCACTGGCGCGGTGATCGAGACGATCTTCGAAAACCGCTTCATGCACGTGTACGAACTGCACCGCATGGGCGCCAAGATCCAGGTCGAGGGCAACACCGCGATCGTCACCGGCACCGAGGTCCTCAAGGGTGCCCCGGTCATGGCCACCGACCTGCGGGCCTCGGCCAGCCTGGTGATTTCGGCGCTGGCCGCCGAAGGCGATACGCTGATCGACCGGATCTACCATATCGACCGTGGCTACGAGTGCATCGAAGAGAAGCTGCAGATGCTCGGCGCCAGGATCCGTCGCGTTCCGGGCTAGTGATTGCTGGTGACGGGCTGGCCCCAGCCGGCTTGCTGGCGATAGCGCAGTATCAGGCAACAGCGATGTTGACTGACAGATAGCAATCGCCAGCAGGCCGGCTCCTATAAGGAATGCGCCCCGGTCTGTTAGAGTGTCGCAATATCCTGAATTGAAGGACCTAGGTTTTCCCATGCTGACCATTGCACTGTCCAAGGGCCGTATCCTCGACGATACACTGCCGTTGCTCGCCGAGGCGGGTATCGTGCCCACAGAAAATCCGGACAAGAGCCGCAAGCTGATCATTCCGACGACCCAGGACGATGTCCGCCTGCTGATCGTTCGCGCCACCGACGTGCCGACCTATGTCGAGCATGGCGCGGCCGATCTCGGCGTTGCCGGCAAGGATGTGCTGATGGAGTACGGCGGCCAGGGCCTGTACGAGCCGCTGGACCTGCAGATCGCCCGCTGCAAGCTGATGACCGCCGGTGCTGTCGGCGCGGTGGAGCCCAAGGGGCGCCTGCGGGTGGCGACCAAGTTCGTCAACGTCGCCAAGCGCTACTACGCCGAGCAGGGCCGCCAGGTCGACATCATCAAGCTGTACGGTTCGATGGAGCTGGCGCCGCTGATCGGCCTGGCGGACAAGATCATCGACGTCGTCGATACCGGCAATACCCTGCGTGCCAACGGCCTGGAGCCCCAGGAACTGATCGCGACCATCAGCTCGCGCCTGGTGGTGAACAAGGCATCGATGAAGATGCAGCACGCCCGTATCCAATCCCTGATCGACACCCTGCGCAAGGCAGTGGAGTCGCGACACCGTAGCTGACTCACCCGCGCGGCGTTGAGCCGCGCCCATCTATCCGTGTCATAGCCAGAATTCTCGGGTGCCCACGCGGATGGCTTGGTAGTCTGGGGCGCGCGATCGCTATTGAGCGTCAGCGCCCATCCGGGTGCCTGAGATTTGCTGTTCCCAAGCATTCGCCAATTATTGAGGCCCCCGCTATGACTACGTCCACCGCCATTCGCCGACTCAACGCTGCCGATCCGGATTTCGCCCATCATCTGGATCATCTGTTGAGCTGGGAAAGCGTGTCCGATGACTCGGTCAACCAGCGGGTGCTGGACATCATCAAGGCGGTGCGCGAGCGTGGCGATGCGGCCGTGGTCGAGTTCACCCAGCGTTTCGACGGTCTGGAAGCGGCCTCGATGGCCGACCTGATCCTGCCGCGCGAGCGTCTGGAACTGGCCCTGACCCGCATCACCCAGGCTCAGCGCGAGGCCCTGGAAAAGGCTGCCGGCCGTGTGCGCAGCTACCATGAGCGGCAGAAGCAGGATTCCTGGAGTTACACCGAGGCCGATGGCACGGTGCTGGGCCAGAAGGTCACGCCGCTGGATCGCGCCGGCCTGTATGTGCCCGGTGGCAAGGCCTCTTACCCGTCGTCGGTGCTGATGAACGCGATTCCGGCCAAGGTGGCCGGTGTCGGCGAGGTGGTGATGGTGGTGCCGACCCCACGTGGCGAGGTCAACGAACTGGTACTGGCGGCGGCCTGCGTCGCCGGTGTCGACCGGGTGTTCACCATCGGCGGCGCCCAGGCGGTCGCGGCGTTGGCCTACGGTACCGAGAGTGTGCCGCAGGTCGACAAGGTGGTCGGGCCGGGCAACATCTACGTGGCCACCGCCAAGCGTCATGTGTTCGGCCAGGTCGGTATCGACATGATTGCCGGTCCCTCGGAAATCCTGGTGGTGTGTGACGGCCAGACCGACCCGGACTGGATCGCCATGGACCTGTTCTCCCAGGCCGAGCACGACGAGGATGCGCAGGCGATCCTGGTCAGCCCGGATGCGGCGTTCCTCGATCGCGTCGCGGCGAGCATCGACAAGCTGCTGCCGACCATGGACCGTGCATCGATCATCGAAACCTCGATCAACGGTCGCGGCGCGTTGATCCAGGTCCGCGACATGCAGCAGGCGATCGAAGTCGCCAACCGTATCGCACCGGAGCACCTGGAGCTGTCGGTCGCCGACCCGCAGGCCTGGCTGCCGCGGATCCGCCACGCCGGCGCGATCTTCATGGGCCGCCACACCTCCGAGGCCCTGGGGGACTACTGCGCCGGTCCCAACCACGTGCTACCGACCTCCGGCACCGCGCGCTTCTCGTCGCCGCTGGGGGTGTACGACTTCCAGAAGCGTTCGTCGATCATCTTCTGCTCCGAGCAGGGCGCGTCCGAACTGGGCAAGACCGCCTCGGTGCTGGCCCGCGGCGAGTCGTTGAGCGCCCATGCCCGCAGTGCGGAATACCGGATCGTCGCCGAAGGCCAGGAATAAGGGGAAACACGCATGAGCAAGTTCTGGAGCAAATTCGTCAAGGACCTGGTGCCCTACGTGCCAGGCGAGCAACCCAAGCTGACCAAACTGGTCAAGCTCAACACCAACGAAAACCCCTACGGTCCTTCGCCCAAGGCGCTGGCGGCGATGCAGGCGGAAGTCAACGACAACCTGCGCCTGTATCCCGACCCCAATGGCGACCGGCTCAAGCAGGCCGTGGCCGAGTACTACGGCGTGCAAGGCAATCAGGTGTTCCTCGGCAACGGTTCCGACGAAGTCCTGGCCCATATCTTTCACGGCCTGTTCCAGCAGGATCGGCCGCTGCTGTTCCCGGATATCAGCTACAGCTTCTATCCGGTCTACTGTGGCCTGTACGGGATCGATTTCGAAGCGCTGCCATTGGATGAGCAGTTCCAGATCCGCGTGGCCGACTATGCCAGGCCCAACGGCGGGATCATCTTCCCCAACCCGAACGCGCCGACCGGCTGCCTGCTGGCGCTGGAGGCTGTGGAGCAGATCCTCAAGGCCAGCCCGGACTCGGTGGTGGTGGTCGATGAAGCCTACATCGACTTCGGTGGCGAAACGGCTATCAGCCTGGTCGATCGCTACCCGAACCTGCTGGTGACCCAGACCCTGTCCAAGTCGCGGTCCCTGGCGGGGCTGCGGGTGGGCCTGGCGGTCGGGCACGCAGACCTGATCGAGGCGCTGGAGCGGGTCAAAAACAGCTTCAACTCCTACCCGCTCGATCGCATGGCGATCGCCGGTGCGGCGGCGGCGTTCGAGGATCGGGCGTACTTCGAGCAAACCTGTCGCCAGGTCATCGAAAGCCGTGAGCGTCTGGTGGAGCAGTTGCAGGCCAAGGGTTTCGACGTGCTGCCTTCGGCGGCGAACTTCATCTTCGCCCGCCACCCACGGCACGATGCGGCGACACTGGCGGCGAAGGTGCGGGAGCAGGGAGTGATCGTGCGTCACTTCAAGCAGGAGCGCATCGCCCAGTTCCTGCGCATCACCATTGGTACGCCGGAGCAGAACCAGGCGCTGATCGAGGCCCTGGGCGAGCTCTGACTTCTTAACCGATCGTTCCCACGCTCCGCGTGGGAACGCAGCCCGTGACGCTCTGCGTCAAAAGAGCGGACGCCGAGCGTCCGGGGAGGCATTCCCACGCGGAGCGTGGGAACGATTGGTCATAAGGGATCGGTAGCCCGGTTATTCCTCTTCCTTCGGCGCCGTCTGCTGTGGCGGACGCAGGCCGATCTCGGCCGTCAGCTTGAGTTCCTTGCCATTGCGCAGAACCTGGATCACCACCTTGTCGGTCGGCTTGATCCGCGCCACCTGGTTCATCGACTTGCGCCCGTCGTTGGCCGGCTCACCATCGATGCTCAGGATCACGTCACCCAACTGCAGACCGGCCCTCTGCGCCGGCCCGTCACGGAAAATACCCGCCACGACGATCCCCGGGCGTCCACTGAGGCCGAACGATTCCGCCAGTTCCTGGGTCAGCGGCTGCACTTCGATACCCAGCCAGCCACGAATCACCTGGCCGTGCTCGATGATCGCCTTCATCACCTCGACCGCCAGATTGATCGGGATCGCAAAACCGATGCCCTGGGAGCCGCCGGACTTGGAGAAGATCGCCGTGTTGATCCCGGTCAGGTTGCCGTTGGCATCGATCAGCGCGCCGCCGGAGTTGCCGGGGTTGATCGCCGCGTCGGTCTGGATGAAGTCTTCGTAGTTGTTCAGGCCCAGTTGGTTGCGTCCGGTGGCGCTGATGATGCCCATGGTGGTGGTCTGGCCGACACCGAACGGGTTGCCGATGGCCAGGGCGATGTCGCCGATGCGGATCTTGTCCGAGCGGCCGATGGTGATCGAGGGCAGGTCCGGCAGGTCGATCTTGAGTACCGCCAGGTCGGTCTCCGGGTCGCTGCCGATCACTCGCGCCAGGGTCTCGCGACCATCCTTGAGCGCCACGACGATCTGGTCGGCACCGGCGGTCACGTGGTTGTTGGTCAGCAGGTAACCGCTCTTGCTCATGATCACCGCCGAACCCAGGCTGGACTCCATGCGCTTCTGTTTGGGCAGGTTGTCGCCGAAGAAACGCCGGAACTGCGGGTCTTCGAACAGCGGATGGCTGTTCTTGTTGACCATCTTCGTGGTGTACAGGTTGGCCACCGCTGGTGCGGCAAGGTCCACCGCGTCGGCATAGGACACCGGACCCTGCTGGATGGTCGCGGTCTGCGGGGCCTGTTGCAGGTTCACATCCAGGTCAGGCAGGCCGACCCACTGGGGGTAACGCTGGATAATCAGCAAAGCGGCCAGCACGCCGACCACCAGCGGCCAGCCGAAAAAACGCAGAGCCTTGAGCATTGAACACGTCCTGGGAGGTTGCAGGCCATCCGGGACGGCCCATAATGTCGCGCATTATACGAGGCTGCGAGCGCCTCTGGATGGGATATTGAGGAGTTTTTATGGCCGTTGCCCTGAGTACCCTGGTCGAGGAGGCGAACCGCTTTCTCGGCATTTCGCGAATCGCCGATTACTGCCCCAACGGCCTGCAGGTCGAAGGCCGGCCGCAGGTCACCCGGATCGTCAGCGGGGTCACCGCCAGCCAGGCGCTGCTCGACGCGGCGGTGGAGGCCGGGGCCGACCTGGTACTCGTGCACCACGGTTACTTCTGGAAGGGCGAAGACCCCTGTGTCGTGGGGATGAAACAACGTCGGCTGAAAACCCTGCTCAAGCATGACATCAGCCTGTTGGCCTACCACCTGCCACTGGACCTGCACCCTGAGGTCGGCAATAACGTGCAGCTCGCCCGTCAGTTGGACATCACTGTCGAGGGCCCGCTGGACCCCGAGAACCCCAAGGTGGTTGGCCTGATCGGCTCCCTCAACGAACCGATGACCCCGCGCGATTTCGCCCGCAAGGTCCAGGAGGCGCTGGGGCGCGAGCCGCTGCTGATCGAAGGCGGCGAGATGATCCGCCGGGTCGGCTGGTGCACCGGCGGCGGCCAGGGCTACATCGACCAGGCGGTGCAGGCCGGGGTCGACCTGTACCTGAGCGGCGAGGCCTCTGAGCAGACCTTTCACAGCGCGCAGGAAAACGGCATCAGTTTCATCGCTGCCGGCCACCATGCCACCGAGCGTTATGGTGTGCAGGCCCTGGGTGAGTATCTGGCGCGGCGCTTCGCTCTGGAACACCTGTTCATCGATTGCCCGAACCCGATCTGAGCCCGCCGGGCCGGCCTCCGGAAAGGGCTGGCAGCCAAACGAGGGGATATATTCTTATATCGTTTCGATCTATCCGGCCTAATCAATAGAATAGGTCGCTGTGCTAGCATGCCTGGCTCGAACACGGCCCGCTGGCCGTCCACAAGAACGCTTTTCGTGAGTAGCCATGGTCGACAAACTGACGCATCTGAAACAGCTGGAGGCGGAAAGCATCCACATCATCCGCGAGGTGGCCGCCGAGTTCGACAACCCGGTGATGCTGTACTCCATCGGCAAAGATTCCGCCGTGATGCTGCACCTGGCACGCAAGGCGTTTTTTCCCGGCAAGCTGCCGTTTCCGGTGATGCATGTCGACACCCAGTGGAAATTCCAGGAAATGTACAAGTTCCGTGATCGCATGGTCGCGGAAATGGGCCTGGATCTGATCACCCACGTCAACCCGGAAGGGGTGGCTCAGGGCATCAACCCGTTCACCCACGGCAGTTCCAAGCACACCGACATCATGAAGACCCAGGGCCTCAAGCAGGCACTGGACAAGCATGGCTTCGACGCGGCCTTCGGCGGCGCCCGCCGTGACGAAGAGAAGTCCCGTGCCAAGGAGCGCGTGTATTCCTTCCGCGACAGCAAACACCGCTGGGACCCGAAGAACCAGCGCCCGGAGCTGTGGAACGTCTACAACGGCAAGGTCAACAAGGGCGAGTCGATCCGCGTCTTCCCGCTGTCGAACTGGACCGAACTGGACATCTGGCAATATATCTATCTCGAAGGCATCCCGATCGTGCCGTTGTACTTCGCCGCCGAGCGTGAAGTCATCGAGAAGAACGGCACCCTGATCATGATCGACGACGAGCGCATCCTCGAGCACCTGTCCGACGAGGAAAAGGCCCGTATCGTCAAGAAAAAGGTGCGTTTCCGTACCCTTGGCTGCTACCCGTTGACGGGCGCGGTGGAGTCCGAGGCCGAAACCCTCACGGACATCATTCAGGAAATGCTCCTGACGCGTACTTCCGAGCGCCAGGGCCGGGTCATCGACCACGATGGCGCCGGTTCCATGGAAGACAAGAAACGTCAGGGCTATTTCTAATTAGGGTCTAAGCATGTCGCACCAATCCGATCTGATCAGCGAGGACATCCTCGCCTACCTGAGCCAGCACGAACGTAAAGAGTTGCTGCGCTTCCTGACCTGCGGCAACGTCGATGACGGCAAGAGCACCCTGATCGGGCGCCTGCTGCACGACTCGAAGATGATCTACGAAGACCATCTGGAAGCCATCACTCGCGATTCGAAGAAAGTCGGCACCACCGGTGAGGAAGTCGACCTGGCACTGCTGGTCGATGGCCTGCAGGCCGAGCGCGAGCAGGGCATCACCATCGATGTGGCCTACCGCTATTTCTCCACCGCCAAGCGCAAGTTCATCATCGCCGACACCCCCGGCCATGAGCAGTACACCCGCAACATGGCCACCGGTGCTTCCACCTGTGACCTGGCGATCATCCTGGTGGATGCCCGCTACGGCGTGCAGACCCAGACCCGTCGCCACAGCTTCATCGCCTCCCTGCTGGGCATCAAGCACATCGTCGTTGCCATCAACAAGATGGACCTCAAGGACTTCGACCAGGGCGTGTTCGAGTCGATCAAGGCCGACTACCTGAAGTTCGCCGAAGGTCTGAAGATGAAGCCGTCGAGCCTGCACTTCGTGCCGATGTCGGCGCTCAAGGGCGACAACGTGGTGAACAAGAGCGAGCGTTCGCCGTGGTACACCGGCCAGTCGTTGATGGAGATTCTCGAGACCGTGGAAGTGGCGGGCGACCGCAACCTCACCGACCTGCGTTTCCCGGTGCAGTACGTCAACCGGCCGAACCTGAATTTCCGCGGTTTCGCCGGCACCCTGGCCAGCGGCGTCGTGAAGAAGGGCGACGAAGTGGTGGTCCTGCCGTCGGGCAAGAGCAGCCGGGTGAAATCCATCGTCACTTACGAAGGTGAACTGGAACATGCCGGTCCCGGCCAGGCCATCACCCTGACCATGGAAGACGAGATCGACATCTCCCGTGGCGACCTGCTGGTGCATGCCGACAATGTCCCGCCGGTGACCGACAGCTTCGAGGCCATGCTGGTATGGATGGCCGAGGAGCCGATGCTGCCGGGCAAGAAATACGACATCAAGCGCGCCACCAGCTACGTGCCGGGCTCGATTGCCAGCATCGTTCACCGGGTCGACGTGAACACCCTGGAGGAAGGCTCGGCCAGTGCCCTGCAACTGAACGAGATCGGCAAGGTCAAGATCGCCCTCGATGCGCCGATCGCCCTGGACGGTTACGACAGCAACCGCACCACCGGTGCGTTCATCGTCATCGACCGCCTGACCAACGGCACCGTCGGCGCCGGCATGATTGTCGCTCAGCCGCTGGCCCACGGCAGTGCCACCCATCATGGCAAGCTGGCCCATGTCGCGACCGAGGAGCGTGCCCAACGCTTCGGCCAGCAACCGGCGACCGTGCTGTTCACCGGCCTGTCGGGCGCGGGCAAGAGCACCCTGGCCTACGCCGTGGAGCGCAAGCTGTTCGACATGGGGCGCGCGGTGTTCGTGCTGGATGGCCAGAACCTGCGCCACGACCTGAACAAGGGGCTGCCGCAGGACCGTGCCGGTCGTACCGAAAATTGGCGCCGTGCCGCCCACGTGGCGCGCCAGTTCAACGAAGCCGGCCTGTTGACCCTGGCCGCGTTCGTCGCGCCGGATGCCGAGGGCCGCGAGCAGGCCAAGTCCCTGATCGGTGGCGAGCGTCTGCTCACCGTCTATGTCCAGGCTTCGCCGCTGGTCTGCCGCGAGCGTGATCCACAGGGCCTGTACGCAGCCGGTGGCGACAATATCCCGGGCGAGTCCTTCCCGTACGATGTGCCGCTCAATGCCGATCTGGTGATCGACACCCAGGCGCTGTCGCTGGAGGACAGCGTCAAGCAGGTGCTGGATCTGCTGCGCCAGCGCGGCGCGATCTAAGCTTCGCCGGCCACAAAAAAGCCCGCGACCGAGTGATCGGTTGCGGGCTTTTTCATGGGCCTTCAGTTTCCATCACCGAGTGCCATGAGGCCTCCTGTGGCGAGCGCCGCTCAGGCCTTGGCGGGGTGCTCACTGTGCAGGCGCGCGAGCAAGGCATCCTTGTCCGCCCACAGTTGGTTGATCCAGGCCTGGAACGCTTGCCGGTACTCGGCGTCCTGTTCGTAGTTCCTGCCGATGAACTGTGGTGGAATCCTCAGCTCTTCGAAATGCACCACCACCTCCCGCACCTTGCCGCACAACAGGTCCCAGAACCCTGGCCGTCCAGCCGGGTAGTGAATGGTCACGTTGACGATGGATTCCAGCTGTTCGCCCATGGCATCCAGTACGAAAGCGATGCCACCGGCCTTGGGCTTGAGCAGGTAGCGAAATGGCGATTGCTGCTGCGCATGCTTGCCGGCGGTGAAGCGTGTGCCTTCGGCGAAGTTGAAGATACCCACAGGGTTCTTGCGAAACTTCGCGCAGGTCTTGCGGGTGGTTTCCAGATCCTTGCCTTTCTTCTCTGGGTGTTTCTCCAGATACGCCTTCGAATAGCGCTTCATGAAGGGAAAACCCAGGGCCCACCAGGCCAGGCCGATTACCGGAACCCAGATCAGTTCCTGCTTGAGAAAGAACTTCAACGGGCGGATCCGTCGGTTGAGCACGTGCTGCAGTACCAGAATATCGACCCAACTCTGGTGATTGCTGGTGACCAGGTAGGAGTGCTCGTAGTCCAGCCCCTCCAGACCATGGAGATGCCAGCGGGTCTTGCAGACCAGATGCATCCAGGCCTTGTTGTTGCTGATCCAGGCCTCATGGGTGTGGTTCATCAGCCAGTGGCTGAAACGCTGGGTCAGGGCGAAGGGCAGGGCCTTGAACAGTGCCACGCAGAACAGGAACGAGCACAGCAGCAGGGTGTTCAACGCCAGCAGCAGCGAGGCGAGCAGGCCGCGCAGGGGCGCCGGAAGGAAGTCGAGCATGGTGTTCTTTCTCGGGAATGCATTCTTGTTTGAGCGAGCGGCCGCAGCCCCCACGCCTTATGGCATGAGGGTAGCGGACAACGGTGGTCGTGTGCAGCCGCTTCAGATATCCACAGGTCGGTTGGCGGCCTGGATCGCCGTCAGTGCGATGGTGTAGACGATGTCGTCGACCTGGGCGCCGCGCGGCAGGTCGTTGACCGGCTTGCGCAGGCCCTGCAGCATCGGCCCCAGGCTGACGCAGTCGGCACTGCGTTGCACTGCCTTGTGGGTGGTGTTGCCGGTGTTCAGGTCGGGGAACACGAATACCGTGGCGCGGCCGGCCACCTGGCTGTTGGGCGCCAGTTGCCGGGCGACGTTTTCGTTGGCGGCGGCGTCGTACTGCAACGGCCCGTCGATCAGCAGGTCGCGCTGGGCCTCGTGGGCCAGCAGGGTGGCCTCGCGAACCTTCTCCACTTCCTCGCCGCTGGCCGATTCGCCGCTGGAATAGCTGATCATCGCCACGCGCGGGGCGATGCCAAAGGCCTGGGCCGAATCCGCGCTCTGCAGGGCGATTTCCGCCAGTTCGGTGGCGGATGGGTGCGGGTTCATCACGCAGTCGCCGTAGACCAGCACCTGCTCGGGGAACAGCATGAAGAACACCGACGACACCAGGGTGCAACCCGGCGCGGTCTTGATCAGTTGCAGGGCCGGACGGATGGTATTGGCGGTGGAGTGGATCACGCCGGAAACCAGGCCGTCGACCTCGTCCAGCGCCAGCATCATGGTGCCGATCACCACCGGGTCTTCCAGTTGCTGCTCGGCCATCGGCGTGTTCAGGCTCTTGTTCTTGCGCAAGGCCACCATCGGCTCGGCGTAACGCTTGCCGATTTCGTCCGGATCGAGAATCTCCAGCCCCGGCGGCAACTCGAAACCGTGGGCCTTGGCCACCGCCTCGACATCCGCCGGCTTGGCCAGCAGCACGCAGCGAGCAATGCCCCGCGCCTGGCAGATCGCCGCCGCCTGCACGGTCAGCGGCTCGCTGCCTTCGGGCAGGACGATGCGCTTGTTGGCCTGCTGGGCGCGCTGGATCAACTGATAGCGGAACACCGCCGGCGTCAGGCGCATCTCCCGCGGGGTACCACAACGCTGGTGCAGCCACTGGGCGTCGAGGTGGCTGGCGACGAAGTCGGTGATGATCTCCGCCCGCTCGCGGTCATCGACCGGGATTTCCTTGTTCAGGCTGTTGAGCTGGTTGGCGGTGTCGTAGGAGCCGGTGCTCACCGACAGTACCGGCAGGCCGGCCTGGAGTGCGCCGCGGCAGAGTTCCATCAGCCGAGGATCGGGCTTGGTGTCGCTGGTCAGCAGCAGGCCGGCCAGCGGCACGCCATTGAGTGCCGCCAGGCTGACGGCGAGGATGATGTCGTCGCGATCGCCCGGGGTCACCACCAGCACGCCGGGCTTGAGCAGTTGCAGGGTGTTGAGGACGGTGCGGGCGCAGAGGATGATCTTCGACATGCGCCGGGTTTCATAGTCGCCGGCGTTGAGCACCTGGGCGCCCAGCAGCTCGGCGACGTCGCGGGTCCGCGGTGCGTTCAGTTCTGGCTGGTAGGGGATGCAGCCGAGCAGGCGGAAGTCGCCGCTGCGCAACAACGGCGAGTGTTCCTTGAGACGGGCGGCAAAGGCCTCCATGCTCTCGTCGGCGCGCACCTTGTTGAGAATCACGCCGAGAACCTTGGGGTCCTTCGGGCCGCCAAACAGTTGCGCCTGCAACTCGACCCGGCCGGACAGCTCGGTCAGCACTTCGTTTTCCGGTGCCGAGACCAGGATCACCTCGGCATCCAGGCTCTTCGCCAGGTGCAGGTTGACCCGCGCGGCGTAGCTGGCCGCCCGGGTCGGGACCATGCCTTCGACCACCAGCACGTCCTTGCCGATCGCGGCCTGCTGGTACAGGGTGATGATTTCTTCCAGCAGTTCGTCGAGCTGGCCGTCGCCGAGCATCCGCTCGACATGGGCCAGGCCCAGCGGTTGGGGCGGCTTGAGACCGTGGGTACGGGCCACCAGTTCGGTCGAACGCTCCGGTCCGGTATCACCCGGGTGTGGCTGGGCGATGGGCTTGAAGAAACCGACCTTCAGGCCGGCGCGTTCCAGCGTGCGGACCAGCCCGAGGCTGATCGAGGTCAGACCCACGCCAAAATCGGTGGGCGCGATAAAGAAAGTTTGCATGCGTAGTCTCTTGTGGAGCGCAACTGCGGGGACCGATGGTTGATCCCCTGCGATATTCAGACGCCAAGGTTAGCGCTAACCGAGCCCTGTGCGCACCAACCACATGCAAAGCGTTGGCCGATCCGGGCCGAACGCCGCACCGCGTCCAGCACCCAGGCACGCGACTGCCACGGTGGCTGGTGGCGCAGGTGCTGGGTATGGCCGCAGGACAGCTCGGCAACCCAGTGACCGTCCTCATCCTGGTGGAAACCGATGATGAAGGAGGGGGCCGGTTCAACCCGTCCGTCCGGGTTCCGTTCGCTTTCGGGCGAATCCTTGTTTAGACTTGTCCGCTCTTCATTCTTCTGCAAAAGGTCCCGCCCCATGCTGATCGCCGCCAATAAGGCTGTGTCCATCGACTATACCCTGACCAACGACGCTGGTGAGGTCATCGACAGCTCTGCCGGCGGCGCGCCGCTGGTGTACCTGCAAGGTGCAGGCAACATCATTCCAGGCCTGGAAAAGGCTCTGGAAGGCAAGGCCGCGGGTGACGAACTGAACGTCACCGTCGAGCCTGAAGATGCCTACGGCGAATACTCGGCTGAACTGGTCAGCACCCTGAGCCGCGGCATGTTCGAAGGCGTCGACGAGCTGGAAGTGGGCATGCAGTTCCACGCTTCCGCTCCGGATGGCCAGATGCAGATCGTCACCATCCGTGACCTGGACGGCGACGACGTCACCGTCGACGGCAACCACCCGCTGGCTGGCCAGCGCCTGAACTTCAAGGTCAAGATCGTCAACATCCGTGACGCCAGCCAGGAAGAAATCGCCCATGGTCACATCCATGGCGAAGGCGGCCATCACCACTGAGTTCTGCTGCTAAGCTCTGGTTGTAGGAAGGCGCCCACGGGCGCCTTTTTAGTCCGCCGCGGTTTCATCGCTGGAAACCGGTCATGGTGTCGGGCAACAATGTCGAGACGTAACACGGGATTATCGGGAGTTCGCCATGAGTGCTTTTCACGACCTTACGCTGGTGGCGCTGGATGGCCAGGACCTGCCCCTCGCACCCTTCAAGGGGCATGTCGTGCTGGTGGTCAATGTCGCCTCCAAATGTGGCCTGACGCCGCAGTACGCGGCACTGGAAAACCTCTACCAGCAATACAAGGGCCAGGGGTTCTCGGTGCTGGGCGTGCCGTGCAACCAGTTCGCCGGCCAGGAGCCGGGTTCTGAAGACGAGATTCGCGAATTCTGCAGCCTCAACTACGGCGTGACCTTTCCGTTGAGCCGCAAGCTGGAGGTCAACGGCCATGATCGTCACCAGTTGTATCGGCTGCTGGCGGGCGAGGGCGCCGAGTTCCCCGGTGACATCACCTGGAACTTCGAGAAATTCCTGATGGGCAAGGACGGTCGCGTACTTGCACGCTTCTCGCCGCGCACGGCGCCGGATGACCCGGCAGTGGTCCAGGCCATCGAGAAGGCATTGGCCTGATACCGGTCCGTGACAACCGGACTTCCTGGGGCGAACCTGTGGGAGATTCTAGGGTTCTGCGCAAGGGTTGAGGGCTTCTTCGCGGCGGTCCGACGCTTCGTTGAAGCCTTCGCCCACAAGAAACCGCCAGGCGCGATCCCTGTGGGAGCTGCCCGGCCGGCTTCCACAGGGTTCAGCGCTGTTCTGGCGCGGCCGGGTTCCTGACACTTTTCGAGCTTGATCACTCAGATCAATAGTGCTGTTCGCCCCTCGGCTGACGGAATATTATCCTGATCATAAATTCCCTTCAGCCGTGGAGTGCCCCATGTCGGTCCAAGCCCTGTTCAAGCCTTTCCATCTCGGTGCCCTGGAGCTGCCGACCCGCGTGGTGATGGCGCCGATGACCCGTTCGTTCTCCCCGGGTGGCGTGCCCAATTCGAAAGTCATCGAGTACTACCGCAAGCGTGCGGCGGCCGGCGTCGGCCTGATCGTCACCGAAGGCACCACCGTCGGTCACCCGGCGGCCAACGGTTATCCGAACGTGCCGCATTTCTATGGTGAAGCGGCCCTGGCCGGCTGGAAGAAGGTGGTCGACGCGGTGCATGCCGAGGGGGGCAGGATCGTGCCGCAGCTCTGGCACGTGGGCAACGTGCGGCGCCTGGGCACCGAGCCGGATGCCAGTGTGCCCGGCTACGGCCCGAGTGAAAAACTCAAGGACGGCCAGGTGGTGGTCCACGGCATGACCCACCAGGACATCCAGGACGTGATCGCCGCCTTCGCCCAGGCGGCGAAGGATGCCCAGGCCATCGGCATGGACGGTGTCGAGATCCACGGCGCCCACGGTTACCTGATCGATCAGTTCTTCTGGGAGGGCAGCAACCAGCGCAGTGACGAATACGGTGGCAGTCTGGCCAACCGTTCGCGCTTCGCCATCGAGCTGATCCGGGCCGTGCGCGCCGCCGTCGGCCCGGGCTTTCCGATCATTTTCCGTTTCTCCCAGTGGAAGCAGCAGGACTACACCGCGCGCCTGGTGCAAACCCCGGAGGCGCTGGGCGAGTTCCTCAAGCCGCTGGCCGAGGCCGGTGTGGATATCTTCCATTGCTCGACGCGACGCTTCTGGGAGCCGGAGTTCGACGGTTCGACACTCAATCTGGCCGGCTGGACCCGCAAGCTGACCGGCAAGCCGACCATCACCGTGGGCAGCGTCGGCCTGGATGGTGAGTTCCTGCAGTTCATGGTCAATACCGACAAGGTGGCCCAGCCGGCGAGCCTGGAGAAGCTGCTGGAGCGTCTGAACAACGATGAGTTCGACCTGGTGGCGGTGGGCCGCGCGTTGCTGGTCGACCCGGACTGGGCAGTGAAAGTGCGCGACGGCCGCGAGCAGGACATTCTGCCGTTCAGCCGCGAGGCCCTGACCAGTCTCGTTTGAGGTCTATCTGGGAACAGGGGGCGCATGGGGCGTCCCCTGTTCCGCTTCACAGGCGCGGCGCAACTTCATCTCGAATTGCTCGACGATCGCCCCCCAGCTCTGCCGGCTGGCATGCTGACGGGCGTTCAGACGCACATTGCGCAAGGTTTCCCCGCCTTCGAGCAGCCAGCAGGCCGCATCCCGGAAGGCGTCCTCATCGCCGGGCATCGCCAGCACGCCGTTGTAGCCATGGCGAATGTGCTGGGCTGCGGCCGCCTGGTCATAGGCGACCACCGCCAGGCCCGAGGCCAGTGCCTCAAGCACTACATTGCCGAAGGTCTCGGTCAGGCTGGGAAATACGAACAGGTCGCCGCAGGCGTAGTGCGCCGCCAGGGCCTCGCCACGCTGGGTGCCGCAGAAAATCGCTCTGGGCAGCTCCTGCTCCAGCGAGGAGCGTAACGGGCCGTCGCCGACCACGACCAGCTTCATCGTCCGTTGTGGATAAGTCGCCTGCAAGGACTGGAAAGTCCGGCCCAGCAGGCCGAGGTTCTTCTCGGTCGCCAACCGCCCGACGTACATGACTGCAATATCGTCTGGTGCCAGTCCCCAGCTTTCCCGCAGCGTATTCTGCCGCTTGGCCGGGTGGAACAACTGGCTGTCGACGCCTCGCGACAGCAGTTCCAGGCGTTCGAAGTGGCGCCGCTCCAGCTCCAGGCGCTGGCTGACACTGGGAACCAGGGTCAGCTTGGAGCGATTGTGGAACCAGCGCAGGTAGTGGGTCAGAAATCGCGTCAGCATCCCCAGACCGTACTGGTTGGAATACTGCTGGAAATTGGTGTGGAAACCGCTGACCACGGAGATCCCCAGGCGGCGTGCCGCGCGCAACGCGGAGAGCCCCAGGGGACCTTCGGTCGCGATGTACAGCACATCGGGGCGCTGGCGTTTCCAGCGGCGCAACAGCTTGTGCATCGACGACTGCCCCCATTGCAGGCCCGGATAGCCCGGCAGTGGCCAGCCGCGACAGAGCAGCAGTTGGGTATCGCTGGGGCGGTTCAGGTCACAGTTCTGCCGCGGGCGTACCAGCTCGACTTGATGACCACGGGCGCGCAATCCCTCGCACAGGCGGCCAAGGGTATTGGCCACGCCGTTGATTTCGGGTGGGAAGGTTTCGGTGATCAGGGTGATATGCAGAGCTGTCGTCATGATTGCAGTATTCACCCGGAGCCGTTGCGGGGTTGTGGCATTTGGGTGATGGATTTGTGACGAAGGCTCCAGACTGCCCTTTGCGTCCTCGATATCCGGGTCACGGGCTCGTTATCATCAGGTGTGTCCACCACCTTCAAGGAGATTCCGTGACCGACAATATCTATGCACCGCCCCAGGCGGACCTGAATGCACCGCGCAGCGAGGCCACCGGCCGCTTCTACGTGGTGTCCAAAGCCAAGTTCTTCGTGCTGTTCATCTTCAGCCTGGGGCTGTACCAGATCTATTGGTCCTACAAGAACTGGAGCCAGTACAAGGCGTCGACGCAGTTGGATATCTGGCCGGTCGCCCGAGGGATCTTCGCGATCTTCTTCGTGCACGCGCTGTACCGCAACGTCGAGAAGAGCATTCTCGCCAGCGGTCGTGGCTATCGTTGGGATGCTTCGCTGTGGGCGACCCTGTTTGTGGTCTGCGCGGTGCTCAGCAACGTGCTGGAGACCCTGGTCAGGAAAAATATCGGCGGATCCTTGCTGGTGGTGCTCAGCACCTTCTGGGTATTCGCCCAGGTCTTCATCACCTGGCAGGGCCAGCAGGCCATCAACTTTGCCAGTGGTGATGTCGAGGGTGAGAGCAACGCCAGCTTCGGCCCGCTCAACTACCTGGTGATCGTGCTCGGCGGTATCGTCTGGGCGTTCGCCCTGATCGGTATTTTTGCACTCCCGAGCTGAAACGAACACCGGGCCGATTCCTGGCCCGGTGCCATCTGGCTGGCCTGGCGTCAGCGTGCAACCGGCGCCAGCGCCTCATCCCCGCGTTCCCGTACCCAGAACAGCGTCGCCCCGGCAATCGCCGCCGGCATCATCAGCAGGTTGACCACCGGGATCAGCAGCACCAGGTAGACGCTGCCGCCGAAACTCATGCTCTGCCAGCGCTTGCTGCGCAACCAGGCGAGCATGTCCTGCCAGCTCATCTTGTGGTTGTCCGCCGGATAGTCGATGTACTGGATCGCCATCATCCAGACCCCGAACAACAGCCACAAAGGTGCAGCAATGATATTCACCACCGGGATGAACGACAGGATGAACAGGCCGATGGCTCGCGGCAGGAAATAGCCCAGCTTGCGCATTTCCCGCGCCAGGGTCCGTGGCACCATCGCCAGCAGCTCGCTCCAGCTGAAGGCCGGGAAATTGTCGCTGCCGCGCACCACCACCTCGACCTTTTCCGCGAGAAAACCGTTGAACGGCGAGGCGATGATGTTGGCCAGCATCGTGAAGGTGAAGAACACCATCAGGATCACCAGCACCACGAACAGTGGCCAGAGGATGTAGTTGAGAAAGCTCAGCCAGCCGGGCAGGGTCGGCATCAGGTGATCGACCCAGAGGCTGAACTCGTGGCCGGCGAAATAGATCAGCCCGACGAACAGCACCAGGTTGACCAGCAGTGGCAGCAGGACAAACAGGCGCAGTCCCGGGCTGAGGACCAGTTTGAGGCCCTCGCGCAGGTAGTGCGGGCCGGACATCACGGGTGCGGGCATAACAGGCTCCGAAGCAGGTGAAAACGCGCCGACCTTACCGACTTTGCTCTGGCGGTGAAAGCGTCGACATTTACGGTAACAAAGGTGTCGCGCAGGACGTCCTTAGGGATAGAGACCTGCTATGAGCTGGATTGTTATTGCGTATTTCCTTAATCTTTGGCCCCTCGATACGCTGCACAACATTATTTTTCAGGACTGTGTGCTACAAGCCTTCCCCAAGCGCTTTCGCAGTCCTTTTTTATTCCAGCCGGTTTGCCGGCGTTCCGTCCCGGTGCCATACGGGCGGTCGACAGGAGTGAGTCATGTCTGAAGTACGTCATTCGCGGGTGATTATTCTCGGTTCCGGCCCTGCCGGTTACAGTGCGGCGGTCTATGCGGCCCGGGCCAACCTCAAGCCGCTGCTGATCACCGGCATGCAGGCCGGCGGCCAACTGACCACCACCACTGAAGTCGACAACTGGCCCGGTGACGTGCATGGCCTGACCGGCCCGGCGCTGATGGAGCGCATGCGTGAACACGCCGAGCGCTTCGAGACCGAAATCGTCTTCGACCACATCAACGCGGTGGACTTCACCAAGAAGCCCTACACCCTGGTGGGCGACAGCGGTACTTTCACCTGCGACGCCCTGATCATCGCCACCGGCGCCAGCGCCCGCTACCTGGGCCTGCCTTCGGAAGAGGCATTCATGGGCAAGGGCGTTTCGGCCTGCGCGACCTGTGACGGCTTCTTCTATCGCAACAAGCCGGTCGCCGTGGTCGGTGGTGGCAACACCGCCGTGGAAGAGGCGCTGTACCTGGCCAACATCGCCAGCACCGTGACCCTGATCCACCGTCGCGACACCTTCCGTGCCGAGAAAATCCTGATCGACAAGCTGCACGCCCGTGTGGCCGAAGGCAAGATCATTCTCAAGCTGAACGCCACCCTGGACGAAGTCCTTGGCGACAACATGGGTGTGACCGGTGCCCGTCTGAAGAACAACGACGGCAGTTTCGACGAGATCAAGGTCGACGGCGTGTTCATCGCGATCGGCCACACCCCGAACACCTCGCTGTTCGAAGGCCAGCTGGAACTGAAGGATGGCTACCTGGTGGTACAGGGCGGCCGTGAAGGCAATGCGACAGCGACCAGCGTCGAGGGTATCTTCGCGGCGGGCGACGTGGCTGACCACGTGTACCGCCAGGCGATTACCTCGGCTGGTGCCGGCTGCATGGCGGCACTGGACACCGAGCGTTACCTGGACGGTCTGCAGAACGCTTCGTTCTGAGTGAGCCTGAAATGAAAAAACCGGCCTCTTGGGGCCGGTTTTTTATTTTGGGCCAAACAATGTCGCTTTCTGTGGGAGCCGGCCGGGCGGCGCTACGCTTGCTGGCGATTGCGATCTCACTCATACCGGCAAGATGCTGGATGGCCGCCTGTCGGCGGATCGCCAGCAAGCCGGCTCCCACAAAGTGGACTGCCCCCCAAGAGTTGGATGAGGGGCCAACTTCTTGGGGCAGTCCAAAGGCGTCAGCGGCGGGTCAGTGGCTGCGCGGTGAACTTCACGCCGGCCAGGCCGTGCTTGATCAGCGCGCGGATATTGCCGTGGTCGCTACCCTCCGGGGTTGCCAGCACCGAGCGGTAGTGTTCGCCGAACGCCAGCAGCGTCTGCTGGTCGCTCAGGCCTTCGAGCAGGGCCAGGCCCAGGGTCTTGCACGAGCCTTCGTTCTGCCCGGCGGCGTTTTCCACGGCGCCGTTGGTGAAGGCCTGGGGCCGGTAGTCGTAGCCGGCGGCGATGAAGGCCAGGGTATCGGCAAAGGCGTGCTCGCCGCTTTCGAGGCTGGCGCGCAGGGTGTTCAGGTCTGTCATCGTTTTGGGGTTCCTGCTAACGGTTGGGTTTGTTTGACCTTGTTCAGATCGGGTACCTACCTGATCCACGTGTTCAGCCGGCCGGCGTATCCGGCAGTCGTTGCTCAATCCATGCCCTGACCTTCGCTGCGTCAAGGTGGTAGCCCCGGTAATAGAGCTCCCTGGAGTTTCGTGCGCCGGTTGGGTAGGTCAGGAAATCCATTTCCACACCGACAATCGCTGCCAGATTCGAGAAGCAGGATAGATTCCCATACTCCTCGGCCATCCAGCACAAGGCCTGCGTTCCCTTGGAGGCGAACATGATGTTGGTCCAGGCGGCGCCAGTGGGGCCCACGATCATTTCTGCGCTCGCCATGATCGCCACTTGCTGGCTGACGTCCAGATCCTCCATGTAGACGCTGGTGAATCCATACGGCCGCAGCAGTTCGATGATTTCGCCCTGGTTGTATTGACGCAGATAACCTTTGCGCGCCAGAAAAACCCGCTTGGGTCGCTCGGTGCTTGGGATGCCCTGCGCCAGGCTTAGCGCCTTCTCTCGAAGAAACTGAATGGACTCGGGGCGTGCGTAGTTGCTTGCGGTGGTGTTTTTGACGCCGTCCTTGAAGTTGGCGATCATGTTGTTCGGTGCCGTGATAAACAACAGATCGTCGACACGGTAAGTCTGCAGGGTGTCGAGATAGATGAATGGGCGGTCGATTCCGAAACTGTCTATCAGTGTGCGTATGGACGGGATGTTTCTGCTGCGCCCCGAGATAAGAATGGGGTAGTCGGCATATCGTTCAGGCAGCTCGGCAATGAACTGTAACTGGGACAAGACTTCCACTACCCAGTGATAATAGTTCACCTCGCTGCATCCGTTTATCAGGATACCTTTTTCAATCCGTGCGGGCTCATTGACACGTACCAGTGCCAGCCCCTCGCCGTGGAACACCACGTGAGCAACGCTGTAGTCCGCCTTGTGATGTTCAACGGTGGTGATGCGCTCGATGAGCAAGCGTCCATCGGGAAGGATGACCGAGCGCGAGACGGGCGCGACCTGCCCTTGGCGCAAATGATGAAGTGCAACCTCCGGGAGAGTGACGTCGGTGGGCGGAACCTGCTGTCCCAGGAATCGCGGCCCATGAACCTGTCCCGCAAGCGCCGGACGGAAAACATGAACCTTGAACTCATCGGTCTGATCCAGCCACTGTAACGGCAAGCGTTCGAGTCCTTGTTGTTTTCCTGAACCGGTTCTGGAAAACAAGGCGAACAACAGGTCCGAGACCCATCCCTCACGTCGACACATCCACTCAAGGAACCGTTCCGTGCCGACACTACGAAGCCGCTGGAAAACCGAAGTGTTCTGGTTTGCCTGCTGGTGAAAAATTTCCACCTGCGTATCCGCCAGTCCCAGGCCGATGAGCTGTGGATAGATTTCGACATAGTAATCACTGGCAATAATGACTTTGTCGAAATTCAGTTGCGCCAATTCGTGAGGCGCGTAGATCAACTTTCCAAACAACTGCTGGCCTTGCCTCTTCGAGTTGTTGTCGACAAAACCCAGTACGCGTAAGCGCCTGCGGGAACTCTTATAAAAATTGACCCCGCCGGAGCCCACCCCGAAAATCAGGACGCGCGCTTTTTTGCTCGACCACACAGGCATGCCTCACCTAACTGAACAACGACCGCCCGGAAATTGGGCGTGTGCGTAGTTTGCAATGGCCCATCGGCTTGTCAACCCTGCACGTGCTCGGGCTGTCAGTCCGGCTTGCGAGGACTTGACGATGCCTGCAAGAAGATTGGCTGGGTAACGTTCCAGTTGCGTCAAGAGTTCAGCGAACTGCGCCTTGGTCAGATAGTCCGAAAGATGCTTGCCTGAATGGTCCAGTGCATCCAGGTCAGCGCCACATTGGTGCAACAAAAAGAATGTCTTGCGGCAGCGGCCAGAGAAATAGGCATCCTTGGCGTACATCAAGGGCGTCGTGCCCTTGTTGTTGGCGCGGTTTGGTGAGGCCCCCTTTTTCAGGAGCCAGCTCACGACCTCGTAGGCTCCGGCATAACTGGCAACGATGAGAGGGGTCCAGCCTTTCTCGTTGGCATCGTCGTAGCCGGCGATGTTCTGTTCCAGCCTGATGACCGTTTCCAAGTCTCCCCGCTCGCAGGCCTGGAGCATCGCGGGTAACCGGTCGAAGAAAAGGCGGACATCGAAATCGATGCTGGCGATATCGGCGTAGTCATCGCTTTGCCGGACGACCGTTCCCGGTTTGCAGGTCGACTTGTCGTCCAGGATGCCCGCCGAAACCACCGGCCTCCCTTGCCACTTCAGCAATTGATACTCGCGAAAGCTGAAGGCCCTGATTTTATTGACGCATTCCCATGCTGTCGTGACGGGGGCTATACCTGACTCGGCGTAGTTGATCGAGGTTTTCGAGAAATAACTCGATCCCTCGGCAGCCTGAGGCCGGGCATCGACGGACCCGCCCACCAATCGAAGGAACCAGTGCTCCAGTAATTGGCCAGCCTGTTGGTTGAACGCAAAGTAAAGGTCCCGGCACGTCCACCAAGCAGGCACCGGAAATGTCTGTTGGGCGACGATATCACCCGTATCGATGCCGGGTTCGATGTAGTGCAGTGTCACGGCCGCTTCCTGCCTGCCATGGAGCAGGGGCCAGACGGAGGTGAACATGCCCTTGTAGGCGGGAAGTTGCGAAAAATGGATATTGAAGAGATTCGCGACCGAGAACCGTGAAGGTACCACCAGTTGATCGAACTCCAGGGAAAGGAAGGCGGTGGTGGTCAGCTCGTAGGCGTCCTCCAGGCTGATTTCCTTGACCGCGTGACGCCTTGCCGCCGCGCGAAGAGAGCGCTGCCAGGTATCGACCCCGCTGTCATTGCGGTTGCAGACCACTGCCAGGGCCTGTGCGGGGAAGTGTCTGAGGGCCAGCTCCAGCCCGTGTACGGCAATGTTGTTTTTCCCGGCGATGATGATCACGGCCTGCTTTCTCCCAGCTCATGGCGCAGGCGTAGATACTGACGATGAGCCGAGGGGTTGTCCACCTGTCGCGGCCTTGCCGGGCGCTGGGCGCGCGCCCGCTATTTTCGGCTTTCGACTCAATTTAAAATCCACTCCGCCGATAAGGTTATCAGCGTGTTTTCGTACCTTTTAAGCGAGTGGATCATGTCGAGTTGCTTGAAAAATCTGAAGGAGCAGGGCGCTCATCTGTTCGGGGAAATCCTGAATGTCGAGAAAACTCAGGCGCTTTATCGTGCCATGACCGCTGCCCGCGCCTTTGGCGGCGATCTGTTCATGAGTGAAGCGGAATACTTGGCCCAGGAAAACCATTTCAACGCCAATCCGACCAAAAGCTTCAATTTTCTCAATGATTTCGATGAAGATTTGCAGTTCATAGAGCAAGATCCACGCTTGAGGGGCGTTCTCGGCGAAGTGCTGGGTGAGGATTATGAAGTGGTGATCCGCAAGGCGGTCTGCGGCGTGCCGGATGCATGGCTGCCGGACTGGATCCGCGAGCGGATTCGCGATGTGAACGTGGCCAACCTTGGCCCATACATCAAGAAGCCCTTTCGGGATATAACGTATTTCCGAGGCATCGACTTTCATCAGGACATCATCGACTGGCCACAGGGGCGAACCGAGCTGGACCCTTCGACCTTTCTGACGCTTTATGTCTATCTGCACGATGTCACTGAGCATGACTCGCCGCTGCACGTGATACCCGGCTCTCACCGTTTCGGTGCCACGCTGTTCCCTCACCGTCTTGAGCCGCTGGGCGGCAATGACTGGATGTATAGCGATGACCAGGGCAATACCATCGAATGCAAGGATCAGACCTTGCTTGGCGGGACCGGTTACGTCGGTCTGTGGCACAGCTGCACATTGCATGGCACGCGGCCGGTGACCCATGAGTCCGAACAGTTCCGGTTGTCCTTGCGGTATCTGCTGGGCAAGTCCAACGGCAATCGCTCGACGACCGGCATCGATGAGATCAACCATACCCTTCAGGGCGATCTCAGGCCGGTGCGAACCCGTGGGGACCTGGACGAGAGAGGGGCCGCCAGGATCCGTGGCAATATCATCAATTCAACCCCCTGAGGTCGGCGCGGCGGTGGGGCAGGCTTCCGCCGACTATGCTTTGTAACTCATCATGTTATCGACAGGCTGCTAGAAAATGCGCGAGTTCGTGAGCAAACCCTTATGAAAATCCAGCTCCTGCAGTTGCAGGCCCACGGCGATGAGCGCGGTTCGCTGATTGCGCTTGAGGAAGGCAGGAACATCCCCTTCGCGGTCAAGCGTGTCTACTATATGTTCGATACGGGAGCAGGGGTCCGTCGCGGATTTCATGCTCACAAGTCCCTTAAGCAGGTCGCGGTTGCCGTGCGTGGTTCCTGCCGCTTCCTGCTGGACGACGGCAAGGAAAAAATTGATATACGGTTGGATCATCCTCATCAGGGACTGCTGATCGAGTCGTTCATCTGGCGAGAAATGTACGATTTTTCTGCAGATTGCGTATTAATGGTGCTGGCCGACAATCTGTACGATGAGTCTGATTACGTCAGGAACTACGAAGTTTTTCTGCAGATGGTCGAGAGTCTTGACCTGCCTCCGGTATTGAGCCCTTCCCCGCAAAATGAGGCGTGTTGATGCACATTCCGTTTCTCGACTTGAAGTCCGTCAACCACGAGTACGCCGATGAACTGAAGACTGCCTGCGCGCGAGTTATCGACTCGGGTTGGTACATCGGTGGCAGCGAAGTGGCCCGATTCGAAACCGCATTCGCCCAATACTGCGGCGTTCCCTTCGCCGTTGGCACCGGAAATGGCCTGGATGCACTGATATTGGTGCTTCGCGCCTGGAAGCAGCAGGGCAGACTCAGCGCCGGGGATGAAGTGATCGTTCCCGCCAACACGTTCATCGCTACAGTCTCGGCGGTCATGGAAACGGGGCTGACTCCCGTTTTGGTCGATGTCGATCCCGTCACTCACAACCTCGATTGTGTTGCAGTCGAGGCTGCGATCAGCCCTGCAACGCGAGTCCTGCTGCCCGTTCATCTCTACGGCCAATTGGCGCCCATGCCGCAACTGATGGAACTTGCCGAGCGCCATGACCTGTTGGTGCTGGAGGATTGTGCCCAAGCCCATGGCGCTCGGTTGAACGGTCGCAAAGCCGGCCAGTGGGGCCATGCCGCCGCTTTCAGTTTTTATCCCGGGAAAAACCTCGGTGCATTGGGCGATGGCGGTGCGGTCGTCACGTCAGACGAAGCATTGGCGCAGTTGGTCAGGGCGCTGGGCAACTATGGCTCCAGCGTCAAATACCAGCACGACTATCCAGGTGTGAACAGTCGACTGGACGAGATCCAGGCGGCCATGCTCTCGGTCAAGCTGTCTCATCTGGACGCCGATGCCGAACGCCGTCGGCAGATAGCCGAGCACTATCTGAGCGCCGTCAGCAATCCCTTGATCAAACTGCCGGGCGTAACCGAACGCGCGGCTCACGTCTGGCACCTGTTCGTGGTCGAATGCCTCGAACGCGATGCCTTGAAAGAGCATCTCGCGGAGCGTGGCATACAGACTGGCATTCATTACCCCCTGGCCATTCCTGCCCAGGCGCCTTACAAGGCGTTGAAGCTGAGCCCTGCCATGGAAGCTCTGGCCCTGCATGAGCGGATTCTGTCATTGCCCATCTATCCGACATTGAGTGCCGGGGCACAGGAGGCAATCGTGATGGCGCTCAATGAGTTCAAATTGAAATAGCGGGTGAGCCCCAGGTTCCCCCAAAGCTCAGGCAGTCTTTCACTAAAAGGGCATTCGGATGCAATTTGTAGCATTAGTCGACGCCAGCCCCGCCATTCAAGCTCATGTGCGCACGCTCCGAAACCAGAACGATGTCCGAAAGTACATGTACACCTCCCATGAAATTACCGAAGAAGAGCACTTGGGCTGGCTGGACTCCTTGCGGGGCAACGATCGCCAGAGGGTCTTCGTTGTCATCAGGGATGGGCAGGTCCTTGGGGTCGTTTCACTGAATGCCATCAATACCGCCCAGAAAACGGCTGACTGGGCGTTTTATCTGGACACAGCGCTTCAGGGAAAAGGCTTGGGGAGCATCGTGGAGTTCTGGATGCTTGACTACGCTTTCAATGAGGCCGGGCTTGAGAAATTGAACTGCGAGGTTCTGGAAACAAATCCTTCAGTCATAAAGATGCACCAGAAGTTTGGCTTTGAACTTGAGGGCGTTCGGCGCAAGAACATTCTAAAAGACGGAAATAGAATTGACGTCATACTGCTGGGCATCACGAAAGAAGAATGGAGCAACAAGCGCCCTGCAGTTGAACCGCTCATTGCGCGCCTGGCGGAACAGGGCTAGAGCGGGTCTGTGACTGAGACTTGGCAAACGCCTAATCATGGGGTTTTGCTTTGACGAATGCCGCCTGTTGTTCGGCACTGGCCTCTTTCTGGTATTGGGCTTTCCACTCGGCGTAAGGCATGCCGTAGACCACTTCACGGGCCTGGTCGAGGCTCAGTTCGATCCGGCGCTCGTCGGCTTCGGCCTTGTACCACTTGGACAGGCAGTTGCGGCAGAACCCGGCGAGGTTCATCAGGTCGATGTTTTGCACGTCCTTGCGGTTGTCCAGGTGGGCGACCAGCCGGCGGAAGGCGGCGGCTTCGAGTTCGAGGCGTTCTTGCTCGGTCATGATGGGCTCTGTGCTTGGGGGAATGTAGGGCACGATGATAAGAGCCTGGCGCGCTGAACGCCAGGCGACTCAAGGCTTCAGCGGTTGGCCGCGAGGGTGATCGACACCGACTCGGCAAAGCGCAGGGCATGCGGCTTGTCGACCTCGACCTCGGCGTACTGCACCGCCGCGTTGTTCATCACCAGGTCCAGCAGTTCCTGGGTCATGCGTTCGAGCAGGGCAAAGCGGTTGCCCTCCACGTGCTGGATGATCGCCTTGGTGATGGTGCGGTAATTCAGCGCATGATCGATATCGTTGTCCCGCACCGCCTCTTGGGCGGCGTATAGGATGGTCAGGTTGATCAGCACATCCTGCTTGTTGAGGATCTCCTCCTCGTTGATCCCGATGAAGGTGCGCAGGCGCAGGTCCTTGACCCGGATCCGGGCCATTCCCGGTTGAAGTTGTGGCATTTACTTGCTCCGTCCGATCAGTTGCAGGAACTCCATGCGGGTGGTGTTCGAGTCGCGGAAGGCGCCGAGCATCACCGAGGTGTTCATGGTCGAATTCTGTTTTTCCACGCCGCGCATCATCATGCACATGTGCTGCGCTTCGATCACCACCGCGACCCCGGCGGCGCTGGTCACCTGCCGGATCGCCTCGGCGATTTCCCGGGTGAGGTTCTCCTGGATCTGCAGGCGCCGGGCGAACATGTCGACGATCCGGGCGATCTTCGACAGGCCCAGCACCTTGCCGGTCGGTATGTAGGCGACGTGGGCCTTGCCGATGAAAGGCAACAGGTGATGTTCGCACAACGAGTACAACTCGATGTCCTTGACGATCACCATCTCGTCGTTGTCCGAGGCGAACAGGGCCCCGTTGACCACGTCATCGAGGGTTTCGGCATAGCCGTGACACAGGTACTGCATGGCCTTGGCCGCCCGTTTCGGGGTATCCAGCAGCCCCTCGCGATCAGGGTCTTCACCCAGGCCGAGGAGGATCTGGCGGTAATGCTCGGGCAGTGATGCGCTCATTGCGTGGTTTCCTCGCGGTGCGGCTATTTGAGATGCCGGCCGCCGTTGACGGTCAAGGTTGTGCCGGTGACATAGGGATTGTCCAGCAGATAGCGCAGGCTCTGGTAGACCACCTCGGCGCCGGGCTCGATGCCCATGGCCGACTTGGCCAGGGTTTTGGCGCGGTACGCCGCGTCGTCGTCGGGGTTGAACATCAGCAGGGCGGGGGCGATACCGTTGACCTTGATTCGTGGCGCGTACTTGGCTGCGAAGGACAGCGTCAGGCTGTCCAGCCCGGCCTTGCTGGCGCAGTAGGCAATGTGCTTGCTGCTGCCCTTGCGCGTCACGTCGTCGCTGATGTGCACGATGTCGGCCTGTGGCGAGCGGTGCAGCAGTTCGGCGCAATGCAGATTGATCAGGTAGGGCGCCAGCATGTGGATGCCGAACATCCGGGTGAAGGCTTCGCTTTCGTCTCCCGGGATTTCGGCCAGCCAAGCCGAGGCGTTGTGGACGATCGCCCGCAGGCTGTCGGCGTGCTGCCTGAGGTTGTCGATGAAGGCGAGGATGCCGGCCTCGCTGGAAAAATCGGCGAACAGCGTGATCGCGCCCTGTTGCCGCAGGCTCTGCAGGCCGGGGCGTTCGCTGCGGTAGCTGACGATCACCGGGCAGCCGTCGGCCAACAGCCGCTCTGCGCAATGCAGGCCGACGCGCTGGCTGGCGCCAGTGATCAGGATCGGGGCGGTGGACGATGGCATCGAGGGCTCGCGGCAGGCTGTGAGGGGATGTCTGGCGTCAAACTATACCAGCCACACGCCTTCGACAACCATGCCGCGAGCCCGCGCCAGCCTCAGCGGCCGCGGGTTGGCGCGGAGCCCGGCAGCGGACGTGGCGTGGTGCCGTGCAGCCAGCCTGCCAGCAGGCGGGTCGACAATGGAATGAAGCAGTACACCATCAGCGGCGTCAGCATCAGGGTGCTGACGAAAATCCGCGGCACCAGCTCCAGTTCGGCCAGCACGGGCCCCAGTACGAAATTGAACAGCAGTGATACCGGAAAGAACGCCAGCCAGATCGCCACGCTCTGCTTCCAGCGGGGCGGGCGCTGGTCGGTGTGGCCGAACCAGCCTTCCAGGCCGCTGACGCGATGCTCGGAGGGCCGGGCGAACAGGTCGCCGCCGCGTTCCAGCCAGGCCTTGCGCGAGGCGGAGTGTTCCCAGGCGTGCAGGGTATCGGCGTCGCTGAAGCGGAAGATCATCTGGAATTCGTTATCGCCGGGAGGCGGTGCGAGCACACCGGAACCCAGGTAGCCGGGGAAGTCGGTAGCCAGTTGCTCGCCTTCCTGCAGCCAGGCGAGCATGTCCTGATAACGGCCGTCGGCGACACGACGGGCCACCATCATGGTGACGGGTGAGGTAGACATCATGTATCTCCACAAGTCGGGCAGGCTGTCCGGGTAGGACGACTGCGAAACGCAGCGCCGGGGTGGTGGGCTGCATCTGGAAGCACCGCAAGAATCATTCCCTGTTTCGGGAAAAGCACGAGATGTACTAAACGTATTGTTTCATGTTTGAAGAATGTGGGGGGGTATGAGCTAGAATATCCGGAAAATTTTACACATTGGTGTGAAAAGAAATGTCCGTCATCACCGAACGTGCAACGATCGAGCTGCCATTGCCGGCGCTGAAGCAGGAAGAGCTGTTTCCCATCCGCGAGGTTTCGCGCCTGACCGGCGTCAACCCGGTGACCCTGCGTGCCTGGGAGCGACGCTATGGCCTGATCCAGCCGACACGCACCGAAAGTGGGCATCGCCTTTATGCCATGAGCGATATCGAGACGGTGCGCAGCATTCTCGGCTGGATCGAGCGCGGGGTGGCCGTCAGCAAGGTGGGCAAGCTCCTGGCGAAACAGGCGGCGGTACGGGGCCCCGATGCCGACCGGCTGTTGCCGTTGCCGCTCGAGGACTGGCACAACTGCCAACTGCAACTGGGCAGCGCCATCAGCCGCTTCGACGAACTGGCATTGGAGCGCTTGTACGGGCAGATCTTTTCCAGCTATCCGTTGACGGTGGTTTTTCAGAATATCCTGATGCCGCTCTGGCAGGAGTTGCGCGTCCAGCGCGACGCCTACGGCCAGACCAGCGAATGGCTGTTCTTCGACAGCTTTCTGCGGGGGCGGGTGTTGCAGCGGCTGCAATCGGTCAGGGGCGCCGCCGACGAGCGGATCGTGCTCGCCGCGTTGCCTGGCGATTGCCGCGAGCTGGAGCTGCTGGTGGCCGGTCTGCTGCTCGGCAATGGTGAATGGCCCATCAGCGTGCTGGCGATCGGGCAACCTTTCGATGAGTTGCCATTGATCTGTGAAAAGGCCCGGCCGCGGGCACTGGTGTTGTATTCCAATCGCTCGCCGGCCTCGGACATGCCCCGGCGCCTGAACCGCCTGGCGCTGGCGGTGGAGTGCCCGGTCATGCTGGCCGGCGATGCGGCGGACCTGCTGCAGGATGCCCTGGAAGGTTCCAGCATCGGTTGCCTGGGGCATGAGGGTCAGTCGATGCGCCAGCGCCTGCAGCAGTTGCTGGCCGGCAGGCTCGATACCTGATAATCCCTGTTCAGGCCTTCAGGCGTGAAACTCCGGGTGCGCCAGGCGATGCTGCTGCAGGATGTACTGGCGCAGCCGCTGGATTTCGTCGGGGTTGCTCTGCTTGAGCCGGTAGGCATACAGGCCCTGTGCGGTTTCGCGCTCGAAACGTCCCTGCAGGGCGATACGCTCATGGCCTGATGGGCTGAACCACTGGTTGAACTGCCGGGGCGGCCTGAGGCCGCCGCGCAGTTCCAGCAACGCCCCCGTGAACGAAATTTCGCGGACCGCCAGCGCTCCGGCCCGGCCGCGGACGTTCTCCAGGTACACCGGGCTGTCCAGGGTCAGGCGCCAGGGGCGAACCCTCGGGCCATCCTCGAAGATGCTCGGCACGCCCAGGCGCAGATGCTGGGCATGGAACTCGTCCTCGACCAGATGCAGCGGAAAGCTCATCTTCAGGTTTTCGAAGTTGGCCTGGAGGGTGACCTGCTCGTGAGCCGCCAGCCGCGTGAGCAGATCGCGGATCTGCGATACGCCATTGACCAGCAGGCTCGACGAGTTGTCGTGCTTGTTGAGTTGCGGGTTGTGTTGCATGTCCTGGATGAAGTCCAACTCGTCCTGAGTCAGAAGGGCAGTGCGGGGCATGATCGAGCTCGCAAGAACCAAAACGGCTGGTGGCGGCAGGGAACGCCGGATGGGGCAACGGATTGCATCATTGATTGACGCCACCGGTCGCCCGGAGGGCGTCGAGTTCGGCCTTGACCTCGGCCAGTTGCGCTTCCAGCTGGACGACCCGTTGCTGAGCCTTGACCTGGGCCGTGACATCCTTCTGGACTCCGACGAAGTAGGTCAGTTGGTCGCTTTCGTTGAACACCGGCGAAATCGACAGTTCGTTCCAGAAATGCGTTCCGTCCTTGCGGTAGTTGCGGATGATATGGCGGCACGGCTTGCGTGTCCGCAACGCTTCGCGAATCAGTTCCAGGGCCGGCTGGTCGCGGTCGCCTGACTGCAGGAAACGACAGTCCTGGTAGAGAATTTCGTCCTTGCTGTAGCCGGTGAGGCGCTCGAAGGCCGGGTTGGCGTAGATCAGGATGTTGTCTTCGCCTTCCTGCTCCGCGACGACGATACCTTCGTTGGAGGCATCGATGACGAGTTGCAGCAATTTCGAATTGATCATTATTGAGAGAGTCCGCAGTCCATTGGCACGCCGTTCCAGTGTAAGAGAATGGCCCGTGCGGTCAATGCCGGGCAGGGGCTGTGGATAGAATTTCAGTGGGAATATTTCTCATCTGATAAGATCCCCGGTTTTTACACTGCCCCAGGGTGAGATTGATGAAAGTCGCCATTCTTTCCGGCTCGGTCTACGGCACCGCCGAAGAAGTTGCCCGTCATGCCAAGCGGATTCTCGACAAGGCCGGTTTCGAAACCTTGCATGACCCGCGTGCCAGCCTGGCCGATATCCAGGCGTTCGCCCCCGAGGCGTTCCTGGCGGTGACTTCCACCACCGGCATGGGTGAACTGCCGGATAACATCCAGCCACTCTACTCTGCCATTCGCGACCAACTGCCGGCGGCCTGGCGCGGTTTGCCGGGGGCGGTGATCGGTCTGGGCGATTCGAGCTACGGTGACACCTTCTGCGGAGGTGGCGAGCAGTTGCGCGAACTGTTCGCCGAGCTGGGGCTGCGTGAGCTTCAGCCGATGCTGCGCCTGGACTCCAGCGAAACCGTCACCCCGGAGACCGATGCCGAGCCCTGGCTGGCCGAGTTCATCAGCGTACTGAAAGGTTGACCGGCTTTTCGCGCAGCAGGGCGAGCCAGGCCTGGGCGGCCTGTGACAGGTAGGTGCCACGGCGCCAGATGAAGGCGATGTCCCAGCGCAGGTCGGTGGGCGAGCTGAGGTTCAGGCGCACGACGCCGGGTCGGACCAGTGAGCGCGCGACCACGCTGGGCATCAGCGCCACGCCTTGCCCGGCGGCCACCAGCGCGGCGAGGAAGTCCGCCTGGCCGCTGCGCCCACCCTCCTTGGGCGTGAATCCCAGTCGTTCGCAGGCCTGGATCAACCGATGGTTGAGCACGAAGCTGCGCTGATAGAGCAGAAACGGCGTGTCAGCCAACTGTTCCAGGCGAATCGAGCCTTCCTCGGCCAGCGGATGGTCGATCGCCAGCAGCACATCCAGTGGCTCGTCGCAGAACGGTTGGCAGTCGAACGCCGGATTGCCTGGTGTGAGGCCGGCCCCCAGCTCCAGTTCACCGCTCAATACCGCCGGTTCGATGCTCAGGCTGCCGCCTTCGAGCAGATGGATGGCGATATTCGGATAGCGTCGTCGATACTCGGCGAACAATCCGGCGAACAGCGTATCGCCCCCCAGTTGCGGCAATCCCAGGCGCAATTCCCCCCGTGCCAACTGGCTCAGGTCATCGAGCTCGTGCAGCAGCCCGTTGCGCAGGCGCAGCATTTCCTCGGCCCGTTGCAGCACCACCCGGCCGGCGGCCGTCGGGAGGACCTGCGGGCCCTGGCGATCGAGCAGCATGACCCCCAGGCTCTGTTCCAACTGGGCCACCTGCTTGCTCACCGCCGACTGGCTGACGTGCAGGGTCTTGGCGGCCTGGGTGAATCCGCCCCGGTGAACCACTTCGACAAAACTGCGCAGTTGCTTGAATTCCATGGGGCAATTCCAATATGGAATGGATGTAAGTCTAACAATTCGCTTTTGGGATGGAAGGCCTGGCTCTAGAATTTTCGCCATGGAGGGCCTGAATCCGATGAATAGATCACCGTTGCAAAAAACCGCGCGTCTGCTTGCCGAACTGTCGGTGTTGGGCGGCCTCTATCTGCTCGGCGGCCAAGTGGCGGACTGGACCGGCTGGCCGATTCCCGCCGGGGTGATCGGGCTGGCGTTGTTGTTGCTGCTGTTCGCCTCGGGTCGGGTCAAGCCGGCCGCCCTGCAACTGGGCGCTGGCTGGCTGATGGCGGAGATGCTGCTGTTCTTCATCCCGGCGCTGATGAGCCTGCTGGACTATGGCGCCATGCTCCGTCAGGACGGCTGGCGGATCCTGTTGGTGATCATGTGCAGCACCCTGATGGTGATGCTGGCGACCGCATTCACCGTCGAATGGGTCTGCCGCTGGAGCAGCCGCCGTGAAGCTTGAGTGGATGTCGCTGTTCTGGCTGGCATTGACCCTGGGCGCGTATGTGTTCAGCCGCTGGAGCTACCGGCGCACGGGGCGTTACCTGCTGTCGCCGCTGATCCTGGTGCCGATCATCCTGCTGGCGGTAGCCATTCCCTTGCACACCGCCTATGCCGAGTATTCGCGCGACACCCATTGGCTGGTCCTGGTACTGGGGCCCGCCACCGTCGCCTTCGCGGTGCCGATCTGGCAGCAGCGAGGCCTGCTCGTTCGCCATTGGCCGGCGTTGCTGCTGGGCATGCTGGCCGGCAGCGTGGCCTCCATCGGCAGTTCCTACGGACTGGCCCGCGCGTTGTCGCTGGACAGCGCCCTGACCCTGTCACTGGTGCCGCGCTCGATCACCACCCCATTCGCCATGCCCCTGGCCCGCGACCTGGGCGGTGTGCCCGAGCTGACCGCGGTGTTCGTGCTGGTCACCGGCGTTTTCGGCGCGATGGTCGGTGGGGTTCTGCTCAAATGGCTGCCATTGCGCAGCAGCCTGGCCCGTGGCGCGCTGTTCGGCGTCGGTGCGCACGGTGCCGGGGTCAGCCGGGCCCGTGAAGCCGGCGGCGAGGAGGGCACGGTCGCTGGCCTGGTGATGGTGCTGACCGGCCTGCTCAACCTGTTTTCCGCGCCCCTGCTGGCCATGCTGATCTGAATCGGCGGGGCTGGCAGCAGCAACGCGCGGACTATCCCTCTGCCTTATCGCGCACCATTCACTCCCAACCGTATTCATTGTGACCGAATGCCGTGTATCCGACACTCAGGCTCTATATCCCATTGCCCCTGGCTGGAGAGCTGTCATGAATGAGTCTGTGCGCTTCGAAGATAAAGTGGTGATCGTCACCGGTGCCGGCGGGGGCCTGGGGCGGGCTCACGCGTTGCTGTTCGCCCGTCATGGCGCACGGGTGGTGGTCAACGATCTCGGCGGATCGACCCACGGCGAGGGCGCCAGTGCCTCGGCGGCGGACCGGGTGGTGGCGCAAATCCGCGAGGCTGGCGGTACCGCGGTGGCCAACCACGACTCGGTGACCGATGGCGACAAGATCGTGCAGAACGCCCTGGACGCCTTCGGTCGCGTCGACGTGGTGGTGAACAACGCCGGCATCCTGCGCGACAAGACCTTCCTCAAGATGGAGGACGCCGACTGGGACCTGGTCTACCGGGTGCATGTCGAAGGCGCCTACAAGGTCACCCACGCCGCCTGGCCGCATCTGCGCGAGCAGAACTATGGCCGGGTGATCTTCACCGCCTCGACCTCCGGCATCTATGGCAACTTCGGCCAGTCCAACTACGGCATGGCCAAGCTCGGGTTGTACGGCCTGACCCGGACCCTGGCGATCGAGGGACGCAAGAACAACATCCTGGTCAACGCCATCGCACCCACCGGCGGCACCCGCATGACCGAGGGCCTGATTCCGCCGCAAGTGTTCGAACTGCTCAAGCCGGAGCTGATCAGTCCGCTGGTGGTGTTCCTCGGCAGCGAGCAGTGCGAAGAAACCGCCGGCCTGTTCGAGGTCGGTGGCGGCTGGATCGGCAAGACCCGCTGGGAACGTAGCCTGGGCGTCGGCTTCGATCCACGCCACGGCTTCAGCGTGGATGAGGTGGCGGCCAATTGGCAGAAGATCTGCGACTTCGACAATGCCGTGCACCCGAAGGACACGCCCGAGTCGTTGCAGCAAATGATGGCGAACCTGCAGAAGTACAACTGACAGGCGCCGCCTGTGGATAAGCATCGAGCATAAAAAAGGCCGCTGTCAAAACAGCGGCCAAGGGAAGACGTTCGATCAAGGAGCGATAAATCAACGTCAGTGAAGCGGGTGACGATCGACTCGCAAGCAAACCGACACTCGAAACCGGGACGGCCGCGGTGGCCGTGATCGCCTTCAGTGCAGAGTCGTCGACTCGATGCCTGAACCTCTCCCGAAGCATTGACCCTCCGAGCGATTCCCTCTGAAAGCCAGGCCAGAATAAGGAATTGTCGCGCCCTGAAACAGGGCGCTTCATGACAATCACTGTTGCATAGGGCGTAACAGTCGCGAATGACTGCGCCGAGGTCGCACGCTGCCGGGGCGAGTCTCATCCATTGTTCCTATGGCACGTCATCCAGCGCTTCGATGGTGCCGTGCAAGCCCCTGCCGGTGCGGGCATTCATCCTTTGGAGGTACAACGCAAATACCTCCTTGGTGCGCTTATCGCTCCCGCTGGCGCTGGGTAGGGTGAAGCCTTCTGTCACTCACCGGGGAAGACGCATGACAAAAACAACAATGCGCGCCATCTTCACGCCGCAGGCGCTGGCGGTTGCCGTGGCTCTGGGGGCGAGCGCCCAGGCCAACGCGGTTTCGTTCAATATCGGGGAGATCGAGGGCAAGTTCGACTCGTCCCTGTCGGTCGGGGCGAGCTGGGGCATGCGCGATGCCGACAAGTCGCTGGTCGGGACGCCCAATGGCGGCACCGGGCAGGCCTCCACCGGTGATGACGGGCGCCTGAACTTCAAGAAGGGCGAGACCTTTTCGAAGATCTTCAAGGGTATCCACGACCTGGAACTCAAGTACGGCGACACCGGGATGTTCGTCCGGGGCAAGTACTGGTACGACTTCGAACTGGCGGACGGTGATCGCGAGTTCAAGGACCTCAGCGACCATCATCGCGACGAAGGCGCCCGCTCCTCGGGCATCGAACTGCTCGATGCCTTCGTCTACCACAACTACTCGATCGCCGACCTGCCGGGCACCGTGCGCCTGGGCAAGCAGGTGGTCAGTTGGGGTGAGAGCACCTTCATCGGCAACTCGATCAACAGCATCAACCCGATCGACGTTTCGGCGTTCCGCCGCCCTGGCGCTGAAATCAAGGAAGGGCTGATTCCGGTCAACATGTTCTTCGCCTCCCAGAGCCTGACCGATCAACTCACTGTCGAGGGCTTCTACCAGCTGAACTGGGAGAACACCGTTGTCGATAACTGCGGCACCTTCTTCGCCAACGACGTGGTGGCCCATGGCTGTAACAACAACTACACGGTCGCCAACCCGGCGATTGCTCCGCTGCAACCATTGGCCGCTGCCTTTGGCCAGGGCTTCGAGGTCACGTCCGAAGGGGTGGTGGTGCAACGCAGCAAGGATCGCGAGGCCCGCGACGGCGGCCAGTTCGGCGTGGCACTGCGCTGGCTGGGTAACGATACCGAGTATGGTCTCTATTTCATCAACTACCACAGCCGGACCCCGACGGTCGGCACCACCACGGCGGGCCAGGGCACCATCAACTCTCTCGCCAGTATCCTGCCGCTGGCACCGGCAGCCTTCCGTACCGGTCTGGCCCAGAGCATCATGCTGGGGCGTGGCCAGTACTACCTGGAATACCCGGAGGATATTCGTCTGTACGGCGCCAGCTTCTCCACCACCTTGCCCACCGGGACCGCGTGGAGTGGCGAGATCAGCTACCGCCCCAATGCCCCGGTTCAGCTCAATACCAACGACCTGACCCTGGCCCTGCTCAATCCGATTGCCGGCGGTACCGCCTCGCCGATCCGCACCACGGCGGGCTCCGACAACACCGGCTACCGTCGCAAGGAAATCTCCCAGGCGCAGACCACCCTCACGCAGTTCTTCGACCAGGTCCTGGGCGCCGATCGCCTGACCCTGGTGGGCGAGGCCGGCATCACCTACGTCGGCGGGCTGGAGTCCAAGGACAAGCTGCGCTACGGGCGTGACTCGGTCTACGGTGCCTACGGCTTCCAGGGCGACACCGGCGGCTTCGTCACCGCCACCTCCTGGGGCTACCGCGCCCGGGCGATCCTCGACTACAGCAACGTGATCGCCGGGATCAACCTCAAGCCGAACCTGTCCTGGTCCCATGACGTCAAGGGCTACGGTCCCAACGGCCTGTTCAACGAAGGCGCGAAGGCGGTCAGCATCGGCGTGGATGCCGACTACCGCAACACCTACACCGCGAGCCTGAGCTACACCGACTTTTTCGGCGGCCGCTACAACACCCTGATTGACCGCGACTTCCTGGCGCTCAGCGTCGGCGCGAACTTCTGATCAAGGCTGAATAAGGATTAATTTATGCGCAAGATGATTCTGCAATGCGGTGCCCTGGCCCTCAGCCTGCTGGCGGCCAACGTGATGGCGGCGGTTTCCCCGGAGGAAGCGGCCAAGCTCGGCACCACCCTGACCGCGATCGGTGCGGAAAAGGCCGGCAATGCCGACGGTTCGATTCCGCCCTACACCGGCGGCATTCCGAAAAATGCCGGGGCGGTGGACAGCAAGGGCTTTCTCGCCGACCCGTTCGCCAATGAAAAACCGCTGTTCGTGATCACCGCGGCCAATGCCGACCAATACAAGGCCAAGCTCTCCGACGGCCAACTGGCGATGTTCAAGCGTTATCCACAGACCTACAAGATCCCGGTCTATCCAAGCCATCGCACCGTCGCCCTGCCGCAGGCAGTGCTCGATTCGGCCAAGCGCAGCGCCCTCAACGTCACCGCGATCAACGATGGCAACGGCCTGGCGAACTTCACCGGCAACCGCTACTACGCTTTCCCGATTCCGAAGAACGGCGTGGAAGTGCTGTGGAACCACATCACCCGTTACCACGGCGGGAACCTGCGTCGCACCATCACCCAGGCGACGCCGCAGACTGACGGTTCCTTCACCCCGATCACCTTCGAGGAAGAGGCCGCGGTGCCTTCGGAGATTCCGGACCTGGCGCCGGACAAGGGGGCCAACGTGCTGACCTTCTTCAAGCAGGAGGTCACCGCGCCGGCGCGCCTGGCGGGTAACGTGCTGCTGGTGCACGAAACCCTCGATCAGGTGAAGGAACCGCGTCTGGCCTGGGTCTACAACGCCGGCCAGCGCCGCGTGCGCCGCGCCCCGCAGGTTGCCTACGACGGTCCGGGTACCGCCGCCGACGGCCTGCGCACCTCGGACAACTTCGACATGTTCTCCGGCGCGCCGGACCGTTACGACTGGAAACTGATCGGCAAGAAGGAGATGTACATTCCCTACAACAGCTACAAGCTGGACTCGCCCAGCCTCAAGTACACCGACGTGATCAAGGCCGGTCACATCAACCAGGACCTGACCCGCTACGAGCTGCACCGGGTCTGGGAAATCGAGGGCACGGTCAAGCCGAGCGAACGGCACATCTACGCCAAGCGCCACATGTACATCGACGAGGACAGCTGGCAGGTCGCGCTGGTGGATCACTACGACGGCCGTGGCCAACTGTGGCGGGTCGCCGAGGGGCATGCGCAGTTCTACTACGACCACCAGGTGCCGGCGTACACCGTCGAAACCCTGTATGACCTGATCGCCGGCCGCTACATCGCCCTGGGCATGAAGAACGAGGAGAAGCACAGCTTCCAGTTCGGCTTCGTCGGCAAGGCGGCGGACTACACGCCGGCGGCGCTGCGGGCCAGCGGCGTGCGCTGATAGCCCATTGATCGTTCCCACGCTCTGCGTGGGAACGCCGCCCGTGACGCTGTGCGTCACAAGAGCTGACGCCGAGCGTTCAAAGAGGCATTCCCACGCAGAGCGTGGGAACGATCGGTACATCGTCACCGACTGACAAGCCGCTATCGCCAGCAAGCCGGCTCCCACGCTCACAGCCTCGGCACCAGAGGCAGGAGAGGTGAAGCTTTTTTATGAGGTCCGATCAGCCTCCTGAATACTTGTTCATGCCAATGCCCGAACAGGAATAGGGTAATCGGATAAAACCAAGAAAGGCTGCCGCCATGACCGCCATGACCCCGCGTCTGGATCGTCCCGGGTTCCTGCCTCGCCTGTCCTCCCGCCATGTGTCGCGCCCCCGCCTGAGTGTACCCCTGATCGAGTCCCAGGCCCGGGTCCGCCTGCTTTGCGCGCCAGCCGGCAGCGGCAAGAGCGCCTTGCTTGCCGAATGCCTGCTGCAGGCACCTGCCGATTGTGGCGTGTGCTGGCTGCCACTGGCCGGGGCGAGCCTGTCGACCGAGGCCTTCTGCACCGCCCTGGCTGAGGCGCTGGGCCTCGAGGGCTCGTGGGACGAGCCGAGCCTGTTGGCCCGGCTGGCCCGCTGGACCGCATCGACCTGGGTCTTTCTCGACGACTACTGCCGGCTGCCCGACCCGGCACTGGATCAACTGCTCGACCGCCTGCTGGCCGTCAGCAGTCCGATGCTGAGCTGGTGGCTGGGTGGTCGGCGACGGCCGCACTGCAACTGGCCGCGACTGTTGCTCGAAGGTGAGCTTCAGGACGTGGGAGCGGCGCAGCTGGCCTTCGAGCGCAGTGAGATCGAGCGCCTGGTGAGCCATCCGACGATCGAGGTTTCGCCCCAGTGCATCGAGCGGATCAGCCAGTACACCGGTGGTTGGTGCGCCGGCGTGCGGGTCGCGCTGCTGGAGGCGCCAGCCTGGATCGCCAACGACCCGGAGGCGGGTTCGCGGCGCTCGGCGACCCTGCTCGATTATCTGCAACACGAGCTGTTCGATGTCCTGGCGCCCGAGTTGGGCGAAGCCTGGCGGGTGCTGGCGCACCTGCCGCGGTTCAACGCCGACCTGTGCGAGCACCTGTTCGGTGCAGGCGAGGGGGCCCAGTGGATGCGTACCCTGCAGGAGCTGGGTTGCTTCGTCGAGCCCTGGGAGGACTCCACCGAGTGGCTGCGGATTTTCGCCCCGCTGACCCTGTTGCTGCGTGACGAACCATGGCCGGCCGCGCGTTCCTGGCATCGTCGTGCCTGCCAGTGGTTCAGCGCCCGGGGCGACTGGCAGGCGGCGGTGGAGCAGGCCCTGGCGGCCGAGGAGCTGGAAGTCGCGGCGAGCCTGCTGCACAACTTCAGTTTCGACTACCTGTTCGAGGGGCAGAACGTTCCGCTGTTGTTGCGCCTGCACGAGCAGCGTCCGGATGAACTGCTGTTCGGTACGCCGCACCTGCTCGGGCTCATCACTACCGCGCTGCTGTTTGCCGGGCGTTTCGACGACGCCGCCCGCAGCATCGAGCAGATGGCCCGGTTCACCCCACAACCGTCGGCCGTGGCCCAGCGACAGCTGGTGGCACGCTGGCAGGCCCAGCAGGGCTGGCTGCTACATTTGCAGGGGCGCGCGGGGCCCGCTCGCGCGCATTTTCTCGAAGCGCTGCAGGACCTGCCGCCAGCAGCCTGGCCGGCGCGGCTGTTCTGCCTGTCGGGTCTGACCCAGCAGGCGTTGCTCAACGGTGAGCTGGAACAGGCCCATGCCTTGAGCCGGGAGGCGCTGTGCCTGGCGCGGGCGCAAGGCTCATTGTTGTTCGAGGCGTTGCTGGAGCTGGATCATGCGCAGTTGCTTGAGCAGCGCGGCGCCTTGCCGCGTAGCGAAGCGCTGCTGGAAGGCATCCAGGCATTGCTGCAGGCCAAACACTACGTCACCGGTCCTCTGCGCGGGCGTGTCGCCCTGCGCCAGGGACGCCTGGCCTTGCGCCAGGGCCATGACCAGCAGGCTGCCGAATACTTCCAGACCGGGCTGGACGAATGCCTGCGCTGTCACGACAAGCGCGGGCTCTACGGTTTCCTCGGGCTGGCGCTGCTGGATGCCAACCATGGCAACTATCCCCAGGCATTCGTGCGCTTGCGCGATGCCGAGCGGCTGATGCAGCAGCGGCATATTCCGGACACGGTGTACCGTGCAGTACTACTGATGGTCAGCAGCCATTTCTGGTTGCAGCAGGGGCGCCCGGAACTGGCGGACGAGGCATTGACCCGGGTGTTGCGCCACTATCGCGGCCCGAATGCGGTGCAGGCACCGCCGGCTACCCTGGAGCTGATTCCTCGGCTCGAGTATCTGCTGGTGTTGGCCCAGGTTTATCAGCGCAAGCCCTGTGCCGCATTGGAGTCCCTGACGCAGCAACTGGAGCAGGCACAACGGCGGGGCATGCAGGGCATCGAGACGGAGATTCGCCTGGCACTGGCCGAGGTGGCTTTTCTGCAGGGACAGGCAGGCCTGGCCAAGGAACATCTGGGGGAGGGACTGGCGCTGGTCGGCCGCTGCAACCTGCAGCAGGCACTACGGGAATTGCGTCTGCGCCAGCCGGGACTGTTGTCGGCGCTGGGGGTCGAGGAGGAATTGGTCGCCAGCGGCGACAACCCGTTGAGCCAGCGTGAACTGGAAGTGCTCAGGCTGATCGCCCAGGGCAGTTCCAACCTGCAGATCGCCGACCAGTTGTTCATCTCGCTGCACACGGTGAAAACCCATGCCCGCCGGATCCACAGCAAGCTCGGCGTCGAGCGGCGCACCCAGGCGGTAGCCAAGGCCAAGGCCCTGGGGTTGATGGGTTAAGAGGAACAACACCGCTCGCTCTTTGTGGGAGCCGGCCGGCTGGCGATAGCGGTCTGCCCGGCAACTCTTCAGTGTCTGACCTGGCGCTATCGCCAGCAAGCGGAGCGCCGCCCGGCCGGCTCCCACAAGGTGGACTGCCCCCATCTGTTGGATGGGGGCCCAACTTCCTGGGGGCAGTCCAGAGTGGAGAGTGCCGTTTCCTCAGCCTTTCTGGTAACCCATCCGCCAGCTGATCGCTTCGCTCGCCGCCAGCAGGCGCTTGGCCGCCGGGCCGTTCTCATCGGCGTGGAACAGCGAAGTCGGGCCCACCACCGTCAACACCGCCACCACCTGTCCCAGCGCATTGAACACCGGCGCCGAGAGCGCATCGACTCCCGGCATCAGCAGGCCATGGACGAAATGCAGCCCGCGTTGGCGGATCTGTTCGCAGGTTACGGCATAGGTAGCGGCATCGGCCAGCGGGTGTGGATGGCCGGCCTTGAGCTCGGCTTCACGCAGGTCGACGGTCTCGCGATCCGGCAGAAAGGCGTTGAACACCAACCCGGTGGACGAACTGAGCAACGGCAGCACCGAACCCAGTTGCGTGACCACCGTCACCGCGCGCACCGCCGGCTCGATATGCACCACGGTCGCTCCGTGATTGCCCCAGACCGCGAGGAAGCAGCTCTCATTCAGGTCGTCGCGCAGTTCCGCCAGGGGCATGGCCGCCACCTGCAGCACATCCATGCCATTGAGCGCCGCCAGGCCGACCCGCAGCGCCTCGCGACCCAGGCCGTAGTGGTTGGTGGCCACATTCTGCTCGGCGAAACCGCTGGCGATCAGCGCCTGCAGGTAACGGTGCACCTTGCTCGCCGGCATCTGCACATGCTCGGCCAGGCGTGACAGCGAGGTGCTGGGCGACAGTTCGGCCAGGGCCTTGAGGATGTCGGTGCCGACCTCGGCCGAGCGGACTTTCTGTTTGGCGTTGCTGTCGCTGCTGCGCGGCTTTTCCATGGAGGCAATGTGATCCCGGGACGAATGGGCGTCTTTATAGCTTGACGAGCACAGGCAATCAAATTACGTTTTGCATAATCGAATTACGCAATTCATAACTTCGACCTTATAAAAACAACCGACCTTGTTGCCTGTCCGCGAGCGGAGAGGCCGGCACGGGTCCACTCCACCAGGAGGCTCCATGAACCTCGACTCCACGGCGCCGGCCTATCAGTCCGGCTTCGGTAACGAATTCAGCAGCGAGGCGCTGCCCGGTGCGCTGCCAGTCGGCCAGAACTCACCACAGAAGGCCCCCTACGGGCTCTATACCGAGCTGCTGTCCGGCACCGCGTTCACCATGGCCCGCAGCGAAGCCAGGCGGACCTGGCTGTATCGCATCCAGCCTTCGGCCAATCACCCGGCGTTCGCCAAGCTTGAGCGGCAACTGGCCGGCGGCCCGCTGGGCGAGGTCACGCCCAACCGCCTGCGCTGGAATCCGTTGCCGATTCCGGAGCAACCCACGGATTTCATCGATGGCCTGGTGAGCATGGTCGCCAACTCGGCGCCAGAGAAGCCGGCAGGCATCAGCATCTACAGCTACCGCGCCAACCGTTCGATGGAGCGCGTGTTCTTCAATGCTGATGGCGAACTGCTGCTGGTGCCGGAGCAGGGACGCCTGCGCATCGCCACCGAACTGGGGGTGTTGGAACTCGAACCGCTGGAAATCGCCGTGCTGCCGCGCGGGATAAAATTCCGTATCGAGCTGCTCGATGCGCAGGCCCGTGGTTATGTCGCGGAGAACCATGGCGCGCCGCTGCGCCTGCCGGACCTGGGGCCGATCGGCAGCAACGGCCTGGCCAACCCGCGTGACTTCCTGGCTCCCGTGGCCCATTACGAGGACCGTGGGCAGCCGACCACCCTGGTGCAGAAATTCCTCGGTGAGCTGTGGGGCTGCGAGCTGGATCATTCGCCGCTCAACGTGGTCGCCTGGCACGGCAACAACGTGCCGTACAAATACGACCTGCGCCGGTTCAACACCATCGGCACGGTCAGCTTCGACCACCCGGACCCGTCGATCTTCACTGTGCTGACCTCGCCGACCAGCGTACCGGGCATGGCCAACCTCGACTTCGTGATCTTCCCGCCGCGCTGGATGGTGGCCGAGAACACCTTCCGTCCGCCATGGTTCCACCGCAACCTGATGAACGAGTTCATGGGGTTGATCCACGGCGCCTACGACGCCAAGGCCGAGGGTTTCCTGCCGGGCGGCGCCTCCCTGCACAGCTGCATGAGTGCCCACGGGCCGGATGGCGAGACCTGCAGCAAGGCGATCGCCGCCGAGCTGGCGCCGAGCAAGATCGACAACACCATGGCTTTCATGTTCGAGACCAGCCAGGTGCTGCGTCCGAGCCGCTTCGCCCTCGACTGCCCGCAGTTGCAGAACAATTACGACGCCTGCTGGGCAAGCCTGCCCAACACCTTCACCCCGGATCGGAGATAACCCATGACTCAACCCAACCTTGCGCGCAGCTGGGTCGCATCCGCCAACGGACACCCCGATTTCCCGTTACAGAACCTGCCACTGGGCATCTTCAGCCAGCAGGGCTCGGCCCCGCGCAGCGGCGTGGCGATCGGCGAGCATATCTTCGACCTGCAGGCCGCGCTGGACGCCGGCCTGTTCGACGGCGCGGCCAGGAGCGCGGTCGAAGCCACCCGTGGCGGCCAACTGAATGCTTTCTTCGAACTGGGCCGCGGCGCGCGCCAGGCCCTGCGCCAACGCCTGCTGGAGCTGTTCGAGGAAAACAGCGGCCTGCGTGACCGCATTGAGGCTGAGGCTTCCAAGCTGTTGCCGCTGGCGGCCGACTGCGTCATGCACCTGCCGGCGAAGATCGGTGACTACACCGATTTCTACGTCGGCATCGAGCACGCACAAAACGTCGGCAAGCTGTTCCGCCCCGACAACCCGTTGTTGCCCAACTACAAGCATGTGCCGATTGGCTACCACGGCCGGGCCTCGACCGTGCGTCCATCCGGCACCGACGTGATTCGTCCCAAGGGCCAGACCCTGCCGGCCGGGCAGACCGAACCGGTGTTCGGCCCTTGCGCCCGCCTGGACTACGAACTGGAGCTGGGCATCTGGATCGGCCAGGGCAACGCCATGGGCGAGTCGATCGCCATCGGCGATGCGGCGCAGCACATTGCCGGCTACTGCCTGCTCAACGACTGGTCGGCACGTGACGTGCAGGCCTGGGAATACCAGCCACTCGGGCCGTTCCTGTCGAAAAGCTTCATCACCAGCGTTTCGCCCTGGGTGGTGACCGCCGAGGCCCTGGAGCCGTTCCGCAGGGCCCAGCCGGTACGCCCCGCGGGCGATCCACAACCGCTGCCGTACCTGCTCGACCAGCACGACCAGGAGGCGGGTGCCTTCGATATCGAACTGGAAGTGCTGCTGCAGACCGAAGCCATGCGCGAGCAGCAACTGCCGCCGCAACGCCTGACCCTGAGCAACACCCGCCACATGTACTGGACCGTGGCACAGATGGTTGCGCATCACAGTGTCAACGGCTGCCAGTTGCAGGCCGGCGACCTGTTCGGCTCCGGCACCCTGTCCGGCCCCGAGGCCGGTCAGTTCGGCAGCCTGCTGGAGATCACCGAGGGTGGCAAGAAACCCGTGGAACTGCCTTCGGGCGAACTGCGCCGTTTCCTTGAGGATGGCGACGAAATCATCCTGCGCGCGCGCTGCCGCCGCGAGGGCTTTGCCTCGATCGGCTTTGGCGAGTGTCGCGGCAGGGTCGTGCCGGCGCGTTGAGAGGAGCGAGTCATGGAGCTTTACACGTACTACCGCTCGACCTCGTCCTATCGGGTGCGGATCGCCCTGGCACTCAAGGGCCTGGACTATCACGCGCTACCGGTCAACCTGATCGCGCCGGGGGGCGGTGAGCACCGCCAGCCGGCGTACCTGGCACTCAACCCCCAGGGGCGGGTACCGGCGCTGCGCACCGATGCCGGCCATCTGCTGACCCAGTCGCCGGCGATCATCGAGTTTCTGGAGGAGCGTTATCCACAGGTGCCGCTGTTGTCCCGGGACCTGTCGACCCGGGCCCAGGAGCGGGCGGTGGCAGCGTTGATCGGCTGCGATATCCATCCGTTGCACAACGTCAGCGTGCTCAACCTGCTCCGCCAGTGGGGGCACGATGAACAGCAGGTGCAGGAGTGGATCGGGCACTGGATCACCCAGGGGCTGGCCGCCATCGAGCAGTTGGTCGGCGAGAGTGGCTACTGCTTCGGCAGCGAGCCGGGATTGGCGGACGTCTACCTGATTCCGCAACTGTACGCAGCCGAGCGCTTCAAGGTGCCGCTGGAGGCCTACCCGCGCATTCGCCGGGTCGCGGCGCTGGCGCAGCAGCATCCGGCGTTCGTTCAGGCCCACCCGGCCAACCAGCCGGATACCCCGGCCTGAGGACCGCTATGAGTGGGGCTCGATGTTCCTGATCGGGCCCGCTTCATGCCTTCCAGTTTTTCTGGATGGCTGTCGCCTCGATCATTTCATAGATCCATTCATTCCCCACCTTGCGCTTCCTGAACAGATTCAGCTCGACGAGACCGCTCAGTACCGCCGCCGCCGTGTTGTAGGCGCAACCGAGATTGTCCTTCACGCCGGTGACGGTGAATTGTTGCGCCACACCGGATTTTGCGACATTGAACACGACCCGCTGCTTTTCCGAGAGCTTCGCGTAGAGGCCGGATTCGTACAGAAATGTATTGAACCGGTTCATCGACTCGACAGTGGCGTCGTAGGTTTTCTTGAATTCTCCGATGGCACGGGTGATGACACGGCACTGGCAGTCAACGAAGTAGGTCAGGTCCATGTCATCCGTTTCCGTGTACAGGTAGCTCTTTCCATATTGTATGGGCGCCGATTTCAGCAAGGTGCTGATGGCGATGTAACGGAACGCGCCGAATCCCCTCTTGAACAGATACCAGTAGAACAGCGAGCGGGCGACGCGGCCGTTACCATCATGGAACGGGTGCTCGAACCCTATCGCGAAGTGAAGAATGATTGCCTTCATGAGCGGGTGGATGTAGCTGAGGTTGCTCATGTCCGAATGGCTGGTATTGATCCATTCGCAGATCTGAAGAAGGCGTGCGGCGAGATGTGCCGCGGGAGGTGGTTGGTGGACCACATCGCCCCTGCCATCCTCGATGACGATATTGTCGTCATTCCTCAGGGCACCGGGATGATAGTGTTCGTCGTCGATGCCTTCGACCCCTGCCTGATGCAACTCGGTGATCAGTTCCAGCGAGAGTTCACGGTCCCTGCATTCCCAGGCCAGTTTCATCATCTTGAAGTTGCCGATGATCATTTTTTCATCAGGTGTTCTCGGGCCCCGAGCACGCTTCAACAGTTCCTTGGCCGCCCTTGTGGTGGTGGCTGCACCTTCCAGTTGGCTGCTGCTGATCGCTTCGTCTTCGACCAGATCCTTGAGCAGGTACTGCAGGTGCTTTTCCTCGCCAATTTTCGAACACATCCATTCCAGGGCCGCTGTGGTCGTGTGCTGATCGCAGGCGGAAATGGCGATATGCATCGCTGGTGTATAGAACAGGGGGCAAGGGAGTGACGGATCGCCGAGCGAGAGTACGTTCCTTTGTTGTTTCTTGCGTTCGACCTTGACGACAGCCCAGGCCAGCTGTGGGTCCACCCCCTTGGGCCAGCGAAAACGCAGTTCGTCGAAATGCCGGTAGCGCCCCCTGGCATCGACTGCCTGTGCGAGTTCCAGATACACCTCGAGCATCCCCATATGCTTTTCGATGATGGTTGCATAGGGACTGAGAAGAGTCGGTGGTGGAGCCTTGATCATGGTCATTTCAAAAAAACTCTCATTTGAAATGAGCATAGCGATGAGAGGAGTGCATTTCAATAAAGCCAAAAAATGAAATGCTGAGTCTGATGGTTGTCCGCTAATGCTCGATGACCGCGATTGATCCGTATCCGGTGTCCTGCTAATGCACGACGGTATCGGGCGGCAGCCGGCCCAGCCGTTCCGTCAGGCGCAGGCGCTGGATCGGGTCGTCGCTGAGCAGCAGGGCGCGTTCCAGGTCATAGCGCTCGGCCCGCGGGCAGTCGAGTTTCTGGTACAGGCTGGCGCGGGCCAGGTAGTCGCTGGCGTTGCCCTGGCCGAGTTCCAGGACCCGTTCGGCATCGCGCAGGCCGGCGAGGAAGTCGTCGTTGGCCAGGTGCAGTTGTCGCAGGTTGCGTGACAGGCGCTGCAGCATCTCCAGCGGCGTCGCGGTCTGCATGTGCTCGGCGCTCAGTTGCATGCCTGGGCCATATTGGCGGCTGAGCAACTCACGGCAATCGTTGGGATAGAGACGGCGGCCGCCGCAGGGATCGAGCAGATGGTCCGCTCCCGGCACCCGGAGCAGGAAATGCCCGGGAAAATTGATCCCCACCAGCGGAATCTCCAGGCCACGGGCCAGCTCCAGGGCGATCAGTGCCAGTACCAGTGGCTGACCGCGACGACGTTGCAGGACCTTGTCGAGCAGCGCGGCGTGGGGCCTCAGGGGGGTGAACTCGTCCTGCTGGAAACCCAGTTCATTCATCCGTCGCAGCAGTGGCTGTGCCAGCTCGCTGACCGGCAACAGCGGCAGCCCGGCGCTGACCCGTTGTTGCAGGTCCTTGAACTCGCGCAGCAGGTTTTCGGGCCGCACCTTGGGATCATGTTCGGCGGCGATCCACAACGCCGCTTCGAACACCGCGGGCGGCGTGCGCTCCAGACAGGCAAAAAAAGCTTGGCGGGGGTTCATCGAAATCTCCGGCAGATGCTCTGTTTTAGCGCTGCTGCGGGCTTTCGTCCAGTGGCTTGGAGGCCGCTGGCGGGTTATGTCATAAAGCCTGCAACGCTGGCCGGCTTATTCCCCGGTACTTCGGCATTCTTTGCGGCGGAGCCTATACTCGCTGTGTACAAGAAGTGATCAGGGGGCTATTCGATGTTTGCTCTCATGCAAAGCACTCGCCTTGAATCGCTGCACCTCAGCGTCGACCCGGTCACCGGGTTGAAGGCGGTGATCGCCATCCATAACCGTCGCCTCGGACCGGCGCTGGGTGGCTGTCGTTACCTGGCCTATCCTGACGATGAATCCGCCATGACCGATGCCATTCGCCTGGCCCAGGGCATGAGCTACAAGGCGGCCCTGGCCGGCCTGCCGGTAGGGGGTGGCAAGGCGGTGATCATCCGGCCCGCCCATGTCGAGAGCCGGGCGGCGTTGTTCGAGGCCTTCGGCCGCTGTATCGAACAACTCGATGGCCGCTACATCACCGCGATCGACAGCGGCACGTCAACGGCCGACATGGATTGCATCGCCCAGTACACCCGACATGTCACCAGCACCACCAGCGCGGGCGACCCGTCGCCGTACGCGGCCCTGGGGGTATTCGCCGGCATCCGTGCCACGGCCATGGCGCGCCTGGGCAGCGACAATCTTGAAGGCCTGCGCGTGGCGGTCCAGGGCCTGGGCAACGTCGGTTATGCCCTGGCCGAACAACTGCACGCGGTAGGGGCGGAATTGCTGGTCAGCGACAACGACCAGGGCAAGGTGCAACTGGCGATGGAACAGCTCAATGCCCATCCAGTCGCGAGCGAGGCGCTGATCAGCACACCCTGCGATATCTTCGCGCCCTGCGGCCTGGGCAATGTCCTCACCAGCCAGAGCGTGATGCAACTGCGTTGCGCGGCGGTTGCCGGCTCCGCCAATACGCAGTTGACCACTCTGAATGTTGCCGATCAGTTGGAAAAACGCGGGATTCTCTATGCGCCGGATTATGTGATCAATTCCGGAGGGTTGATCTATGTGGCGCTCAGGCACCAGGGCGAGGAACTGGCGGACATCACCGCGCACCTGTCACGCATCGGTGCGCGGCTGACGGAGGTCTTTGCCCATGCCCAGGCAGAGAAGCGTTCGCCAGCGCGGGTCGCAGACGAGTTGGCGGAACGCCTGCTGTACCGCTGAGGGCCCGGGTTACTCGGCGTCTGCCTGGGTCGAGAGCAGTTCGGACAGGGCGTCCGGCTGGCTCTTGAAGGCCTTGGCGAACACATCGCGGTTCTTCGCCATGTAGATGCCGACTTCCTCCACCTGTTGCTCGTTCAACGAAGGCACGGCCTTCTGCAGGACTTCAGCCAGCAATTCGGCCAGTTCGAGCATCTTGTCATGACGGTCAGCTTCGGCTTTATCCATGAACAAACGCTCCAGATCTCGGCTGCTGCGGTATACCACTTCGACGGCCATTTACCACCTCACATGCCTTCTCGATAGGTTGTCTTGTACGATTACTGTATTTATATACAGTTTCAAGGATATGCGAATCCTCAAGGTTTGGATAGTGGCTTTTTAATGTAGACCGGTTTCGAGTTTTGTCAGGGTGGGCGCCCTGTCTTGTGGGAGCCGGCTTGCTGGCGATCGCGGTGAGTCAGTCGGCGACGATGGTGACTGACATCACGCAATCGCCAGCAAGCCGGCTCCTACAGGGATGGGGGCGTGTCTCGGGGGCTGCCGCGACCATCTCATGGCCGCCTCTGGCCTTTTTTCTGCATGGCGTTGCGTGCAGTGAAACCGTCACCTTCAACCCGCATCATCCGATCGAGCCGATCTAAGGACGTGCACCGTGAAAATCAATTGGGCCGAGAAACTGCGGCAAAACGTGCATCAGGTGGCCGAGTCCCTGGGCAACCTGTTCGTCGAGTCCTTCCACTACCTGGCGCTGTTCGCCATCGGCGGCGTCACGGCCTGGGCGGCCGTGATGGAATTCCTGGTGATGATCGAGGAGGGGCACATCAAGATCGATGACATCCTCCTGCTGTTCATCTACCTCGAACTGGGCGCAATGGTCGGGATCTACTTCAAGACCAACCACATGCCGGTGCGTTTCCTGATCTACGTGGCGATCACCGCGCTGACCCGTCTGCTGATCTCCAATGTATCGCACCACAACCCGCCGGACATGGGCGTGGTCTACCTGTCCGGGGCGATCCTGCTGCTGGCGTTCGCGATCCTGGTGGTACGTTACGCCTCGTCGCAGTTCCCCTCGGTGAAGATCGAGCACCCGCAGCGCAAGGTTGGCGAGGGTTCTGCCGAACACCCCGAAGTGGAAAAGGGCGAGCTCTGAGCCCGCCTTTCAGAGGCGTTCCAGTGCGTGGGTCAGTTGACCCACATCCCGGCCCGCAAGTGCCAGCCATCCCCACGCTGTTCCCAGTGCGGGTGCACGTAGCGGTAGCCGGGGCGCACAGGCTCCCAGTGGCCGTGCATCGCCACATAGCGGTGACCGTCCCAATGCCAGTAGCCACGGGCCCAGATGAAGCCCGGACGGTAGGCCGGCTCGACTTCGATGACTTCCTGGGGCGGCGGCTGCGGCGCCACCACCTCGACGTACCTGACCGGCGCCGGGCGTTCGACGATCACCGGGCGCTCACGTACCACCCGTTCCTGCACACAACCCGCTGCGGCGACGACAGCGATGGTCAACACGGCATAACGAAAAAACATCAGACCTCCTCGGACTCTTCCTGGCATGGCGCGTCTGTGGTCAACGACGGAATTTTGATTTTCGGCCGTTGAATAGGTTGTAACAGTATGTGTCTGTCCGTTGGCTGAACTCGACGCCGCTTTCTTCCGTGTCGGCTGCCGTTGGTCGGGTGGGCGTCGACGAGGTGCTGCCGGCGGCCCCAGGCGTGAGCGGCTGTCAGCCTCCGGACAGGCGCACGGCCAGACACTGCTGCTCTGGTGCACAACATTTTTCCCGGCAAGGAAGTATCCGCATGTCGCTTGCCCACGCTGTTTTTCGACCGCTGTATTGCTGGATGCTTGCCTGCCTTTTCTGCCCGGTGGCGGCCATGGCGGCCAGCGCGCCCCTGAGCCCGGCTGACTCCGCCTGGCTGCGTCGCGATGGTTTCGACCTGGATGCGGCGAACGTCGCCCGCTTCCGGGCCATGGGCCGTGCCGGGCTGTTGCAGGCGCAACTGGGCGATCGCCTCCACGATGCGTTGCCGCCCGTCATCGAGGCTCAATTGCAGGCCTATCCGATCCTGGCGACCCCTTTGCAGGCGACCCTGCTGGCGTTCCGGCAGGCCCAGGAGCAGATCAAGGCGATGCCCGACGGCGATCCCCAGGCCGAGGCGAAGAAGGCCCTGCAGCGCCAGGCCAACGAGGCCGCCGAGCAGGCTCGGCAGATCGTCCTGCTACGGGCGGTCTACGGCAGCAACCCGCTCAAGGAGCAACTGGTGTGGTTCTGGCTCAACCATTTCAGCGTTTTCGCCGGCAAGGGCTCGGTGCGGCTGATGGTGGCGGACTACGAGGAGCGGGTGATCCGCCCACACGCCCTCGGCAAGTTCAAGGACCTGGTATTGGCGACGCTGAAGAGCCCGGCGATGCTCGAATACCTGGACAATGCACAGAACGCCCGCGGCAAGGTCAACGAGAACTACGCCCGTGAGCTGATGGAGCTGCACACCCTGGGCGTCGGTTCCGGTTACACCCAGCAGGATGTCCAGCAACTGGCGCTGATTCTGACCGGTGCCGGCGTGCTGCCGCTCGATGGCCGGGTGCAGAAGTTCGGCCCGCGGGTCGCGCCGCTGGTGGTGCGCGACGGCCTGTTCCTGTTCAATCCCAATCGGCACGACTTCAGCGACAAGCTGCTGCTGGGCCAACCGATCGCCGGCAGCGGTTTCGACGAGATCACCCGCGCCGTGGAGTTGATCACCCGGCAGAAGGCTTGCGCTCAATTCATCTCGCGCAAACTGGCCGAATACTTCGTCGCCGACCAGCCGCCCCAGGCCCTGGTCGATCGCCTGAGCGCCACCTTCCAGCGCACCGATGGCGATATCGCCCAGGTCATGGGCACGCTGTTCGAGTCGCCGGAGTTGCAGCGCAGCGCCGGCAGGAAATTCAAGGACCCGATGCAGTTCGTGGTCTCTGCCGTGCGCCTGGCCTACGATGGCAAGCCGATCGCCAATCCGCGTCCGTTGCTCAACTGGCTCAACCAACTGGGTGAGCCGCTGTTCGGGCGTCAGACACCGGATGGCTGGCCATTGGAGGCGAGCGGTTGGGCCAGCTCCGGGCAGATGTCCAAGCGCTTCGAGATTGCCCGAGCCATCGGCGCCGGCAACAACCGGCTGTTCACCCCCGAGGGCAGCCAGACCGTGGGTGCCGGTTTCCCGCTGATCACCACGCCGTTGTACTACGACGCCATTGAGCCACATCTGTCGGCTGCCACCCTCGGGGCGCTGAATCAGGCTCGGTCGCCACAGGAGTGGAATACCTTTCTGCTGTCTTCCCCCGACTTCAACAACCGCTAGGGTGCCCTGATGAATCGTCGAGATTTTCTGCTGGGCTGTGCAGTGGGGGCGGTAGCCCTGCCGGGCCTGTCGTTTTCCACACGGCTGTTCGCCGCTCCCGCCTCGGCTCCGCGTTTTCTGATGGTGTTCCTGCGCGGGGGCTACGACTGCAACAACCTGCTGGTGCCCTATGCCAGCGATTTCTACTACGAGTCACGTCCCAATCTGGCGATTGCCCGGCCGGATTCCCACAACGCCGACAGCGCCATCGCCCTGGACCCCCGCTGGGGGCTGAACCCGGCGTTGCGCGATTCGCTCTATCCGCTATGGCAGCGCAAGCAGTTGGCGTTCATTCCCTTCGCCGGCACCGACGATCTGTCCCGCAGCCATTTCGAGACCCAGGACAATATCGAGGCCGGCCAGCCCGGCGCGCAGCGTGGTCACTATGGTTCGGGTTTCCTCGCCCGGCTGGCCGGTACGGTTGCAGGCAGCGCGCCGATCGCCTTCACCGATGCGCTGCCGCTGAGTTTCCAGGGCGGGCGGGATATCCCCAACCTGTCGCTGCGCGGGCTGTCCAAACCGGTGTTCGATGAGCGCCAGTCGAGCATTCTTGCCTCGATGTACCAGGGCACCCCGCTGGCGGCCTCGGTGGCCGATGGCCTGGAACTGCGCCAGCAGGTTTCCCGGGAATTGCAGGACGAGATGCGGAAGGCCGGGCGCGGCGCACCGACGGCCCGCAGCTTCGCCAGTGAGACCCGGCGTATTGCCACCTTGCTGCGCGATCGCTACCGCCTGGGCTTCGTCGATGTCGGCGGCTGGGACACCCACGTCAACCAGGGCGGCGTCCATGGGCAACTGTCGAGCAACCTGGCCGACCTTGGCCAGGGCCTGGCGGCGTTTGCCGAGGCGATGGGCGAGCAGTGGAAAAACACCACGGTGGTGGTGGTTTCGGAGTTCGGCCGGACCTTTCGCGAGAACGGCAACCGCGGCACCGACCACGGGCATGGCACGGTGTACTGGGTGCTGGGCGGCAGCGTGCGCGGCGGGCGGATCGCCGGTGAGCAGGTGACGGTGAACGCGGCCGGCCTGCTGCAGAACCGCGACTACCCGGTGCTCAACAATTACCGTGACCTGCTGGGCGGGTTGCTGGGACGGACCTGGGGACTGTCCGCTGCGCAATTGCAGGTCGTTTTCCCCGGCGCTCGCCCCAATGGGCTGCAACTGGTCTAGAGGGCCATGCGAGGGAGGTCCGGCCGGCCCGTTCGGGCAGGGCGGGCCAGCAACTTGAGATTGTCGTCGTCGGTCATGGCGGTAAGGATATCCAGAGCGCTGTGGCCCTGCTCGATGGCGATACCGAACTGCACGCTCTGGATCAGGCGCTTCAGGCGCTCTGGGTCGTTGCGTTGCGCCGGGCTGATCATCCGCTTGGCGACCACGCCGTCGGCATTGGACAGGGTCAGCAGGATGCTGCCATCCAGGCCCTGCAGGCTCAGGTTGACCCGGTACTCGGGCTGGAAGGCGTCGTTGATCAACTGGAAGGGATTGTCCATGGTTTTCACCGTTCTGATCGAAACATGCAGGCATTGACTGTGTGGAAACCGGATTGGTTCGTTATTCCGGACCATCGGCTGTTCGGCGGCACTGGCCTCATGCTGGCGTCGCCGAATGGCAATGAGCAAAGCAAGCCCTGTGCCGTCTCGCCGGCAGGGCGTTGCTAATGAGCGGAGAAGTGGACCCGGTGGGCGGTTTCAGGTGACGTTGTTTCGGGAAATTTCATACGCGAAGCCCCGACTCAATTCCCGACCATACCAGTGCTTTTGCGGCTTGTCCGGCTTTTTTTGTCGAAAAATATTTATCTTTTCAAAGGGCTTGAATTGTTTTTCCAGCTGCCCAACTCTGTAGGCAAGAGGCTATGTTTCGCACTGCCTCCAGCGGTGCGGCGAACCTCTTGCGAGCTAGCTGAAATAAGGGAAGAACTATGCAAATCCAAGTCAATAGTGATAACCATATTCAAAGCAGCAAACGACTGGAGGAGTGGGTCCGTACGACCGTTGAGAGCGCGCTCGAACGTTACGAAGACGACCTGACCCGGGTCGAAGTCCACCTCGGGGATGAAAACGGCGACAAGCCCGGCCCCCACGATATTCGTTGCCAGATCGAAGCCCGGCCAAAAGGCCGCCAACCGATTTCCGTCACTCATAAGGCCGATACGCTGGAACAGGCGATCGATGGGGCTTCCAGCAAGCTGGAACATGCATTGGAACACCTGTTCGGCAAACTGGCGGCCAAGCGCGCCACGCTCGTCAGGGGCGAGCGCCGCGACCTGGGCGATGCCCTTCTGGAAGAGGAGTTCGAAGAGAAAGAGCGCGTTCGCCTGGCCGCCAATGGCTGACCGTCAGCGCTGAAGATAAAGGGCCTGCATGTGCGGGCCCTTTTTTATTGCGGCGCGATTGGGCTCAGAACGCCACGGAGGTCTGCAGGTGGACCGTACGCGGCTCACCCACCTACTTGCCCTTGTTCGGGCCGTCCTCGCGGATGCTCGCGTCGACGTAGGCGTATCGCGTAGACGTCGAATCCGGACAGCGCCGGGCTCAGCCCGTCCAGGGCATAGTTGACGCTGGTCTCGATCCCCGGGTGACGGGGCTGGCCACGGGCGATCACGGTGTCGTTGGTCTGGTTGCTGTCGTTCGGGTTGATGGGGCGAGCATTTCCGGGAACCGCGCCAGCGTTTCCAGGTAGGCACGCTCCAGGTCCTGGCGCCGGTAGTGGTTGAACGGCACGCGCTTGGCGATGGTCGTCAGGAACGCACGGGGCTCCTCGATCGGCGGTTTTTCGCGTGCCGCCAGGACCTTGATGAAGGTGTCCTGGGCCTGGTCCGCGGCGTTTTCCGGGCAGCCGAGTCGGCGCCGCAACCAGCCGGTGAACCAGCCATGATGGGCCTGATAAAGAACTTCGACGGTTTGCGCGTGGGGCACCGCTGACACTCCGGCAACGGGTTCTGATATTTAAGATAACAAGAATTATTCGTATTTCTGGGTCCGATCATAGCACTCGGAAATCTATCCTGACCCATGGCCATGGGGATGTTCGTCGGCGTATTTTGCGTATGAGAATATTTATCATTAATATTGCTCGACTATTCGCAGCGGCTCGTCGGGGATTCCCGGTTGTCGCCCCTCGTGTCTTCACGTTTCCAAGGTCGATCCATGAAAAGCAGCACTGGCGGGCTGTCCGTTTCCTGTTGTCTGGCTGTCACCTTGCTGGTGCGGCCTTGAACCTGATGCTGACGCCGCCCGAGTCGCCGCAAGACAATGACCTGGACAGCAGTGCCGGGCGTGCGCATTTCCTGCGGGTGTTCCTTTCCCAGCGTTCGCAGATGGAAGCGCTGGTCAGCCGTCGCGTCGGCTGTCGGGCGACGGCGGCCGATCTGGTCCAGGACCTGTTCCTGCGCTTCTGGCGTCGGCCGCTGGTGCAGGTGGAGGAATTGAGCACTTACCTGCTGCGCTGTGCCGGCAACATTGCCATTGACCATCTGCGCAGCGAGGGCGCTCGTGTGCGAGTCAATGAAGGCTGGTTGCCCGAGCAACGCACCGACAGCCACGAGCCCGAGGCGGCACTGGCGGCCGGCAATGACCTGCGACATGTCGAGGCGGCCTTGCGGGCGCTGCCGGAACGCACGCGGCAGATTTTCCTGCTGAACCGGATCCATGGGCGCAAGTACGCCGAGATCGCCCGGGCCATGGGCTTGTCCCAAAGTGCCGTGGAAAAACATATGATGCGCGCCCTCGAAGCCTGCAAAGCCAGCCTTCGCGATCCCCAGACACCGCGCACGCCAGGGAATGCACCGAAGTGAACAGTTCCAGCGTCCAGGTGACGCCCGATCAGGAGCAGGCCGCGCTGACATGGTTGAGCCGCTTGCATGACCAGCCGAGCAGAGCCGACCAGGCGATGTTCAGCCATTGGCTGCAGGCCGATCCGGCCCATGCCGAAGCCTATGCCCAGGCCCAGGTGCTCTGGGAACTGAGCGAGGTACCGGCCAGTCGTCTGGCGCAGGAGGAGGCCTTCGCCCTGCGGGGGTTGCTCAGGGCGATGGATCGTCCGCGTCGCAGTGCCTTGCGCCGCTGGTCCGGGCCGTTGGCGATGGCCGCCTGCCTGCTACTGATGATTGCCTTAGGGGCCGGCTGGCAGCCGCAGCGCTGGCTCGACGAACTGGGGGCGGACTATGTGTCGGCTCCGGGGCAGGTCCGCACGGTGACCCTGGCCGATCGCTCCGAGGTCACACTGGACACCGACAGCGCCATCAGTGTGGATTTCAGCGGCGGCGAGCGCCATGTGCGGTTGCGCCGCGGTTCGGCGTTTTTCAGCGTCAGCCATACCGGCGAGCCGTTCGTGGTCGAGGCCAGGGGCGGCGAGGCGCGGGTGCTCGGCACCCAGTTCGAAGTCCGCCTGCAGGATCAGGGCGCACAGGTCACCGTACTGTCCGGACGGGTCGGAGTCAGCCCGCGCCAGGGCGCGGCGCGACAGGTGCTGAGCGCCAATCAGCAGCAGGCCTATGCCGACGGCGCGGCGCAGCCGCTGCATACGGTGGACAGCGACATGCAACTGGCCTGGCGCCAGGGCTGGCTGAATTATTCGAAGGCTTCTCTGGCCGAAGTGGTCGACGACCTGCGGCGTTACTACCCGGGGCGCATCCTGCTGTTCAACGACGCCCTGGCGGCTCGGCGCATCAGCGGCAGTTTTCCGAACCGGGATCCACAGGCGGTACTGGATTCGTTGCAGGGCGTGCTGGGGTTCGAACAGCACAGTCTGCTGGGGCGGGTCATCGTTTTACGCTGATCGAAACGTGCCTGGAGTATTTTCAGGCAAGCAGTGAGGTGAACCCGAACACTGTCCGTGTAGTGGGTGAAAGTACGATGCATTGGCATCAATGGCTTATCGACACACGGGTCTCCAGCATGAAGTCCAGGGTAAAAACGGTGGCGGGCAATTCGCTCAAACAGTGGCTTGGCGCTTCGGCGCTGGCGGCTTCGAGCCTGGCTCTGCCGCCGTTGGGCCAGGCCCTGGCGGCCGAGACGAGCACGCAACACCGTGCCGTCTTCGACTTTTCCATCGTAGCCAAACCGCTGCCCCGGGCGCTGAACGACTTCAGCCGGATCACCGGCCTGAGTGTGGTCTACACCGATGAGGCCCCCTACGGCCTGCAGGCGCCAGCGGTCAGTGGCCGACTGAGTGCCGAGCAGGCCATGCAGCGCCTGCTCGGCAACTCCGGTTTCACCTTCCGTCGTACCGATGAGCACACTCTGGCCCTGGAACCGCTGCCGTCCGCAGGTGCGCTGAATCTGGGCGCCACCACCATCAACGGCAACCTTCCGGTCGGGGGCGGCAGCAGCTACCAGCCGCCGCCGGTCAGCTCGATTGCCCGCTCCAGCGCCTCGTCGCAGGAGATCCCGCAGACCATCACCGTGGTGCCGGCCCAGGTCATCCGCGACCAGACCCCGCGCAACCTGGATGACGTCCTGAAGAACCTCAGCGGCATCGCCCAGGCCAACACCCTCGGCAGTACCCAGGACGCGTTGATGATCCGGGGGTTCGGCGACAACCGTAACGGTTCGATCATGCGCGACAGCATGCCGGTGGTGCAGGGCCGCGCCTTCAACACCAGCACTGAGCGCGTCGAAGTGCTCAAGGGCCCGGCATCGCTGCTCTACGGTATCCAGGATCCGGGCGGGGTGGTCAATCTGGTCAGCAGGAAGCCCCAACTGGAGCAGTACGGCGCGGTGACGATCCGCGGCTCCAGCCATGGCTCGGGCAGGAACGGCAGCGGCGCCAGCCTCGACAGCACCGGGGCGGTCGGCGACAGCAACCTGGCCTACCGGATGATCGTCGACCATGAGGACGAGGATTACTGGCGCAACTACGGCACCCATCGTGAAACCCTGGTCGCACCCTCACTGGCCTGGTTCGGCGACAGTACCAGACTGTTGTTCGCCTACGAGCATCGGGAATTCCTCACGCCGTTCGACCGTGGCACCACCATCGACCCGAAGACCAACCACCCGCTGAACATCCCGGCCGAGCGCCGCCTGGACGAGCCGTTCAACGACATGGAGGGCCGCTCCGATCTCTATCACTTCGAGGTCGATCACGACCTGAACGATAACTGGAAGGCCCACTTGGGCTACAGCTGGAACCGCGAGACCTACGATGCCAGCCAGGTGCGTACCGTCTCGGTGAACGCCAACGGCACCCTGACCCGCAGCATGGACGGCACCCGGGGCGCTTTGACCACCGACCGCTTCACCACCGTCAGCCTCGAAGGCAAGGTCCGGCTCGCCGGCCTGCGGCATGACCTGCTGTTCGGTCTTGACGACGAGTACCGCAAGGTCTACCGGGCCGATCTGATCCGCCAGAGCCAGCGCGGCGCGTTCAATTACCTGACCCCGGTGTATGGCCGTGAAGTGGAGGGGACAACCGTCAGTGCCAAGGACAGTGCACAGACCGATCTGCTGCGCAGCGATGCGGCGTTCCTGCAGGACTCGATCCACCTCGACGACCAGTGGATCCTGGTCGCCGGTGGCCGCTTCGAAACCTTCGACGAATATGCCGGCAAGGGCCGGCCGTTCCAGGTCAACACCAACACCCATGGGCAGAAGTTCTCGCCCCGTTACGGCCTGGTTTACCGCTACACCGACGAGCTGTCGTTCCATGGCAGCTACACCGAGTCCTTCAAGCCCAATTCGACCATCGCCCCGCTGGTCACCACCGGCACCCAGCGCCTGATCCTCGACGGCTCGATCGAGCCGGAGGAGTCCAGGTCCTGGGAACTGGGGGCCAGGCTCGACATACCGGGCCGCGTGACCGCCACTGCGGCGCTGTTCGATATCCACAAGCGCAACGTGCTGGTGACCGTCGCCGAGGGCCTGACCAACGTCTACAGCGTCACCGGTGAAGTGCGTTCCCGTGGCCTGGAAATGGATCTCAGCGGCCGGTTGAGCGACCGCTGGAGCCTGATCGGCAGCTATGCCTATACCGATGCCAAGGTGACCAAGGACGCCAACTACCAGGGCAATGACCTGCAGAACGTGGCGAAGAACAGCGGCTCGCTGTCGGCGGTGTACGACTTCGGCACCCTCGTCGGCGGCGACCAGTTGCGTGTGGGCGCCGGGGCCCGCTACGTCGGCGAGCGCGCCGGCGATGCGGCCAACACCTTCGAGCTGCCGGGCTACACCGTGGCCGATGCCTTCGCCACCTACGACACCAAGGTCGAAGGGCAGAAGGTCAAGTTCCAGTTCAACGTGAAGAACCTGTTCGACAAGACCTACTACACCTCGGCGGCCAGCAGTGTCTTCGTCTCCATGGGCGATTCGCGGCAGGTCTCGCTGTCCAGCACCCTGGAGTTCTGAGAAAACTTCCGGTTCACCTGTCGGACGGTGCTGACAGGATGAACCTCCCCGATCACCCTCTGGTACCTTAACGGCAGCTGTCTGCCCGGCCCATGTCCCGGCAAAGCGGGCTATCCTGCATGGATTCCCAGGGCACTGTTACCGCATAATTCCTGTTGTTGACTCGATAAGTACCTTTTTCCTACGTGCCTCGTTGAGTGATGGGCCGCGCCCTGCCGCGCGGCTCTTCTGTATCTGTGTCAGTTGAAGTTGGGGCATTGGATGAATTGGCTACAAGGTTTTACCGGCAGGGGCGTCGTGCTCGTCTTCTGTGCATGGCTCGGCGCCTGTTCGAGCAAGGCGCCGTCGCCAACACCGGAGCCGGTGCGTACGGTTATCCTGCAGGCGGCGCAGTTGCCGTTGCCGTTGCCACGTTCGAATTTTTGCGCCGGGCTCGACAACACCCTGCGCAGCCCGGTCATGCAGGGCGCCGTGACCTCGTTGGTGGTGCGTGAGGCGGGCAGCGGCAAGCTGGTTTGCGAATACAACGCGCAGAGCCGGCTGGTGCCAGCCTCCAGCCTGAAACTGGTGACCACGGCGGCGGCGATGGATGTGTTGGGCGCCGACTTCCGTTTTTCCACGAGCGTGCTGACCACCGGTGTGCAGCAGGGCAACCTGCTGGTCGGCGACCTGTACCTGCGTGGCAGCGGCGACCCGAGCATGCGCCAGGAAGACTACCAGGCGCTGGCGGCGGACCTGGCCCGCAAGGGCATCAGCCGCGTGCGTGGTCGACTGATTCTCGACGATACGGCTTTCGACCGCCAGCGCCTGGGGCTCGACTGGGACCCGGCGGACGAGCAGCAGTACTTCGCCGCACAGATTTCCGCGCTGAGTATCTCGCCGAATGCCGATTTCGATGCCGGTTCCATCCTGGTCAATGTGCGGGCCTCGGGTGTACGCCAGCCACCGCGGATCAGCTTCACGCCGGAGAACCGCTACATGACCGTGGTCAATCGCGCCATCACCGGGCGTGGGGGAGCGCTGGTGGTCAGCCGAGTCACCGGCAGCAACCTGCTGCAGATCAACGGTGCCTTGCCCAGGGGCGCCGAGCGGGTGGTGCAGGTGAGCGTCTGGGAGCCGACCGGACTGGTGGGTGACGTGTTCCGTAACGCGCTGCTCCAACGGGGGATCGTGGTCGAGGGCGGCAGTGTGCTGGGCATGGCCACGCCGCCACAGGCTCGGGTGCTGGTGGAGCACCAGTCGGCGGTGCTGGCGGACCTGATGGCGCCCTTGCTCAAACTGTCGAACAACAACATGGCGGAGATCCTGCTCAAGGCCATGGGCCGCAAGACCGCCAACGCCGGCACGGCGGTGGCCGGGGCGGCGGCGGTGAGTGGTTTCCTGCAGCGTCAGGGCGTCTCGCCTGCGGGGTTGCAGCAGTTCGACGGTTCCGGTCTATCCCGGCGTAACCAGGTTTCGGCGCGGGCCCTCAGCGACCTGCTGCTGGCGGTGCGCAACCGGCCCTGGTTCAATGCCTGGTATGCGGCGTTGCCGGTGGCCGGCAACCCCGAGCGGATGATCGGCGGTACCCTGCGCAAACGCCTGCGCGGCACGGCGGCGGCCAACAATGTGCACGCCAAGACCGGCAGCATGCGTGGGGTGTCGTCGCTGGCCGGCTACGTCACCAGCGGGACCGGACAGCCGCTGGTGTTCGCCATGCTGACCAACAACTACCGGGTGGGTGGCTGGGCGATCAAGGACATCGAGAACCAGGTGGTGACGGCGCTGGCCAACAAGACCGATTGAGTCTTCGAGACTGACGGTGTTGATCGTTCCCACGCTCTGCGTGGGAATGCCTCTCAGGACGCTCTGCGTCTGCTCTTGTGGCGCAGAGCGTGGGAACGATCACAACTTTTAGTACAGGAACGCCTGCCGGTATTGGCCGGGCGTTGCCCCCAGTGCCTGGCGAAACCGGTTGGTGAAGTGGCTGGCGCTGGCGAAACCGCAGGCCAGGGCGATCTCCCCGAGTGGTTGGGCGCTGCTGCGCAACAGGTTTCGCGCCCGCTCCAGGCGGCGGGCCAGGACATACTGGTGCGGTGGCAGGCCGAAGCTGTGGCGGAACATCCGCGCGAAGTGGTACTCGGACAGCGCACACAGCCCGGCCAGTTCGCCCAGGCTCAACGGCTGATCCAGCCGGTTGTCGATGTAGTCCACCAGCAGGCGTCGCTGGTGCGCCGCCAGCCCACCTTTCAATTTCAAGCCGTGGCGCAGGCCGACCTGGTTGAGCAGGGCATGGTCGAGCAGGTCGTGGCCCAGGCTGCTGCCGAGCAGACGCTCGGCCGGTTCGTTCCAGTCCAGTGCGATCAGTTGGCGAAAGCGCCGGGCCTGCTGCGCGTCTTCGAGAAAGGTGTGTTCCTGCAACTGCAGCTCACGCGGCTCGCGGTCCAGCAGGGTCACGCAACCAAGGGCGAACTGCTCCTGGCTGAAATACAGGTGCGCCAGCCGGATGCTGCCGTTGATCACCCAGCCGGACTGGTGTTCGGCGGGCAGGATGCACAACTTGTCCGGGCCGCCCTTGTTGTGGGGATGGCCGCGGCGGAAGGTGCCGGTGCCACCGGCGAGGTAGCAGGACAGGGTGTGATGGCCGGGCGCCTCATAGTCCTGGGCGTCGTGGTGGTTGCTCCAGACCGCGGCCGACAGCCCGTCGCCCAGGTCGGCGCTGTGTTCCAGGCGCGAATGGGGCGAGCGGCTGAGGGCTTGAAAGACTTGCAGTGAATCCAGTGCGGACATGGTCTGTTCTCCAACGCCTTGCATGCTACTCCCTCGCGGGCGGGCTGCCAGCCCCGGCGCGACAAAAGCGCAAGTTTATGCAAGCGCCGGCCTGCGCCCCGGTCGCAGACTGGCCCGGACTTTCAGGAGCCCGCACCATGAACCTCTTTCTCTATCTGCTCACCGTGTTGATCTGGGGCACCACCTGGATCGCCTTGAAACTGCAACTGGGCGTCGTGGCGATTCCAGTGTCGATCGTCTATCGCTTCGCCCTGGCGGCGCTGGTGCTGTTCGTCATCCTGCTGCTCAGCCGCCGCCTGCAACCGATGGACCGGCGCGGCCACCTGATCTGCCTGGCCCAGGGACTGTGCCTGTTCTGCCTGAACTTCATGTGCTTTCTCAGCGCCAGCCAATGGATCCCCAGTGGCCTGGTGGCGGTGGTGTTTTCCACCGCGACCTTGTGGAATGCCCTGAACGCGCGGGTGTTCTTCAAGCAGCGGATCGCTCGCAACGTTCTGCTGGGCGGCGCTCTGGGCCTGCTGGGATTGGGCCTGCTGTTCTGGCCCGAGTTGTCGGGGCACGCCGCCGGCCCACACACGGCACTCGGTCTCGGGCTGGCTTTGCTGGGCACTCTGTGTTTCTCGGCGGGCAACATGCTCTCCAGCCTGCAGCAGAAGGCCGGGCTCAAGCCGTTGACCACCAATGCCTGGGGCATGCTCTATGGCGCCGCGATGCTGGGCATCTACTGCCTGTTCAGCGGTATTGCGTTCACCATGGAGTGGAACACCCGCTATGTCGGCTCACTGCTGTACCTGGTGATCCCGGGCTCGGTGATCGGCTTCACCGCCTACCTGACCCTGGTGGGACGCATGGGCCCGGAACGGGCCGCCTACTGTACGGTGCTGTTCCCGCTGGTGGCGTTGAATGTCTCGGCCTATGCCGAGGGCTATCACTGGAGCGCGCCGGCCCTGCTCGGGCTGGTGACGGTAATGGCCGGCAACGTCCTTGTGTTCCGCAAGCCCGGCGCGGCGCGGCGCGGCCAGCGGTGGCGGCCAGGGCGGCTTGATCCGGGCGGCACGATACCCGGCTAACGCCCCGGCGCGGTACTGGCCTCCTAGGCTGGCGTTTTCAACGCTTGCCAGGGAGGCAGCATGACCCCGTCAGAACAACCGTCGCCAACCCTCGACTCGCCCCCGGCCGACAGCGCCGCGGACATCGACCCGCAGCTCGCCGCCTTCATCGCGCGCCAGCACACGGACCTGCATTCGCGTGACAGCTGGGCCCGCCAGCAGGTGCTCGACCATCTCACCACGTCGTTCCAGGCCTCGATGAGCCCGTTGAGCGAGATGGAACAGCGCACCTGGCTCGGCCTTTTCCACTCACTGAACACCACCCGTAACACGCTGGACAGCGAAAGCCGGCGCCTGCTCGACGATTTCGAACAGACCGGCCTGCGCGAGTTGCGCAAATGGCTCAAGCAGACCACCCGCCTGGATATCGACCCGCAAACCACCTACCTGCACACCGCCTACGCGGTGGATCCGCGGATCACCCGCAACTCGTCGTCGGTCTTCAAGCGGGCGTTGGACGAGAGTGCCGTAACGGTGGTCGAGGTGGCAACGCTGTCGCTGTGGGACGCCGCGCGCCTGAACTTTGCCTTCTTCGACTTTCCCGAGGTGAAGGGGCGCTGGATCAGTCACGACCAGGGAGTGGAAAGCGTCAGCCAGCACAGTCTGCTCGATGTGGACGATTTCATTCGTATCGTCCGTGAGCTGAACCTCGGTGCGGACCTGCGCCAGCGCGTCGAACGCGCCCTGGCTCCCGATGCGGCGCTGGCGCGGGCGATGGGCGCGCACATGCACGACCTGTTTCGATTCAACCTGTATGACGCGCCGCGCCATGCGAACGACAATGGCATGAACCGGGAGCTGTTCGACGCCTTGCGTGATGCGCTGGCGCGCGGGCAGCCCTGGCTGAAGGTCGAGCACGTCTCGCTCAAGCTGCCGGACTCGCTGCTCAGCGCTATCCTCCATGTCGAGTTCACCATCGGGGAGGCCATCCAGCAACTGTTTTCCTGGAAACCGTCGGAGCGCGGGCACATTCACCTGCCCCTGCTGATCCTTCGGGTTCCTGGCGTGAGCGGGGTGTACAGCTATTGCGCCGAGCGGCCGGGTGGCGTGTTGCGTCATCACGTGTCGCAGGCGGTCTTCGAGCAGGAGTTCAAGGCCCTGCTCAAGGACGACAACGCGAACCGGCAGTTGGGCTGGCTGATCTCCTCGCTGTCCTTCGAGCAGCAGGGACGGCTCTGGCAACTGCTCCAGCCCGAACACAAGCCGCAAGGCCTGAACTGGGCGGCCGACAAGCTCTACGATGCCTTTCACTGGGTGTTTCCGGTCCGCACCCTCGATGACCTGGCGTTTGCCTACCAGCCCACCGGGCAGGGGCCGCAGCAGGCATTGGCGAGCTTCTACAGTTGGCGTTTTCGCGTCAATGTCGAGGCGATCGCCGTCTCCAAGGGACAGCAGGACTGGCGTGCGGTCAAGGAGGGGATCGTCACCTTCATGCACCAGTTGCTCGACCTGTTGCTGACGCCGGTGCCGGGAGGCCTGGGCGGCATCGGACGGATCGTGACCGCGGCCCTGGGGCTGAACCTGGTCATGGAGCTGTTCGAAGGGATCGAGCAGGCCGGGCAGGGCAACCCCGAGGTGTTGCTGCAGGCGGGACTGGAGATCGGCAGCATGCTGCTGATCGGCGGCCTGCATGGTTACGCCGGGCGCCTGGCCTCGCGGCGCATCGCCGGCGAGTTCGAGCGACTGGACCAGTACCGCATGGTGCCAGCCGTGAATGCGACCAGCCGCCTGTGGAAGAACAGTCTGCTGCCTTATGCGCGCAAACGCCTCGAACTGGCCTCGGCGTTCGATGAGCACGGGCTGGGTCGCCACGATGGCAAGCTGTATGGTCGGGCCCGGGAAAAGGAACAGGACCTGACGGTCGAACTCCGGTACGACAAGCTTCTGTCGGGTTACCGGGCGGTGCCTGACGACCCCGAGGCATTTCATCCGCCCATGGCCTACGACGCCGAGGCCCGGCGCTGGTCGGTGTCCCTGGACGACAGTCGGAGCCTTTCGGATGCCCGGCTGCTCGAACGCATGGTTGCCCTCAAGGGGGGGACGCCGCAGCAGATGGAGAGGATCCTGGAGACCAGTGGCGTTTCCCGTGATCATCTGGAACAGGTCTGGTCGGGTGAAATGCCGCGCCCCGCGCTGGTCGAGGCGCTGGAGCGTTTCGAGGTCGAACAGGGGATCGCCGGGATCGGCGCCGCCAATCAGGAACGCAGTCTGTTGTCACCCGCGAGCCAACGCGTGCTGTTCTGCCTCCTGCCGCACTTGCCACTCTGGCCCGAAGACCTCTGCCTGCGGATCCACGACAGCAGTGGTGAGCTGCAGCAGGTCCATGGCCGGCGCCAGCGCCTGGGCATGTTCAGCCGTTCGGTGAGTATCCGGCAGTTGGCGCAGGGTGGTTTTGTCGAGCATGCCGACGCCGCCGGCGGTGCGGCTCCGGCCTTGGCCCATGAAGCCGGCGCGCTGGACCTGATCCTGGGCCTGGTGCCCGGCGATCCGCTGCCGGGCGGCCAGGAACCGGTGGTGCGGCGTGCCCAGCTCGAGGTGGTTCGTCGGCAACTGGGAACGATGGCCCGTGAGCGTTCGGCGGAACTGTTCGAGGCACTGGGCACGCATTCGGGCTGGTTGAAGGTCGATGCCGCCACCAGTCCCCGCGCCTTGAGCCGTGGGGCGAGCGCCTACCTGCCGGTGTTCGTCGGGGGCGTACCGCAGGCGGTGGTGAACCTGCGGCTGTTGTGCCCGCACTTGTCGCTGTCCAGGCTGGCGCAGTTTCTGCGCGAGCATCCGCTGTCGTCGGGTCAGGCGAAGGCCTTGCTGGAACGGCGCAGCGTGCCGTATCGACTGCGCTACGGGCTGGATCGCGCGCAGCAGCTCAGCGCCCTGGGGCGTGTCCTGGATGGCATCCGCCAGGTCCGCTCGTTCCATGAGCCGACGGATGCCTGGCTGCAATTCATGGCCGGCGATTTTCTCCTCGATCGGCTGGGCAAGGGTCTGAGGTGGGTCGAAGGTGACGCGGCGGCCTTGCCCGTGACGGACCGGTTGTCGTTGCGGCGATACGGGCAAGGCGTGTACACCACCTTGCAGACCCGCCGGCAGCCGAGCGTCGACCTGTCCGTACCGAGCCAGAGTTTCTACCTGGCGCTGGCCGCTGCGCTGTCGACCCGGGAGCAGGGGCTGTTGGGGATGGCCTCCCCGACCGACATCCAGTCGCTGCGCAACGGCTTCGCCGCCTACCTGCTGGCGCTGCGCCGGGAGGACGGCAGCCTGGAACTGAAGCTGGAGCAGTACCGGCACGAGCTCCCGGTCAATCCCCTGGCCGCGTCGGCGGTGCCTGGGTTGCACACGCTGGATCGGCGCTGGTGGGTGCGCCTGGGGCAAGGTTTTCATGAAGTCGAATGGGACGGACTGTTCGATGAGTGGCGGGGCCGCCCGCCGACGGTGATGGGGGCCTATGCGCCGTTGCTCGAGCACAATGGCCAGGGCGGCTGGTGGCACGAGTTCGAGCAGCCGTGGACGTGGCGTGGGTCGCGGGCGCTGCGTCGCCTGATGGGCGACGCGCCAGCGTTTTCCGATGAGATGGCTCACCAGATCCTCGGGGTCAGCGGGGCGCCGGACAGCCTGGCAGGCCGCTTGCTGTTCGAGAACCAGGCAGCGCTGCCGCTGCTGGGCGAGGTCTGCCGGCACTTCGACCTGGCCCCCTTGCCGGTTCCAGGTGACACGGCCACCCGGCTGGCGCCCCTGGTGACCGTTGTCCGGCAGCAGTTCCCGTCACTGAGCCAGGAACTGACGCGGGCCATGCTGGAGCAGGCGGATTTGTCCGAGTGTCGGCTGTTGCTGGAGCACGGGCGCCTGCCGATCGGGTTGGCCGAGGAGGCTCGCTATCTGAGTGGCGAGGTCGATGTCTGCCGGTTGTACGAGAGCCTGTGCCTGCCCATCGAGAGAACCGACTTCAACGACACGCTGCTCGTGCAACTGCTCGACCGTCTGCCCGGCTGGGAGCCGAGCCTGAGGATCGAACTGCGCCGGAATACGGCCGCTGGCCCGCTGATCGCCAGCGTCGGGGGCGCTACGGCCACGACCCTGCGGGTGCTGGTCAAGAGCGAGGCGGGTTATGAGTCGTTCGCCCTGGACAGCAGCGGCGCCCGTAGCCTGGCGACGGTGCATGAGGACCCGTTTTCCGCCGTATTGCTGGCCTTGCCGCAACTGCGGCGCACCACCCTGGGGATCCCGCATGTCAGCGAGACGGTCGAGCAGGACCTGAAGCGAGTGATGTTCCAGAGCGTGACGGCCGATCGCAATCGCCTGCGGCGTTTGCTCGGGCAGCCTCCGCTCATGCCCTGGAGCCATCTGCCCCAACGTCTGGTGCGCCTGGCCGGTGGTGCGCTGGGTTATCCGCTGACCGGGCGGGCAGGCGCCGGTGGGTATCCGCCGGGGCTGCTCAGGAAGCTAAAGGGGCTCTACCGCGGTTGTACCGAGGCGCAGTTGTTCAGCATCCTGGCGGAGATGGGCAGCACGGTCGAGGCCCGCACCCGAGCCGTCGAAGGCCTGCAGGCCGAGTATCACCAGCTCAAGAAGGACCTGGCTGCCTGGATGGCCGCGCCCCTGGTACAGGACCTCGATAGCTTCTTCGCCGACGAGCGGGTGGCCCCGCGCCGGGAGATTGCCCGGAGGATCCGCCGTTGCTGGCGTCGTGAGAGCCCCGGGCCGGAGTCCGGTCCGCTGTCGTATGCGCTGGTGCTCGATGGCCTGGAGGTCGAGGACCTGCCGGAGCTGAGTGCCGATTTCAGTCATGTCGCGCTGCTGTCGATGAACAATATGGGCCTGGGGGGTGTTCGCTATCTGAGCCGGTTCCTCAGAAGCTTCACCGGGTTGCTCACCTTGCGTATGGAGCGTAGCGGTTTGAGCAGCCTACCCAATGCGATCGGCCAGTTGAAGAAGCTGCAGGTGCTGTCGCTGGAGAACAACCGGCTGCGGCTGATCCAGGGTACCGCGCAGGAGCTGGAGGGACTGGAGGAGTTGCTTGAACTCAACCTCAATGGCAACCCGGTGGGGGTACTGCCCAACTTTGCCACCCTGCAGCGTCTGCAAGTGCTGCGGCTCAGTCACACCGGCATCCATGAATGGCCCCTGGGGTTGCTCGGACTCAGGGACCTGGCCAGGGTCGAACTGCGGATGAACACCATCAGCGACCTGCCGGTGCAGTTGTTCAGCGGGCACGATCAGCTCTGCCATGGCATCGATCTGTCGGGCAATCCGCTGTCGTCCCAGGCGCTCGGCTCTATCCTCGCTTATCGACAACGGCATGAACAGCTCATGAACTTCGGCCTCGAGGACCTGCCGATGTCGTCCAGATTCGGGATCGACCGTTGGGCCGAGGGCAACGAAAAGACTGAACACCGCATCACGCTGTGGAGCCAGCTCAGGGATCTGCCGGGGGCGGACGTGTTTTTCCTGCTGTTCGAGCGCATGAGTTCCCCGCCGACCTTCTTCAATGTGCACTACCGCGGGGCGCGTGAGGACCTGAGTGCGCGGGTGTGGCGACTGATCGAGGCCGCGTCGCAAAGCCTGAGCCTGTGCAACCGGTTGTTCCGGATCGAGGGGCAGTGGCGTTACTCGGGGTCCACCAGCTACCAGATTTTCAACCGCCTGGAGTTTGCCGTGGATTGCCACGAGGCGTTGAAACTGGAACAGGAGGCGGCCGAGTCGCGGCTGCTGGTGTTGCTGAGGGGGCAGTTCCGCCTGGAGGCCCTGCGCCTGGCGACCAGCATTCGGCACACGTCGCCGGTTTTCTGGTATCGGGCCTACTATGACGCACTGGAGCAGGCGTTGGCCTTGCCCGACCAGTTCAATGGCTTGTTCACCCCCAGCCCGGTACGGGCCAGCCCAAAACAGATTGACGAAATGAAGGAGCAGGTACTGATCCAGGAACTGGCCGCGCAATCACCGCAGTCGTCGGTTGGCGATCCGTCGCGAACGTTGCTGGGCGAGGTGCTCGAAGAGCTGCCCCAGGAAGTGCCACCGGAACCCCCCGAGGTCTTGCCCGACGAACTGCCGCAGGAGCCTGTCCTGCCCGTCGAGGATGGCAGTTCCCCGCTGGTGAGGTTCCTGGTGGCCAACGAGGTCTGGAGCAACTTTCTGATCCATGCCCATGACGCCGATTTTCAACGGGTCTTCGGCAGGCTGCTGGCGTTCGACAGTCATCCCGAGGACAGCGAGTATCGCCTGCTCTGGCGTACCCGGCTCAGCCAGTTCCAGTACAACAGGCGGCGCGCGGCCTGGGTCAAATACTGGACGATCAGGGCACTGCTCAAGGAAGGGGTATCGGCCCTGGGCACTGCCTGAGGCCGATGGTTCAGAGACTCGGTGGCGCCTTCTCAGCCTTTCCAGACCTGGGGGTTGACCAGGTCCTGCGGGCGTTCGCCGAGCAGCGCGCTGCGCAGGTTGGCCAGCGCCCGGTTGGCCATGGCCGCGCGGGTTTCGTGGGTGGCCGAGCCGATATGCGGCAGGGTCACGGCGTTCTTCAGTTGGAACAGCGGCGATTCGGCCAGCGGTTCCTTCTCGTAGACGTCCAGGCCGGCGCCGCGGATCGTACCGTTCCGCAGTGCCTGGATCAGTGCCGGCTCGTCCACCACTGGGCCGCGGGAAATGTTCACCAGGATCGCCCCTGGTTTCATCAGGCCCAGCTCGCGCTGGCCGATCAGGTGGCGGGTCTTGTCGCTCAGGGGCACCACCAGCACCACGAAGTCGGCTTCGGCCAGCAGTGCGTCGAGGCTGCGGTACTGGGCGCCCAGTTGCTGCTCCAGTTCCGGCTTGCGGCTGTTGCCGCTGTAGAGGATCGGCATGTCGAAACCGAACCGGCCGCGGCGGGCGACGGCGCCCCCGATGTTGCCCATGCCGACGATGCCCAGGGTCTTGCCGTAGACATCGGTGCCGAACAGGTCGGGGCCGATGCTGGCTTTCCACTGGCCGGCCTTGGTCCAGGCATCCAGCTCGGCGACGCGGCGGGCCGTGCTCATCAGCAGGGCGAAGCCGGTGTCGGCGGTGCTTTCGGTGAGCACGTCGGGGGTATTGGTGAGCATGATCCCGCGTTCGCTGAGGTAGGCCACGTCATAGTTGTCGTAGCCGACCGAGACGCTGGAGACCACTTCGAGCTTGCCGGCGTTTTCCAGCTGGGCCCGGCCCAGCTTGCGTCCGACGCCGATCAGGCCGTGGGCGTGGGGCAGGGCTTCGTCGAACTGGGCATTGAGATCGCCGAGCTTGGGATCCGGGACGATCACTTCGAAATCCTGGCGCAGGTGTTCGACCATGGCAGGGGTGATGCGGCTGAAGGCAAGTACGGTTTTTTTCATCGCGAAGCTCATCGAACGGCGGGAGAATAGCAAGCACGCTATCATTTTTCGCCGGTGGGCTGTAGGGGCGAGTAAGGCTTGAGGGCCCCTTCGCGGGCAAGCCACGTTCCAACAAGGTCCGTGTCGAACCACAAATCCGCAAGCGACTGATGACCTGTAGGAGCCGGGCTTGTCCGCGAAGGGCCCTTGAGCCTGCCCACAATCCTGGGCTCTCCCACCGTCTCAGGTGGCCAGGCGCACGCGGTTCATTTCGTAGGCGGCCAGTTCGGCCTGGTGGGCGGCGAGGATTTCCGGCAGCGAGCCGCGCAGGTATTCGACCCAGGTCTTGATCTTGGCATCCAGGTACTGGCGCGACGGATAGATCGCATACAGGTTCAGTTCCTGGGACCGGTAGTCGGGCATCATGCGCACCAGGCTGCCGTTGCGCAGTCCTTCGATGGCCGCGTACACCGGCAGCACGCCCACGCCCATGCCGCTGGTGATCGCGGTTTTCATCGCGTCGGCCGAGTTCACCAGGAACGGCGAGCTGGACAGGGTCACCGCCTCCTGGCCATCCGGGCCGTTGAACGTCCAGTTGTCCAGGGCCGTCACCGGGCTGACCAGGCGCAGGCAGGCATGGTTGAGCAGTTCGCTGGGCTTGCGCGCGCAGCCGTTGGCCTTCACGTACTCGGGCGAGGCGCAGACGATGCTGTAGGTGATGCCGAGGCGCTGCGAGACGAAGCCCGAATCAGGCAGCTCCTTGGCCAGCACGATGGACACGTCGTAGCCTTCGTCGAGCAGGTCCGGCACGCGGTTGGCCAGGGTCAGGTCGAAGGTCACGTCCGGGTGGGTCTTGCGGTAGCGGGCAATCGCATCGATCACGAAATGCTGGCCGACGCCGGTCATGGTGTGCACTTTCAGCAGCCCGGCCGGCCGCGCATGGGCGTCGCTGGCCTCGGCTTCGGCTTCCTCGACGTAGGCCAGGATCTGTTCGCAGCGCAGCAGGTAGCGCTTGCCGGCTTCGGTCAGGGCGATCCGCCGGGTGGTGCGGTTGAGCAGGCGGGTTTGCAGGTGGGCTTCCAGGTTGGAAACCGCGCGCGAGACGTTGGCCGTCGTGGTGTCCAGTTGCACGGCGGCGGCGGTGAAACTCCCGGCTTCGGCCACGCAACTGAAGGCGCGCATGTTTTGCAAGGTGTCCATGGGGCTCTCTCTGAGGCGATGGCAAATTGTGACACGAAGTAACAAGGCGGTGTGCAGCTTGTCGCCGCCGCAATGAGGCGTTTTTGCGCCATCGGCTTCACTCGACCCGCCAGGCTTTCTTGACCTGGGCATCATAGTAGTCGTCGATATAGGCTAAAAACATCTCTTTCAAGGTCTCCCGGGCCTGATGCAGAGTCTGGTCGTTCGGCCTGTCGCGGGCAGCTCTCGCGGCGTTGACCAGGTCGTCGACCACTTGCCGTTTGGCCGGCAGGATGTGGCTTCTGATTTCTTCCAGTTCCTGGATGACCAGCGTTTTTTCGCTGCCATTGGCGATGTTCTGCAGCAGTTCGTCGATCGACTTTGCATGCTTGTCGAGATAGCCGTCCCACCAGAGAATGCCCGCTTCCGTGCGCTTGCCCAGTTTAGCCAGGGCGAGCGGCAAAAGCGGCTCCAGTGACTTGCTACCCAGTTGTTCCCCGAGGAGGGTGTCCACATGGCTGCCGAAGCCGACTTCGACCGTCAATGGAGTGGGTGTATCAAGGGTCTGATCGACATTGTCGGTTTGCGTGAAGAATTGTTGGCGCAACTGGAGCACGGGTTCCCCGCCCTTCATTTTCAGTGAGAACTTCGTCGACGCACCGTGGGATTGATAAAGCGCGGTGCTGACAACCAGGGCGACGATCGGCGCCGGATCGAAGTCCTTGACGCCGATCTGGGACAAGCCGCTCGCGACCAGGTTCTGCACGCTCTCGAGGGTGTTGAACTGACCGTTAACCGTAACATCGATGAAGGTTCCACTCAGGTGGGGATCATCCTCCTCGACGGAAGAAAGGCTGAGCTTCACCCCGAACTCCGCGCTGGCGCCCGCGGCGACCTTGAGCTTCGCTTCGGTGCTGACGCTCGTGGTCTTGGTGTCGGCCTTGGCCGTATGGACCTTCAGGCTGTCGGGACGCAGCAGCAGCGCGTGGTCCTTGAACAACTGGCGAAGGGTGCTGTCCTGCTCCGAACCGTCAGCGATGGCGTGGCACTTCTTGAGGTAGATGTACTGGTTGGCCAACTCCCGGGAGCGATCGTCATTGTTTTCTTCGATCCGGCGCCGCTCCTGGGAGTCCAGGTTGCCCAATAGGGCGCGGGTCAGTTGCTCACTGCCGTGGGTGACATGTTCGTTCAGGTCGCTGATCAGTTGCGTCGGTGTGATGTTGTAGGTGTGGGCCTTGTCGAGGCTCCTTTGGGCGATCTCCGGGGACCAGTCATACAGCCCAATGATATCCAGCGCCTGGCTTTTCGTGGTGTGCAGCACTTCCGCCCTTGCCGCTGCGCCCAGGGTGACGACGCCCAGGCCTTCGAACTGGGCGCTGCCCGTCAGCGCAAACCGCTTGCCGCGCTCGATCTGGAATGGCTGGGCCTTCGGCTGGTGCTGCTCGAACCCGGGTGAACCAAGGCCGTTCTCCAGCAGCTTTCTTTCCAGGTAGGGCTGGCTCTGGGCGGCGAGCCGGATGTTGCGTTTGTAGTGGTTGCAACTGGCGAACAGGTGGCGGCTGTGGGTGAGCATGTCGCGCTTGGAGCCGTTGTACCAGGCCCATTTGGAGCGGCTGCGGGCATCGGCGTAGGCATCGATGTTGCCGTACTTGAGGACGGTGGATTTCTCGAATGACGCACCCATCTGCGCCGAGGCGACAGCGGCCGACAGTTTCGCCGTCACTCCGGCGCTGACGCTGGTGGTGTCCTTGATGATGCGGCCCTGGGTGGTGCTCAGCCCCGTGGAGAGTTCCACGCTGGGTACGAAACGGGCCATCCCCACAGCCCCCACCCCAACCCCTAGCCGGGTGTGGTTACCCATTGCCCCGCCCTCGGCCACCGCGGCCCGGCTCTTGGCCATGGCCTGGTCCAGCACGGTCTTGTCGCGCTGGTCGCGGCTGGCGCGATATTGCCACTTGAGCATCCGGCACAGGTCGCGTTGTTCCTGATACTCGCCGCGCCTGGGTTCGTCGCCGGTACGCGCGAGCTCGTCGAAGGCATGCTGGGCGGCCTTGAAGTACTGATAGCAGGCTTTGGCGTCCTTTCTGCCAGGGCTGCTCGGGTCGTGGGTACCGCTGGTGCGCAGGAGCAACTGTCGATGAAGCTTGTGCAGAGAGGCTTGTCGGGCGCGAGGACTGTCTGCCAGTTTTTCCTGGAAGTGTCCGGAAAGGGTGCCAACGGTGGTCTCGGGGTGGTTCCGGGGAGCAGGCGCGGCGGGCACGGCGGGCACGCCTTGCAGGTGTTCCACGAGATCCAGTCGCGGTGGATTCAGTGCCGGGACTTCATCGTAGTACGAGCCAGTGGGGGTGAACCCTACCAACCTGGGCGTTGCGCGAGTATCTGGAAACAGTGTCTGGTGGTTTTGCACGGAGCTGAAGAGTGTCATGGTTCGTCACCCCGGTGCCTGACAGGTCGTTGTACAGCGCTGCAGGAAGTAATCGCAGGCGGTGAGGATGCCGCTCTTTTCTCCGAAACAGGGTTCGACGAACAGGGCCTTGACGGCCTGGTCGCGAAACCAGGTGTCGAACAGCAGCATCACCGGGTCTCCAGGGCCCTGGACGATGAAGTCGGGTGAGCTGGCTCCGGCCGGTATGTCAGGGCGGGCGAGCATGAGCAGTAGCCTTGGCCGGTCATACTCCAGCCAGAGCCGGTGCTGATCCACGTCGGTGGCAAGTTGGAAGTAGTCGGCCGGGCGGTCCGGCAATTGGCTTTGCAGAAGGCTGATGAGGTCATCACGGATGGCTTCGGACATGGCGAGCGCCCTGTTTCAGTCGACGGAGTGTTTGGCGGCACTGGAGAGGTTGAAGAAGAGGGTCAGGTCCTTCAGCACCTGCTGCTCGGAGTGAGCGGCGCTGATCAGACCCCTGACGACGGGCGTGGGAGCCTGGCAATCGATGCTCATGCCGTGGCGACACAGGCTCAGGTTCAGCCGTTGCCAGTGCCGCGTCGCGATATGCCCGACGCCTTGCAAGGCCCGACTGACCCGGTAGCCGTCGGCGTATTCGAGGGTGCACGGGTCGCCGTCCAGGGTCAGCAGGTGCAGGCGGTTTTCCCGCCGCTCGACCGCGATTCGCAGGTCGCCGTGCAGGCAGCGTTGCAGGGTGTTCAGGGGATCGAGAGGAGGCGGAGGGGGGCCGTAGAGACTACGGCGTTGGCGCAGTTCGAGAGACAGGTTCATGGGACGCCTCTGACTTGTGTTTTTTATCAGTCTGGTGACAACGTCGGTGTGGATTCAGACTGGCATGGCGGCTGGGCCGCCAATATCACAATGCGCTCATGGACCTGCTCGCCACGGCACCTCATTTCGCCATCGCCGATGCCGGATTATCGCGGGAACGGTAACAGATATTCGCAGGAATCCACGCTTATCGCCGTGCCGGGCGCCCCCTAGAATTGCCGCTCCAAAGCCTCTCCATCCATGTCGGGAATTCGCAGCAGTGCCGCGTCGCATCAGCAGAGAGTTGAAGACTCTCAGTGTTTGGGTTTTATCCTTGGCAATCGGCGGCTGCATCGGAACCGGAGGGATTGCCCCACAGGGCAGGAGCCTCGCCGCCAACACCCTTTCCACCGACGAAGCGATCCGGAACGCCGCCCGCGACGCACACTGGCCAACGGCCCGTTGGTGGCAGGCCTATGGCGATCCGCAACTCGACCAATGGCTCGACCAGGCGCTGCAAGTCAGCCCGAGCCTGGCCATGGCCGCCGCCCGGGTGCGCCAGGCCCGGGCCCTGGCCGGCCTCGCCGAATCGGCGGAGTCGCTGCAGGTCAACGGCCAATCGACCCTCAAGCGCCACAAATGGGCCACCGATCAGTTCTATGGTCCCGGTGAACTGGCCGGTTCGAACACCTGGGACAACAATGCGGCGTTGGGCCTGAGCTATTCCCTCGACCTCTGGGGCCGCGAGAGCAACGCGACCGAACGCGCCGTGGACCTGGCGCACATGAGCGTCGCCGAAGAGCGCCAGGCCCGCCTGGAGTTGCAGGACAATATCGTCCGCGCCTACATCCAACTGTCGTTGCACTACGCCCAGCGCGATATCGTCGAGGCGACCCTCGCCCAGCAGACGCAGATTCTCGACCTGGCGCAACGCCGCCTGGCCGGCGGCATCGGCACCCAGTTCGAAGTCAGCCAGGCCCGGGCGCCGTTGCCGGAAACCCACCGCCAGCTCGATGCGCTGGACGAGGAAATCGCCCTGAGCCGCAACCAGTTGGCGGCCCTGGCCGGTCTTGGTCCGGGGGATGGCGCGCGCCTGAAGCGTCCGTCGCTGTCCCTGCGTACCGCGCTGAAACTGCCCTCGGCGCTGCCGGTCGAGCTGCTCGGTCAACGCCCGGATGTGGTTGCCAGCCGCTGGCAGGTCGCGGCCCAGGCTCGTGGTATCGATGTCGCGCATGCCGGGTTCTATCCCAATGTCGACCTGGTCGGCAGCCTCGGCTACATGGCCACTGGCGGCGGCATGCTGGAGTTCCTGGCGGGCAAGAAATTCAACTACAGCGTCGGCCCGGCGATTTCGCTGCCGATCTTCGACGGTGGCCGCCTGCGCGCCGAACTGGGCGAGGCCACGGCCGGCTACGACATGGCCGTGGCCCATTACAACCAGACGCTGGTCAATGCCCTCAAGAGCATTTCCGATCGCTTGATTCGCCGCGAGTCGATGGACAAGCAGCAGGCCTTCGCCGCCGAGTCGGTGGCAGCCGCGCAGAAAACCTACGACCTGGCGATGATCGCCTACCAGCGTGGCCTCACCGACTACCTCAACGTGCTCAATGCGCAGACCCTGCTGTTCCACCAGCAGCAGGTCGAGCAGCAGGTCCAGGCCGCGCGCCTGAGCGCCCACGCCGAACTGGTCACCGCCCTGGGCGGCGGCCTTGGCGCGGGCAGCGATGTGCCGGCGCCGGAGCGTAGCGTGCCGTCCAAACCACCCTCCGTGCTGGCCGCCTTCGATCACTGAGAATCACCTCCATGACTCCCTTGCCCGCCCCGGTGCGCTGGCTGTATTCCCTCGAATGGCGTCGCGGTTTCTTTGACTGGGCACGCAGCGATGGCGTGACCTGGGTCTACATTTTCAAGGTCCTGGCCGCCGCCTTCCTGACCCTCTGGCTGGCCATGCGCCTGGAGCTGCCGCAGCCGCGGACGGCGATGATCACCGTGTTCATCGTCATGCAGCCACAAAGCGGCCATGTGTTCGCCAAGAGTTTCTACCGCCTGCTCGGCACCCTGGCCGGTTCGGCGATGATGGTGCTGCTGATCGCCCTGTTCGCGCAGAACACCGAGCTGTTTCTCGGGGCACTGGCGATCTGGGTCGGGATCTGCTCGGCGGGCGCGGCGCGCAACCGCAACTTCCGCGCCTACGGTTTCGTCCTCGCCGGCTACACCGCCGCGATGGTCGGCCTGCCGGCCCTGGCGCACCCGGAAGGGGCGTTCATGGCCGCCGTGTGGCGTGTGCTGGAGATTGCCCTGGGGCTGGTCTGCTCGACCTTCGTCAGCGCCGCGATCCTCCCGCAGAGTGCCAGTGCGGCGATGCGCAATGCGCTCTATCAGCGCTTCGGCGCCTTTGCCGGGTTCGTCAGCAGCGGCCTGCGCGGCCCGCATGCCAGTGCCGCGTTCGAGACCGCGAACATCGGTTTCATCGCCCAGGCCGTGGGGATCGAAGGCCTGCGCAGTGTCACCGTGTTCGAAGACCCGCACATGCGCCGACGCAATGGCCGGCTGAACCGCCTGAACAGCGAGTTTATGACCCTGACCACCCGCTTCAATGCCCTGCACCAGCTGTTGGAACGCTTGCGCACCGACGAGTCGTCGACGGTCTTCGCCGCCATCGAACCGGGATTCCTCGGCCTGGCCGAACGGCTCGACGGTTTTGCCGGGCGCGGCCTGACCGACGCCGATGCGGCGCGTCTGGCGCAGCAGTTGGCCGAGTACAAGTCGGGCCTGCCGGAGCAGGTCCGCAGCCTGCGCTCGGCCTTCCAGGAGAACGGGCCGGACGAGGCCGGCCTGCTGGATTTCCACACCGCCTTCGAGTTGCTCTACCGCTTCGTCGAGGAACTGCACAGTTACGCGCTGACTCACGCGTCCCTGGCCGACCACCGCCATGAGCGCGAGCAGTGGGACGAACCCTTCGTGCCCAAGACCAACTGGCTGGCCGCCTCGGCCTCGGGCATCCGTGCCGCCTTCATCCTGCTGGTGCTGGGCAGCTATTGGGTCGCCACCGCCTGGCCGAGCGGGGCGACCATGACCCTGATCGCCGCCGCCACGGTGGGCCTGTCGGCGGCCACGCCGAATCCCAAGCGCATGTCGTTCCAGATGGCCTGCGGAACCTTTCTCGGTGCGCTGATCGGCTTCGGCGAGATGTTCTTCGTATTCCCCTGGATCGATGGTTTCCCACTGCTGTGCCTGGTGCTCGCGCCGGTCTTCGTGCTTGGCGCGTTCCTCGCCTCGCGTCCGGCCTACCTGGGGGTTGGCGTCGGTCTGCTGATCTTCTTCAGCACCGGCTCGGTGCCGGACAACCTGACGGTCTACAACCCCTACACCTTCATCAATGACTACATCGGCATGGTCATGGGCATGCTGGTCTGCGCCGCGGCCGGGGCGATCATCCTGCCGCCCAACAGCCGCTGGCTGTGGCGTCGGCTGGAGCAGGACCTGCGCGAGCAGGTGGTGTTCGCCATCAGCGGCAGGCTCAAGGGCCTCGGCTCGGCCTTCGAGAGCGGCACCCGTGACCTGCTGCACCAGGCCTATGGTTTCGCCGCGGGCCAGCCGCAGGTGCAAAGCTCGCTGCTGCGCTGGATGTTCGTGGTGCTGGAGGTCGGCCACGCCATCATCGAACTGCGCAAGGAACAGGCGATCCTGCCGGTGCACCCGGCGTATGCCGAGTCGCAGCCCTGGCGCCAGTCGATCCGGGTCATGGGCCGCTCGCTGATGCGCCTGTTCATCCAGCCCGGCGCCAGCAACCTGGAACGCGCGCTGGTGGCGGTGGACCACGCGATCAGCCGGGTGCAGGCCACCGACGAACCCTTTGCCCGCCACTTCGATACCTCGGTGCTGCGTCGGGTGCAGAGCTACCTGCACTTCATCCGCACCTCGCTGCTGGACCCGCGTTCGCCGCTGGCGGCCCTGGGTCATCCACAAGGAACCGCCCATGCTTCGTGAAATCGCCTTCCACGGCCTCTACCTGCCGACCGTGACCCTGGTGTTCCTGGTCGCCGCCGGGGTCGGCTGGGCGCTCGACCGTTTCATCGCCAGCCACGACCTGTATCGCTTCTTCTGGCATCCGGCGCTGCTGCGCCTGAGCCTGTTCAGCTGCATCTTCGGCGCCCTGGCGCTCACTGTTTATCGTTGAGAACGACCTGATGAAAAAGCTTTTCAGCCTGCTCGCCACCTTGCTGGTCCTGGCCCTCGCGATCTGGATCGGCCGGTTGCTGTGGGTGCAGTACATGGAAACGCCCTGGACCCGCGACGGCCGGGTGCGGGCCGACATCATCAACGTCGCGGCGGACGTCACCGGCGAGGTGGTAGACGTGCCGGTGCGCGACAACCAGATGGTGAAGAAGGGCGACCTGCTGATGCAGATCGATCCTGAACACTACCGCATCGCGGTCAAGCAGGCGCAGTCGCTGGTGGACTCGCGCAAGGCCACCTGGGAGATGCGCAAGGTCAACGCCCATCGCCGTGCCGACCTGGACAACCTGGTGATCTCCAAGGAGAGCCGCGACGACGCCGGCAACCTCGCCGACGCCGCGCTGGCCGACTACCAGCAGGCCCAGGCGCAACTGGAGGCGGCGCAACTGAACCTGGCGCGCACACAAGTGCGGGCGGCAGTGGATGGCTACGTCACCAACCTCAACGTCCACCGCGGCGACTACGCACGCATGGGCGAGGCGAAGATGGCGGTGGTCGACATGCACTCGTTCTGGGTCTATGGCTTCTTCGAGGAGACCAAGCTGCCCCACGTGAAGGTCGGCGACCCGGCGGACATGCAACTGATGAGCGGGCAGGTGCTCAGGGGGCATGTGGAGAGCATTTCGCGGGGTATCTACGATCGGGACAACCCCGAGAGCCGTGAACTGATCGCCGATGTGAACCCGACCTTCAACTGGGTGCGCCTGGCCCAGCGGGTGCCGGTGCGGATCCACATCGACGAGGTGCCCGACGGTGTGCTGCTGGCGGCGGGGATCACCTGCACCGTGGTGGTCAAGCCGACGGCGGAGTGACGAATGGCTGCGGTCAAGGCTTGCAGCCCTCTTCGCGGATGAGTCCGGCTCCCACGGCTGTGCATCTTCAACAATCGTGTCTAGAGGCGCACACCCAAGCCAAACTTCTTCATCAGCACTTTCTCCAGCAACCCCTTGGGCAGCAGGTTCGCCATCAGCGGCAGGGCCCGGCTGCCGTTGCCCAGGCGCAGCAGGCGTGGCGGTTTTGGCTGAGTGACGGCCTTGAGCAGGCCGGCGGCGAATTCGCTGGCCGGAGTCGGCCGGTTCTGCGAAGCGTTGGCCCGCGCCCGGATGCCTTCGCGCAACGGCCACCAGGGCGAGGTCTCGGCGATCAGTTGCTCGGCCTCATGGCTGGCATTCCTGGCGAAATGGGTGTCGATGGCGCCGGGCTGCACTTCCATCACCCGTACGCCAAACGGCGCCAGTTCCATGCGCAGGGCATCGCTCAAGGCATGCACCGCCGCCTTGGACGCGCAGTAGGCGCCGGCGAACGGCGTGACCAGCACCCCCGAGACGCTGCCGACATTCACCACCAGCCCGCGGCTGCGGCGCAGCGCCGGGAGCAGGGCGCGGGTCACGCCGACGAGGGCGAAGACGTTGGTCTCGAACTGGCGCTGCAGGGCCGCGGTACCTCCGTCGAGCAACGGGCCCATGGCACCGTAGCCGGCGTTGTTGATCAGGATGTCCAGCCCCGCCGGAGAACGTTCGATGCGTTCGGCCAACTGCTGCAATGCGTCGCCATCGTTGACATCCAGCTGCACGGCGGTGAATCCGGCGGTGGCCAGGGCGGCGACATCCTCGGTCTTGCGCGCGGTGGCCCAGACTTCATGCCCTGCGCCCCTGAACGCTTCGGCGAGGGCGCGGCCGATGCCGCTGGAACATCCGGTGATCAAGGTGACGGGCATGGACACATCCTCATGAGGCCTGAGAGTCGAAGGCCTCCGAGAATACCTTGTCCGTGACAAAAAGGAGCGAGTCGAGCCCCTGCTTGATCTTTTCCCGGTTGGTGCCATGCATGCGGGTCTGGCCTCCATGCCCATCGAGAAAGAACAGGGTGGGGACGAACTGGATCTCGATATCGGGTTGCAGCAGCTTGAAGATCGGGAAACTGAGCTGGAAAAACGCCACCTTGCCCCGGTAGGGGCCAGCGGCCAGGGCGGCGATCTGCGGCTTGAGCTGTTCGCATGGCGGGCAGCCACGACCGTAGACCAGTACCACCGAAGGCCTGGGGCGGATCAGCGGCACTTCCAGGCTGCCCAGCTCGCTGCGGAACGCGCGCCGGGTCTTTATTTCGGTGACTGTGGTGTCGCTCTTCATTCTCACTCCCTGCCGGATGGGGTGCCGCCAAGGGAGTTATTCAACGCCAAAATCAGAGGATTGTAACCTGTCAGAAATAACAGGTGGCTAAGTGATATTATCGGTTCAGCCGGAGAAACTGCCCTGCAGGCGCTCGGCACGAAACTCCAGGGTCTGTGGGCGATAACCGGGACGCAGAGGGGGCATCGGCAGGCAATCCTCCCAGACGCCGGCGGCCTGCAATTCGCCCGGACCGCGATAGCGGGGGGCGGTGTAGCTGTTTTCAGCGAGGTTGACGGTATCGCCCGGGGCATAGGCGGCGATGCGCCAGCGCAGTTCGAGCAGAGGCACGTTGTTGTCGTTTTTCATTTTCAGTTGCAGCGGTCGGTCGGCCGGGCAATGCTCGGGGGCATAGCTGATGCGCATCTCCAGGCGCGCCAGTTGCCGGGCTTCGCGGCTATCGGTCCAGGCCACCCAGGCGGCCACCATGCCGAGTCCGGCCAGGGCGGCCATGGACACCGGCAGGGCCTTGGCCGGGTAGCGCAGCAGCAGGATCAGCCAGGTGACGATCAGCAGGACGCCGATGAACATGAAGGGGTGCCTCGAAAATGCGGGAAGCCTCATCCTGACAGTGTAGGTGGCTCGGGTCCATCCTGGGGAGCGCCTGTATCAGGTGTCGCCGCGATCCCTGTGGGAGTCGGCCGGGCGGCTCCCACGGTTCTGCGGTGTCTGTCGTTTCCTGGAAGTCTGTTCTTCCGCTCGCCGGCAGGGGAGTAAAGACAGTTGGCTCCCACAGGGGGGACAGGGCAGGAGGGACACCCCCGGCCCTGCCCGCCGCGGATAGGGGACGCGACGGACAGGACGGAGGTGGTGGAACGCGGTGCGTCACTGGGCGATGGTTTTCACCGAAACGCCACGTTCGACCGGGGTCGAACGGCCGTAGATATCTTCGAAACGCTCGATATCGTCTTCGCCCAGGTAGCTGCCCGACTGCACTTCGATGATCTCCAGCGGGATCTTGCCCGGGTTGCGCAGGCGGTGCACCGAGGCGATCGGGATGTAGGTGGACTGGTTCTCGCAGAGCAGGAACACGTTCTCGTCGCAGGTCACTTCGGCGGTGCCGCTGACCACGATCCAGTGTTCGGCGCGGTGGTGGTGCATCTGCAGCGACAGGCACGCCCCCGGTTTCACCGTGATGTGCTTGACCTGGAAGCGTCCGCCCATGTCCACCGAGTCATAGGAACCCCATGGCCGGTAGACTTCGCAGTGGTTCAGGGTCTCGTTGCGGCCCTGTTCGTTGAGGGTGTTGACCATCTGTTTGACGCCCTGGACCTTGTCCTTGTGGGCGATCATCATCGCGTCCTTGGTCTCGACCACGACGATGTTTTCCAGGCCGATCACCGACACCAGCTTGCCGTTGCCGTGGATCATGCAGTTGCGACTGTCCTGGATCACCACGTCGCCCTTGCTGACGTTGCCGTTCTCGTCCTTTTCATGCACGTCCCACAGCGACGACCAGCAACCGACGTCGCTCCAGCCAGCGCTGAGCGGGACCACGCAGGCACGCTGGGTCTTTTCCATCACCGCGTAGTCAATGGAGTTGTCAGGGCACTGGGCGAAGGTGGCCTCGTCGAGGGTCACGCTGTCGGCGTCCTGCTGGCTGCGCTCGAGGGTCAGCAGGCAGGTGTCGTAGATGTCCGGATCGTGTTTTTTCAGCTCTTCGAGGAAGCGGCTGGCGCGGAACAGGAACATGCCGCTGTTCCAGTAGTAGCCGCCGGCCTCGACGAATTCGTTGGCGCGTTTTTCATCCGGCTTCTCGACGAACTGCGAGACCCGGCTGACGCCTTCCGGCAGCAGCGCATCGTTGCTCGACTTGATATAGCCATAGCCGGTTTCCGGCTTGGTCGCCGGCACACCGAACAGCACCATCTCGCCGCGCTCGGCGGCCACGGTGGCCAGGGCCAGGGCGCGTTGCAGGCCTTTCTGGTCTTCCAGCACATGGTCGGCGGGCAGCACCAGCATCAGCTCGTCACGGCCCTCGTTGACCAGCAGCATGGCGGTCAGGGCCACGGCGGGGGCGGTGTTGCGGCCGAAAGGTTCCATCAGGATGCGTTGGGCTTCGAGTTTGCGCTCCTGCAACTGTTCGCTGACGATGAAGCGGTGGTCCTTGTTGCAGACCACGATCGGGGTGTCCATGCCTTCGAACACCAGGCGTTCGATGGTCTGCTGGAACAGGGTCTGCTCGCCGGTCAGGGCGAGGAACTGCTTGGGAAACTGCTTGCGCGACAGTGGCCAGAGACGGGAGCCGCTACCACCAGAGAGGATTACCGGGATCATGCTGTTACTCCTTTAAACGATATTGGGTTCAGAGCTACTGTGTGCTGTCTTGTTGTTGTCCAGTGCCGGACGATGCGCGTGGGCGGGGCAGCACCTGCCCGCAGGAGCAAGGCTTGCCTGCGAAGGCGTACTCCAGGTCGCCAGAAGCTTCGCGGGCAAGTCGGGTCGCCGCACCGCCTGCTCCGGCAGGGGCAGATGTCGAGCCCGCACGCTCAGGTCGCGTTCGTCCGGCGAATTCATCAGCGGGTCGACACCGGGCGCTTGACCCAGACCGGCGACAGGCTGCTGCCGCTGCCGGTGACGTAGAGCACCGCCGCTTCACCGCGCTCCAGGGCGACCGGCTTGAGGTCAGTGACCTTCTGGTTGCCGTCGTACAGGGCGAAGCTGACTTTCACCGGGTTGATCTCGCGCTCGCCACGGCCCTTGGCGGCCACCGACTGAACCACGTCGGTCTTGCCGTCGGCGGTCTTGAGGGTCAGCGCCTTGTCACTGAGGTTCTGTACGCGCACCAGGGACTTCTGCTTGTTCTTGAACGGTGGTTCCTCGATCAGTTGCGGCTGGCCGCTGGCGTTGTTGACCAGGGTGTAATAGTGATCGGGAGCGAGTTTCACCGGCAGGCTCTGGCTGCCGACCTTGGCGCTGTAGTCGCCGCCGGGCATGAAGCTGAAGTCGCTGCTGGCCAGTGGCGCGACGTCGTTGAGCGCGGTGGCACCGACGGTGGCGCTGACTTCCTGGTTGCTGGCGTTGTACAGGCGCACGAAGCTCGAGCCTTTCGGTGCGGTCGGGCCGTACAGGGCGGCGTCGCCGGCAGCCCAGACCTGCAGCGAGAGCAGACTGAGACCTGCGGCCATGGCCAGGGTCTTGAGGGTACGGCCTTGGGTGTTACCAGTCGTAGTAAAAGTCATGGTGCATACCTCTTTTTCAGTTTTGCGCCTGTTCAGGCGACTCGGATCGGGTTGTGTTCAGAACCAGGTTCTGTTGGCGGATACCCGCGGCTTTCAATTGCGCGACCCACTGTGGGTCGGCATCGCCGATTTCGTTGTTGACCGGCAGGTAGCGTTCCGGGAATTCCCAGATCAGCACCTGTGGCGGGTTGTTCTTGAAGGCATCGCTTTTGAGGTAGGCGAGCATCGGCAGGATCGGGCCATGGCCGTCTTCGGCGTAATTGACCACGTCGCTGTGCAGGGCCTGCTTCAGGGCGCCGACGAAGTTCCAGTTCGGGTTGGCGCTGTAGCTGGTGCCGATCAGCGCCACCGGTACCTCGTTGTCGGCGAACAGGGCATCGTCGCCGGCCGCCGGGGTTTCGACCGCACGGGTGACGCGTTTCTCCAGGGGCTCCTTCGCAGGCATCAGGTTTTCGAACAGAGGGTCCAGTGGCAGGAACAGGCGCAGGTCGCCCTTGTGCGTTTCGGTCTTCTCGGTCTCGGTGACAAAGCGCTGCGGCTGGCCACTGAGTGGCATGGCCTGGGCAATCGCCTTGGCCAGTTGGGTCGCGGCGACCTGGGCACCGTCCGGGGTCCAGTGGGTGTCGGTGCGCAGGAAGACCTGCTGGCCATGCTGCTTGGCCTGTTGCAGGGGGCCGAGCAGGTCGGGGGCGAGGATCTGATCGGCGGCGGCGCGGGCGTGGAAGTCGCGGTACAGGTCGGCATGGATGCTGGCCGGGCGCTCGTCGCCGAGGTGTTCCGGATACAGCCGGACCTTGGCCGGGACGATCGCCAGCACCAGGTTCACGCCCTTGGCCTTGAGGGTCTGGCGTACGCCTTCGACCAGCGCGTAGTTGCCCTGCAGGTTCTGCTGCTGGTCGACGCTCGGCTTGAATTCCTCGTCGCTGTAGAGCCACTGGTCACGGCCCAGCACCACGCCGGGGCGGCCTTCGTTGAACAGCTTGAAGTCCAGCGCGGCCCAGAGGTTGGTACCCAGGCGCTTGATCGGGAACTCGTCGTCGTAGCGGGTTTCGATGGCTTTGGCCCAGCGCCCGTTGAGGAACGTGGCGTCGGGGTTGGTGCTGAAACCGATGAGGCTGCGCAGGGACCACACGCCCAGCACCAGCAGCAGGGCGAGGAACAGCGCGATATAGAGGATGCGTAATGAGCGGGTCATGGTCGGCTCCCTCAGAACTGGAAGTAGAGGAACGGCGAGAAGCTCTGCGCCGAGAGTTTGAGAATCGAGGCGATGAACAGCAGCAGCACCAGGGCGCGCATCAGGTAGCGCGGCCAGTCGGCAACCCAGTAGGCCGGTTGCACCTGGGCTTCGACGCCCACGGTGTAGCCGGGTTCGTGGATGCTGCCGGCCGCTTCGCCGGGTGCCGCCTTGATCAGGCCGGGTTGCGCAGTGGCCGGGCCATCGGCCGGCTTGGCTTTCGCCTTGTTGGCGGGCGGGTCGCGGTACAGGTCGCGCAGGCCGAAGAACGCCAGGGTCGCGTAGGCCACCACCAGGGTCGCCACTTGCAGGCCGGTGAGGCTGGCGCGGTTGAGTTCCGACAGCGACCAGTCGCCGAAGCTGAACATCGCGCCGTACATGCGGCCGGCCACGTGCAGGTTCTCGGCCCGGAAGATCACCCAGCCCATGATCACCAGCAGGAAGGTCAGGGCCCAGCGGATCGGATTCAGGCTGCGCGGCGTGGTGTTGATGCCCAGGGCCTTCTCGATCGCCAGCCACATGCCGTGCCACGCGCCCCAGACGATGTAGGTGATGTTCGCCCCGTGCCACAGGCCGCCGAGCAGCATGGTCAGGAACAGGTTGCGGTAGGTGATCAGGGTGCCGCGGCGGTTACCGCCGAGGGTGATGTACAGGTAGTCGCGCAGCCAGGTCGACAGGCTGATGTGCCAGCGCCGCCAGAACTCGGTGATCGACTGGCTGATGTAGGGCTGTTTGAAGTTTTCCATGAAGCGGAAGCCCATCATCAGGCCCAGGCCGATGGCCATGTCGCTGTAGCCGGAGAAGTCGAAGTACAACTGCGCGGTGTAGGCCAGCGCGCCGAGCCAGGCATCGCCGGTGGTCGGGTGCTGCAGGGCGAAGCAATGGTCGGCGACCACCGCCAGGGTGTCGGCTATGAACACCTTCTTGATGAAACCCTGCATGAACCGCGTGGCGCCCTCGGAGAACTTGTCGAGGGTGTGGGTGCGGTGGTTGAACTGGTCGGCCAGGTCACGGAAACGCAGCACGGGGCCGGCGATCAGGTGCGGGAAGATCGCCACGAACGCCGCGAAGTCGATCAGGTTGCGGGTCGCCGGGGTGTCGCCGCGGTAGACGTCGATGATGTAGCTGATGGACTCGAAGATGTAGAACGAAATCCCGATCGGCAGCAGCACGTGGGTGAGGATGAACGGCTCCAGACCGAACGAGGTCATGATCGCGTTGAGGCTGTCGACGCCGAAGTTGGCGTACTTGAAGTAGCCGAGGATGCACAGGTCGACGGCCACGCCCAGCAGCAGCCAGCGTTGGGCCGGCTTGCTGCGCACACCGGCGGCACCGACTTTCAGGCCGATCCAGTAGTTCCACAGGGTCACGCCGGCGAACAGCGCCAGGAAGTCGACCCGCCACCAGGCGTAGAACACGTAGCTGGCGACCAGCAACAGCAGGTTGCGATAGCGTTGCCCGCTCAGGTAGTACAAGCCGAGAAAGATCGGCAGGAACAGGAACAGGAACACATTGGATGAGAAGACCATCCCGATCTCTCCTTGTCTGATCAACAGTGCGGGGCCAAGGCCCCCCCAAACCCCCCGCAAAAAATGGGGGGGTGTACATCAGTTTCTTGTGGTGAGGGGGCTTGCCCCCGCTGGACTGCGCAGCAGTCCCAAAACCTGAGTCCGCGCTTTTTCAGGCAGACTGGGCTTGCCGGTTCTGGGGCTGCCTTGCAGCCCAGCGCGGGCAAGCCCGCTCGCCACAAAAAAGCTCTTTCACCCTGCAAGTTCGTTAGTGGTTACCCTTCTCGTGCGTCGGGTCGTAGACCTTGGTCAGGTCACCGCCGAGGCGGAAGGCCTTGAACGGTTGCATCCCGTGCTTGCGTTGCAGCACATCGTCCGGGCAGGTGTAGAGCGTGCAGTACGGCTCCAGCCAGGCGAATTTGCTGTCGACCTTCAGGTCCGTCATGTCCTGCTCCTTGCCGTTACGGGCCTCGAACTGTTCGGGGTCCTTGACCCCGGCCAACACCCGTTCACCCAGGCGCTTGAGCGCGCCGTTGTTTTCCTGGCGCAGGTCGACGCCGTTGGCCTGGGCGAAGCTGGCGATCATCGCCAGCGGTGGCAGCGCATAGTTGTGGTAGGCCAGGGCGCGTTGCTGGCGCTTGAGTTCGTTGGGCAGGAAACCCTGCGGGTCGACCTGGTTGGCGGCGATTTTGTATTCCTTCACCGACCAGTCGAACAGGTCGCGGCGGTCGGTGGCGATCGCCGTCGCCATCACCGCCCAGGCGGCCCAGTACGAGTGGTTGTTGGTCTTTTCCAGTGGCAGGTTGTCCCAGTCGCTGACCACCTGGTCGGCCAGCTTGCCGAACCAGGCCTCGATCTCCTGCGCTTCCTTCTGGTGGGTCGCCAGCGGACGGGAGTCGGAGAACTTCAGGCGGATATAGGACGAAGCCATGCTGCCCAGTGCCCATTTGCGCATGGACTTGCCGGTATGGTTGAAGTCCTTGGACATCAGCGCATCGGCCTGGGCCCAGGCGGTCAGCCAGCTCAGCGTGCAGCTCAGTTCCTGCGGGCGACCGTCACGCATGAACTGCATCACCTGCTTGCTGGTGCCGCGCTCCATGCTGGTGATGTCGGCGGTGCTGTCGTGGAAGGCCTTTTCCGATTGCACGTTGAGAGTCGCCCGCGCCTTGTCCGAGCCCTCGTACTTGCTGCGGAACTGCAGTTGGCCGGTGTAGGGCTGGGGCATGGCGTCACAGCCGTCGTGGCTGTCGCTGCTCTTGACCTTGTCGACGGCGGCGAAATAACCCTGTGGCGGGCGCAGGGGCGCCGCGGCCTGGGTGGACCCGGCGACGATCGCCAGGCCCAGCAGTGAAGGAACGAGCAGTGTGCGGATAGTCATCTTCAGGCACCTCATAACCCGGCCTGGGCCCGGTGGGGCTCGGCGCTGGGGAATACGTTGCGTTTGCAGATCTTCGCCTCGACCTTCTGTGGCGCCGTGCCCGGTTCCGGGCCCTGGACTTCCACGGCCAGCAGGTTCTGGTTGGCCCAGTCCTCGTCGGTGCGCAATTCGAAGGCGAAACGTCCGTCCGTGTCCGATGTTTCCGGTTTCTCGATCTTGATGTCCTCGTGGCGACCGTTCATGTACCAGAGGGTGGCTTGCAGGGTTTTCACCGAGGTGTCGGCGAAACGGATGTCGACCTGGTGGCCGCTGTTGCGCAGGTCGCGGTTGCTGCTGTTGACCAGCAGTTCGTTCTTGCCCGGCTTGACGGTGGTGCTGGCGGTCATGTCGGCGGTCTTGCCTTCGCAGCCGTTGTCGAGCAGGGACATCATCTGCCGGTAGATGGTTTCCTGGTCCAGGCGGTAGAGCGGCGAGAACTCCCAGATGAGGATCTTCGGCGGGGTCTTCTGGAACTCGTCGCTGCCCAGGTACTGCAGCATCGAGCCTTCCAGGCCACCACCGGGGAAGGCGACGTTGAGGATGTCGGCGCCGATGTACTGCTGCAGGAAACCGGCGAAGTTGTAGTTCTTGCCGCTGTGGCTGGTGCCGACGAGGGTGATCTGAGGGTTGCCGGAGTCACCGAACAGGTCGCCGTCCGCCGCCTCGCCCTTGGGCTCGGTGGCGAACTGTTCCATGTACTGAATCGCGTAGCTGGTGCCGCACAGCTGGCCGGCCATGTTGTGCAGGGTACCGGTCTTGCCCATGCGCCCGGAGACGTGGGTCTCGAATTCACGATGGGGAATATCGGCGAAGCCGGGGATCTTTTTCACCGTCTCGGCGACGATCTTCGCGGTACGCTCGGCTCCGTAAGGGGTCCAGTGCTGGTCACCGCGGAAGTAGAAATCGTGGGCCTGCTGCTCGTTGGTCAACGGTGACAGATCGGGCACGTGATAACCCATCTTCGCGAAGCGGCCGAGCATCGCCTGGTAGTTGTGCAGGGCCTTCTGGTAGTCGAATTTGTCGCGTTCGGCGGGGAACAGCTTGTTGCGGTTCACCAGGCCACGGGTCGGCTGGTAGACCAGCACCAGTTCGACGCCCTTGCTCTTGAACGCATCGTGCAGCTGCTGCAGGCGCTTGTAGCCTTGCGGGGTGGTATCGAACTCGGTGCGCAGATCTTCCTGGGTACGGAACAGCCAGTCGCCCTGGGCCTGGACCAGGGTGGTGAAGTTCTGCTGGTAGCGGGTCACGTAGTTCTTCGCATCGTGAGCGGCCGGGCAGAGGCTGCAGCACGGCTCGGCGGTGAATTTCGGTGCCTGCGCTTCCTCGGCCCGCAGATTGCCGCTGATGGCGAGTATCGCGGTGGTGATGGCGCAGAGGCCGAAGAGTTTCATCAGGTGTGGGTTCATTAAGGTCGTCCTCAATCGCGCAATTCGGTCTGGCGTTCGACAGGGTCGATCAGCACGGCTTTCTGCTGGCGCACCAGCAGGTCGAGAATTTCATCCTGGCGATCGCCCAGTACGCCGCTGAAGCTGATGCCGCTGCTCTTGGCCGGGGCGAGCATCGACACCCGGTACAGCTCCAGGCTCAGCGGCGAGTCGATGGACAGCGGGCCGCTGCCGTTGCCGGCCAGTTCGCCGCCGACCACGATCAGCGAGACCTCGGCGTCGAATGGGTCGAGCTTGATGTCGCGGTCGGTGTCGCTCAGGTCCTTGATGTGGCCGTAGATGCCGGTCAGGCCGTTGGCCATCGACAGGTTCTCGTACAGGCGCACGTTGACGCTGTTGCGGATGCGGATGCCGTGGCGCTTGTTGCCGATCAGCCGGTTGGCGTAGATCAGGTTGTCGGCGCTCTCGTAGAGGGTGATGCCGTCGGTGTGGTTCTTGTAGATCTCGTTGTAGGCGATCAGGTTGTTGACGCTGTTGCGGTCGATCACCAGCCCCGAGAGGTGGTTGTCGTAGCTGCGGTTGTTGAAGATGAAGCTGTCGTTCACTTCCCGGGAAATGATGATGCCGTGCTTCTTCTTCGTGCCGTACACGGTGTTGTCGGCGATGATCAGCCGGTGCGAGCGGTCGTGGGGGTCGATGCCGTAGACGACGTTGTCGCGGTAGGTATTGCCCTTGAGCACGAAGTCACGGGTTTCGTAGCAGTAGAAGCCGTACCACATGTCGCTGAACTCCGAGCCGATGATCCAGCCGGTCGGTTCGGGACGCTTGAGCACCTTGGCCATGTTCGGCGTGTACTGGGAAATACTCACGCCGTAGGACTTGCTGTTGGAGTAGCCGAAGCTGGCCATCTTGCTGTTGACGATGTAGGTCTCGGTGCCACCCCAGGCCAGCAGGAACGGACGGAACTCCTTCGGTGAGCGGAAGGTCGCCGGGCCGTTGTCGGCCTCGCGCCAGCCGGTGATCTTGGTATCACGCACGAACAGTTGTCCGTCGTTGACCAGGAACGCACCACCTTCCTGGGACAGCCGCAGCTCCTGGGTCTGGCCGTCGATTTCGAGGATGCCCTTGCGCCCGACCACGATCGGAATCCGGGCCAGGAACACCCCCGGCGAGGTTTCGCTGATGTACTTGGCCGGCAGCTTCTTCACCAGGTCCTTGAGGTTCAGGTAGCCGTCGTCGATGAAGATCGCCTGGGGGATGCCGTGCTGGCGCACCACCCATTCGGCCATCTTGTTGTCACCGCCGATGAAGTCCTTGAGGGCGTCCTCCTGCATCATCCGGCGCACGCTGATCTTGCCTGGCTGGCTGCGCACGATCTTCGCCGCGACGGCTTCGGCGGTGTAGCCGCCCAGGTCCGGGAGCTTGGGCTTTTCCAGGTGCAGCGGTTCGCTCGGCGCGGTGCTGACGGTGTAGGTCTTGGCCTGTTGCAGTTCCTTGGCAATGATCGGCGCCTGGCCGTTGGAGGCCGGCTTGTCGACGTTGGCCAGCGCCGTGCTGCCGGCCAGCAGCAGGGCGGCGGCGAGAGCGCTGAGCGAACCTTGCATGGCGATCTGATTCATCTTGGAAACTCCCTTGGCGGCCGGCATCAGAAGCGCCAGATCACGTCGATGAATGCACGGTGCATATAAGAATCGACGTCGTGGCCATAGGCGCTGCCCGGCTTGAACACGCCGCCGCGAAAGCGCACCAGCGCCGAGGGCTCGTCGATCGACTGGCTCAGGGCTGCCGGCAGCAGGCCCTGCTTGAAGTATTTGGTGACCACCAGATCCATCTCCTGGCCCATGTCCTTCTTGCCGTCCTGCAACGGCAGCGAGGTGCTGGAGAGCAGGGCGCCGGTGGTGTCGTCATAGGTGTTCTGCGCGGCGTTGATGCCGTTGCTGCCGACGTCCTTGTTGCCGTCGACGCGCCAGAACTTGTGGTAGACCAGGCTGGCGTCGTAGTCCTCGCGCAGTTGCCAGGAGCCGAACAGGGTGGCGGTCTGCAGGTTGTTCAACTCGCCACGGAAGGCTTCGCCGAAACGGTGCATGCGTGAGCGGGTGCCGGTGAAGTTCGACCGGTTGCTTTCCAGGCCGTTCTGCTCGTAGTCGCCGCTGGCGCGGGCATAGGCGGCACCGACCTGCCAGTTCGGGTCCAGGCGCAGGCGGACGCCGAGGTCGGTGGCCCAGCCGTTGACGCTGTCGCCACGCTTGGCTTCGGTCGGGCGGGTGCCGTCGGCGTTGAGCGGATTGACGGTGTCGCGGTGACCGCTCATGCCGGTCAGGCTGGCCCAGTAGTTGACGGTGTTGGTGTTGCGGAAGTTGTAGGCATCGCTGTTGGCTTCCAGGCCGAGCCAGGTCAGGTTGCCGTTTTCCTTCTTGTCCAGCGGATCGCTGGCGATACCCGGCGTCGGGTAGTCGAGCTTGCCGTCGTCGTGGGTGTGGTGGGCGCGCAGGCCGATCCACTGCCCAGGGGTCCACTGGTAGGCGACGTCGCCGTAGACATGCAGGCGGTCCTTGTCCTTGGGCGCCAGCTCGGTGAGGTCGGTGCGGTATTCGCTGAAGCGCTCGGCGGTACCCAGGTTGGCGCGCAGCAGGGTGGTGTCGAAGGTCCAGTTCAGTGCTTCGATGTTGGTATCGCGCCACTGCCCGTCGTCGTTGCGCAGGCGCTGGCGACCGAACTTGAGGATTTCGCCGGGGTAGGGCGTGAAGCCCTTGTAGCCGACCCAGAATTCACGCAGGGCCAGGTAGCTCTTGTCCGGCTTGCGGGCGTCGTTGCTCGAACTCTCCTGGTCGCCATTGGCCTGTTGCAGGGTATCGGTCTCGATGATGTCGGTGGAGGTCACCGCCTGGCCCATGGCGTAGGCGCTCCAGTTGCCGCTCTCGCCGAAGACCCAGGGGCGCAGGTCCAGGCCGATGCCGTTGGCGTCGCCACCCTTGAGGGTGCCGAGGTCGCGATCATCTTCCGATTGTGCGGTGATCTTCGCTTCCAGGCCGAAGTTCTGGGTTTCGGTGAGGGCGGCCAGGGTCGGCGTGGACCAGGCCAGGGCAAAGCTCAGGCCGATGCCGGCCTTCACGAAAGGATTGAAAGTCATAGGGTCTTTTCCTCGCTGTCGCCTTCCTGCAGGACTTGTTGCAGGTCCAGCGCGTTGCGGCTCAGGGTGCCGCGCAGGCGCTGCTCCTGCTGCAACAGGCGCTGGGCGTCGGCGCGCTGGGCAGGCGGCAGTTGTTCGTCGAGTTGCTGGGCCAGCTCATTGGCTTGCGGCGTGTCCTGGGTTTTCGCCAGTTGGCCGAAGACATAGGCGTTGAGCGGGTCGGGTTTGGTCCCGCGACCCTGGGAAAACAGTTGCGCGATAGCGAAGTCGGCGCTGTTCTGGCCGTTGCGGGCGGCCTTGAGCAGGTGGTCGAGGGCCTTCTGCGGATAGACCTGGCCGAGGTAGCCGCGGCGGTAGATCTGCCCCAGGTAGTAGTCGGCGGCGACTTCGCGGCCAACCGCTTTCTGAAAGTGTGCCTCGGCCTGTTTGGCATCGGCCGGCACCCACTTGCCTTCGTAGTAGAGCTTGCCCAGCAGCAGTTCGGCCCGTGGCTGGTCGGCGGCACGGCCGTTGTCCAGGTATTCCATCATCTGCTTGACGTCGCCCAGGTCGGGATAGTCGTAGAGCAGTTGCGCCAGGCTGACCCAGGACGCCGGGTAGCCGGGGGCGATTTTCTCGAGCAGTTCCTGGGCGGTTTTCGTATCCGGTTGGCCCAGGCTCGAATCGGCCAGCACGCGGGCGACGGCGTCGACCCGCTGGGCACCGACCGTGCCGCGGCCATAGGCCGCCTGCAGTTGCTTGAGCAGTTCGGCCTGCTGTTCCGGCTGGGCGCGTTTCTGGTACACGGTGGCGAGCTCGACGTAGCAGATGTCGGTGCTGTTGAGCGCGGCCTTGCAGATCTTCTCCACTTCGTCGAGGTGCTGGTCGTAGGTGCCCTGGGTGCGGTACAGCAGTACCTGGGCCAGCCCCGCTTCCGGGTAACCGGCGCTACGCCACTGGTCGATCTGCCGCTGGGCGTTGACCTCGGGGAAGCTCTGCGGGAATTGCAGGTAGAGCATCGCCAAGGGGATCAGCGTGTTGCCTTCTCCGTTGGCGAAGGCCTTTTTCAGCAGGGTCTCGGCCTCGTGGTGCTCGGTTTCGGTCGCGCCGGGCTTGGCCACCAGCAGGCGGCCCAGGCGTGCCTGGGCACGGGGCGAGGTGTCGGCGGCGGCGCGATAGGTCGCCTCGGCCTGCCGGATCTGCGCCGGGTCGCGGCTTTCCACCTGGATATCGGCCAGGCCGACCTGTGCGTCGCTGTAGCCCAGGTCCGCCAGTTGGCGGTAGTTCTGCTCGGCCAGGGCGGTGTCGCCGCGCTTGAGCGCTTCGTTGGCCAGGCGCTGGTCGGGCAGACCGGAGCAACCGGCCAGGCCGATCGCCATGGCCAGTGTCAGGGGCAGGGGTCTGAAGGTCGTCACAGGCATGTCCTCCGCTTACAGTCCGGCGGCCATGGCTTTGTCGATCAGCCAGTTCAGGCTCGGGCCGCGGTCGCTGCTCACCTCTACCGGACGGCCGGCAAGGCTGCTGTCGAGGCTTTCATCCGGCTTGATCAGCACACGGATGTCGGAGGACAGATCGTCGCTTTTCAGGCTGGTGCTGCTGACGATCTTGCCTTGGCGGGTCTGTTCTTCGCCGGCGACCTGGAAGTTCACACGGGTACCGGGACGTACCTCGCCGAACTGGCGATAGGAGAACCGTGCCTCGACGTTGGCAACGCTGTTGCGTGGCACCAACTGGAAGATCACGTCGCCCTTGCTGGCGTACTGGCCGTTGGCGACCAGTTGCTGGGCGACCACGCAATCGCAGGGCGAGGTCAGGGTGCCGGTCATCTGCTTGCCGAACAGTTCCTCGACCTTGGCCGGTTGCAGCTGGTCTTCGTCCAGGTGGCCCTTGAGCACGTCGAGCATGCTGGTGCTGAAGCTCGCCAGCGGCGCGCCCTTGGCGGCGATACCGTCGTCCTTGAGCAGGCTCTGCACGGTGCCGTCACGCGGCATGGTGACGTTCACCCCCGGCACGCTGACCAGGCCGGCCTGGGCGTGGCTGACGAAGTACATGCCGTAGATCGACTTGAGCACGAAGCCGAATGCCGCCAGGCCGACGATGAACACGCCGGCGCTGAAGGTCACCGCACGCAGCCGGCCGAGTGGGCTCAGGCCCGTGCCGTCGTCCTTCTTGCGTCGGGCCTTGGTGAAATTGTCGCGTTGCAGGGTGGCGAGCACGTCACCCATGCTGACGATGTCGCCGGCCAGGTGCGAGGTGATGAGGTGGCGCAGGGTGGCGATATCCTGTGGTTCCAGGTTCTGGAACTGGCAGCCGACCCGGCCGTGCTGGCGGTCGTGGGCACGGATCTGCAACTCGACGTCCATGCCCAGGCCGAGGTTGTCGATGACGAACATCAGGCGGCCCTTGTGCACCTCGCCGAGGGTCAGTTCCTGTTGCTGTTGTGGCGGCAGGTTGAAGCTCAGGCCGCCGGCGGACAGGTCGTGCACGCGCACTTCCAGGGGCTTGCCCTCGCGGCTGAAGAAGCGCAGTTTGGCCGGGATCTTCACCCGGGCATGCTGGCGCTGGGCTTCGGATTCGTGGACGACATTGGCGTTGACTTTAGAGTTCATGAGTTAAAGCTCCATTGGCTAATTCAGGCGAGTCGGGTCAGACCATCGTCATCAGCACGGCGATGAAAATGCTGCCGGCGGAGAAGGTCATGGTCCGGGACGACCAGGTGTTGAACCAACCTTGAAAGCTGGCGAGGTCGCGGCTCAGTTTGGTGTCCTGACGGGTCCAGGATTGGCGGTCGAGGCGGAAGAACACGTAGATCTTCATCAGCGCGCCGACGATCTGGTTGTAATAGAGGATCGCCGGGTACGCCGGGCCGATGCTGTGGCCCGAGCAGGCCAGCAGGATCGTCAGGATCAGGCGGGTGATGCCGATCCACAGCAGGTAGGCGAGAATGAATTCGATGCCGTACTTGAAGCTGGCGATCAGCGCCACGGTCAGGCCCAGCAGCGAGGTCCACATCGACACGCGCTGGTCGAACAGCACCACGCTGGTGAACACGCCGAGGCGGCGGATACCCAGGCCCAGGGCGCGGGAGTTCTGGCGCAGGTTGTTGCCGTACCAGCGGTACATCAGCTTGCGGCTGGACTTGATGAAACTCTTCTCCGGTGGGTGCTCCACGGTGTGGATCGCCGCGTCGGGCACGTAGAAGGTGTCGTAGCCCAGGCGCATCAGGCTGTACCAGCTGGACTTGTCGTCGCCGGTAAGGAAGCGGAAGCGGCCCAGGCGCCAGTGTTGCAGCGAGTCGCTCTCGACATCGGCGATGAAGCCCGGGTCGGTGACCACGCTGGCGCGGAATACCGACATGCGTCCGGTCATGGTCAGTACGCGCTTGGACAGGGCCATGGAGCACATGTTGATGTGGCGCTGGGCGAAGCGCAGCTTGTGCCATTCGCTCATGACGTAGCCGCCGCGCACTTCGCAGAATTCGTTGGTGGTCAGGCCGCCGACGTTGTCGAACAGCTGGAACCAGGGCACGGTGCGGCGCACCACGCCTTCACTGAGTACGGTGTCACCGTCGATCACCGCGACCACCGCACGGTCGTCCGGCAGATGGCGGGAGATCGCCCGGAAACCGAAGGCCAGGCCATCGCGCTTGCCGGTGCCGGCGATACGGACGAAGTCGAGGGTGACCCGCTCCGGTGGATTCATCCGTGCCCAGAGGCTCTTGACCAGCAGTTCATCGGACATTTCCACCAGCGAGCAGACCACGGTGGTGGGGAAGCCGCAGTCGATGGCTTCGCGGATCACCGATTGATAGACCTGGGCGGTGGTATGGGCGTCGATGCGAAAACTGGTGACCATCAGGAACACGTGGGACGGGTCCGTGGCCTTGCCCAGCTTGCGCAGTTTGCGCCGCAGGTGCGGGTAGACGATGTAGAGAAAGATCATCCCGCGTACGAAATGGGTGGCGCCCATGGAGTAGCGCCAGATGCCCACGGCACCGATCAGGAAGATGAAATCCTTGGATTCGGCGTCGAAGGTCGAGGTGGGCAGCAGTGAGGCCAGGCCCATCAGCAACGTCAGGTAGAACAGCCAACCGGCGGCCTGGAGGAGGCCATGTTTCAGCCTGTGCATAATCTGCATCCATCTGTGTCTCGGGCCGGGCCCGAGTGGGTCGTTTAGCAATCCTGGGAGCGAGGCGCCCTGTCGGACGCCGTCGTCAGCAAGCCGGCTCCCACAGGGAGGGGAGTGACCCGTGGGGCCGGCCTGGCGATCAACCGCGTGGCGGTTGTCGCGGGCTTACCAGCAGATCCCTTCGGCGTGAGTGCTGGCGCTCGTCGGTCGGGACATGAAGCCGACCAGGTCGATCACCTGCTTGCCGTGCGGTGCCTTCTCGGCGAGGGCGCGGAACTTCTCGTCGCGGTTGCCGAGGATGATCACGTCGCTGTTGTCCACGACCTCGTCGAAGTCGGCGTTGAGCAGGGACGACACGTGAGGGATCTTTGACTCGATGTAGTCCTTGTTCGCGCCGTGGACACGGGCGTACTCGACGTTCTTGTCATAGATCCGCAGGTCGAAGCCCTTGCCGATCAGCATTTCCGCCAGTTCCACCAGCGGGCTTTCGCGCAGGTCGTCGGTGCCGGCCTTGAAGCTCAGGCCGAGCAGGGCGACCTTGCGTTTTTCATGGCTGGCAACGATGTCGAAGGCGTTCTGAACTTGGGTCTCGTTGCTGCGCATCAGCGAGTTGAGCAGTGGCGACTCGACGTCGAGGGAGCTGGCGCGGTAGGTCAGGGCGCGCACGTCCTTGGGCAGGCAGGAACCGCCGAAGGCGAAGCCGGGGCGCATGTAGTACTGGGACAGGTTGAGGGTCTTGTCCTGGCAGACGACGTCCATCACTTCGCGGCCGTCGACGCCGACGGCCTTGGCGATGTTGCCGATCTCGTTGGCGAAGGTCACCTTGGTGGCGTGCCAGACGTTGCAGGTGTACTTGATCATCTCGGCCACTTCGATGTCCTTGCGGATGATCGGCGCGTCGAGTTCTTCGTAGAGCGCCTGCAGGACATCACCGGAAGCGCTGTCGAATTCGCCGATGACGGTCATCGGTGGGTAGTCGTAGTCCTTGATCGCGGTGCTTTCGCGCAGGAACTCAGGGTTGACGGCCACGCCGAAATCGACACCGGCTTTCTTGCCCGAGCAGTCCTCGAGGATCGGGATCACCACGTTCTTCACGGTGCCCGGCAGCACGGTGCTGCGCACGACGATGGTGTGGCGGGTTGTCTTGTCGCGCAGGACGAAGCCGATTTCACGGCACACCGACTCGATGTAGTTCAGCTCCAGGTCGCCGTTCTTCTTGCTTGGCGTACCGACGCACAGCATCGACAGGTCAGTGGCCCGAATCGCCTCGGCGAAGTCGGTGGTGCCGCGCAGTCGGCCACTGGCAATACCCTGGGCCAGCAGCGGCTCCAGACCCGGCTCGACAATCGGCGACTTGCCGTTGTTGATCAGGTCGATCTTGTCCTTGGAGATATCAACGCCAACGACATCATGGCCTCGTGCAGACAGGCAACCGGCACAGACTGCACCGACGTAACCCAAACCGAATATGCTAATGCGCATTGCATCTACCTCTATCTTAATTACGCCATCAAGTGGCGGAAGTTAATGTGGCCAGTATTCGCAGTGCACTCGGAAGTTCAGTCGGCGAAGAGCATCCTACCGAGTACAGGCATATAAATGTCGAGTGGCTAAATAATTGCACTCAAATTGTGCGCAACTTGGCCTTGTTATGAGGGGGCGTGCCCCTTGATATGGCCGGCCGTCGTCAGGACGGTCCCTGTCAGTTGGCCTGCAGTCTGCTAATGCCCGTAATAGAGCGTTCCGGGGCATTCGCCTGCAGGTGTTCGACAGGTTCGTTGTCTGATTGGCCGTCCTGGCCTTCGTAGGGGATATTAATGGTGCGTATCTCCTGTCCATTGATTGAGTTGGGGTGACTTGTAAGTGTTGAGTTCAAACTTAAACAAGTTGTCCAGCCTGGCTGTAAGTCTTCTCTTACAAAATCGTTGAGAATCGTCACGGGTGGTATGAGCAATGCTGGGGAACATAAGTTCCGATCCGCTCATCCTGTTTTCTGAAAATTCTTGAAATATTGTCCGGGATGGCACTGCTTTCAAATTGATAGCACTTCTCGTTTCGCCCTTTGATTACGGGGGTGAAAAATGCGGCGATGGTTATATGCCATCATGGGAAAAATTTTTTCGTGCCACTACGAAAAAAAGTGAAAAAAGTCGAGTGAAAGAATTTTCATGGTTGTTACGGCCATTTTTTTGGCGTCAAAAAAATGGATTTTTCGGGTGGTGCACGAAGGGAATGAGAGGAAATCGTGGGTTCGACACGTTGCGTGGAGTGCACCAGGTCGGGGCAGGGTAACAGAAAAATTGCCATGGGCCGGCAATCGTTTCCCTCATGGGTAGAGCCGTCTGTGAGACTCAATGGCCTTTGACTTGCCGCCGTAGAGCGCTCCAGGTGTTCAGTCCCAGTGAGCCGGCGCCCGCTGTTCGTGGATAAATCCTGCCTTGTCGGAGGGGCTTGCCCACGAAGCTTCTGGCGCACTCAGGACCGCCTTCGCTGGCAAGCCCGCTCCGCGCAACCGCGGCGCAAGCCAGCCAGGTGAACACCGCCGCACTGCAAGCCTGTCTCGCCACCTATCGGCAATAAGCTGAAGACAGTTGGCTCCCACGGGAAGGGGGCTGTGCCTCGGAGCGGTTATTCCGGCGCGTGATCGCGGAGGAACACCAAGTTGTCCGGCTTGGAGAGCTCTGCGCTGAAACGGTAGCCTTGTTCGTCGAATGTCTTCAATTGTTCCGGGTTCTTGATGCGTTCTCGAGTCACGAAACGGGCCATCATGCCGCGAGCCTTTTTCGCGTAGAAGCTGATGATCTTGTACTGGCCGTTCTTCTGATCGCGGAACTCGGTATTGATGATGCGGGCGTTGAGCACCGAGCGTTTGACTGCCGAGAAATACTCGTTCGAGGCCAGGTTCAGCAACACGTCGTCACCCTGTGCGGCCAGGGCTTCATTGAGCCATTCGCTGATGCGCGTGCCCCAGAAGGCATAGAGGTCCTTGCCGCGGCCGTTGGCGAACTTGGTGCCCATTTCCAGGCGGTACGGTTGCATCAGGTCCAGGGGGCGCAGCAGGCCATAGAGACCGGAGAGCATGCGCAGGTGGGTCTGGGCGAAGTCGAAGTCGGCGTCGTTGAAGTCCTCGGCGTTGAGGCCGGTGTAGACGTCGCCCTTGAAGGCCAGCAGGGCCTGCTTGGCGTTGTCCGGGGTGAAGGCCGGGGTCCAGCTGCCGAAGCGCGCGGCGTTGAGGCCGCCGATCTTGTCGGAGACGTGCATCAGCTCGCTGATCTGAGCCGGGCTCAGCAGGCGCAATTGTTCGATCAGCTCCTGGGAATGGTCGAGGTATTGCGGCTGGGTGTAGCGTTTCGTCACCGGTGGTGTTTCGAAATCGAGGGTCTTGGCGGGGGAAATCACCATCAGCATGAAGTCTTCTCCTGTAATCGTCGGGGGATTCTAGGGGGTTGGGCGGTTTGGCTCCACCTATGATGCTGATAGCTGCCGGGCGGTTGGCCCTGGGGCTTGGTGATTTTGCGGGCCTCTTCGCGGGCAGGCCGGGTCGCCGCACCGCCGTCTCCTACAG
>NZ_AQOH01000143.1 GCF_000364705.1 Pseudomonas fuscovaginae SE-1 | reverse complement strand
CCCCAGCCGTAAACCGGCCCCGGCAGTGTTCCTGATAGACCCGATTCTCAGGTTTCAGGGTCGCTTTGCGACCCAGCGCGGGCGAGCCCGCTCGCCACCGGGGCGGTTCAGGCTCCCGGATCGGCTATAGTGCGCGCGGGTTCCTTTTACGGAGACATCCCCTTTGCGTTTTCTTCTTTTATGCTCGGCGCTGCTGGTCTGCCTGGGCGTCACGGCCGCGCCGAACGATGTCGCGACCCTGGACCGCAGCACCTGGCCCGAGGCTTTGAGCAGCCCGGCGCTGTTCGATGTCGCTTCGCGGGCGGAAATTCTCACCTTCGCCCATGCCCTGCTGGTCAGCGAGATGACCGACGAGCCGGCGCTCAAACAGCGTCTGGGGCTCAGGCAGATCAACATGGCGTCGATCAACCGGGTGCGTGCCCGGCTCTGGTCGCGTCTGCTGCAGAACTACAACTTTGCTCAGCAGAGCTGCGAGCAGGATGCCTCGTTCTGTTATTACGTCGAAGACATGGACAGCCTGCGCGAGCAGGCCGGCAAGTTCCGTGTGCCGGAGGATTCCTTCTACATACGCTGGGCCGAGCCGAGCCGGGCGTTTCACGAGCGTTATCTGGACGAGTTGTTGCGCATGGCCGCGCTGTTTCCCCAGACCAGCAGCGAAATCGCCCTGTTCGGCGAGCCCGAGCGCAACGGCGAGGACTTCCATGATCGGCTGTTCCTGCTGAGCTTCGACGGTGGTCCGGGCCTGGCGGCAGGCAATACCGACGAACTGACCGAGTACCTGCGCCGGCAGAAGATGAACGGCTTGTTCTTCGTCCTGGGCAGTGCCTTGCAGGCACGCGTCGACAAGAGTTCGATCATGACCGTGCGCGATCTCTATAAACAGCAGTGCGTCGGCACCGGAGGCTGGCAGTATCGCTCCCACAGCCACTGGCAGGACTGGCAGGACTCGGTCCAGCGCAGTGACGCGCTGGCGCAGAGCGTGGTGCCGGAAAACTATCTGCCGTTGTTCCGCCCGCCTTACGGGCAGCGCCAGGCGGACAGCGGGGCGTTCTTCAGCAAGCAGGGCCTGCAGGTGGTGTTGTGGGACATCGACTCGGCCGACGGGACCGGCAAGCTCAGCGCCGAACAGTCGGCTCAACGGGTGATGACCCTGATGCTGTTGTGGCGGCGTGGCGTGATCGTGTTTCACGATGCCCAGGACAAGGCCCTCGGTGCATTGCCCTGGTTGCTGCGACAGACGGCCGAGAGCGGCTTGGGCTGGCTCGATTGCAAGGACGCGTTTCGATGAACTTCGGGCCGGCGGCACAAGGCTCGAGGGCCTGATCGCCAGCGAGCCGGCTCCCACGAGAAGCAGCCCATGGGCGTGGGTGTGGGAAATTTCCTAGAGGATTCAGGGCAGGCGGACTTCTGACTTTAACGGGCTCCAGCCGGCTCGCCAAGGGCTATTCGTCACTCTGAAAAATAAACTTCAAAAAGTCGTCAAAGTGCTTTTTCCTGTCACGGGTTTTGCGGTATTACGGAGTCAGACCGCCGAAACCTGCGACACAGGTGGCGTCTGCCAAGACCTCGCCTTGTGCACAGAGCGCCTGCCCCTTCACAGGCCAATTCGGCGGTCACTTCGAGGCGCGACGCCGTCCAGGCATCGCGTCGACTGGCTCCCACAAAGGTGACCGAGTATGGATGATCACGGACGCACTCCTTCTTCCAACCAGCCAATCCTTTACGTGCTCGATACCAACGTACTGATCCATGATCCAAACGCGTTACTGAACTTCGAAGAGCATCACGTCGCCATCCCGATGACGGTCCTGGAGGAACTCGACAAACTCAAGAGCGGCCACCACAGCGTGGCGTCCGAATGCCGCCAGGCGATCCGCCTGATCGACAAGACCCTGGGCGATGCCAGCCCCGAGGATGTCGAGCGGGGCGTGCCCATTCAGCGGGGCAAGAGTGGTCCCAAGGGGTCGCTGTCGATCCTGATGAGCAAGCGCAACGAGCCCAACCTGCTGCTGCCGGAAAACCTCAACGACAACATCATCATCAACCAGTTGGTCGATCTGCACGCGCGCGACAGGGGGCGTCGCCTGGTGCTGGTGACCAAGGACATCAACATGCGCCTCAAGGCGCGTGCCTGCGGGATCTCGGCCGAGGACTACAGCACCGACCAGTTGGTCGATGACGTGGACCTGCTGCCCAAGGGTTTCCACAACGTGCCCGGCTCCTTCTGGGACCGTGTCAGCAAGGTCGAGACCCGCCAGGGCCATGGCCGCACCTGGCACCAGGTGCAGATGACCGACAACCTGCCGGCCGTGCATGTCAATGAGTTCATCATCGACGAGCAGGGTTTCGTCGGCTGGGTGAAGGAGATCGATGCCGACGTGCTGGTGATCCTCGACCTGCATCAGGAACCCCTGCTGCACCAGGAGGCCTGGGGCCTGAAACCGCGCGACATCTATCAGAGCCTGGCGCTGTACGCCTTGCTCGACCCGGACATTCACCTGGTCAACCTGACCGGTGCCGCCGGTTCCGGCAAGACCATCCTGGCCCTGGCGGCCGCCATCGAGCAGACCATGGTCAGCAAGCGCTACCGGCGCATCATCGCCACCCGCAGCGTGCAGGGCCTGGACCAGGAAATCGGCTTCCTGCCCGGCACCGAGGCGGAGAAGATGGAACCCTGGCTGGGGGCGATCACCGACAACCTCGAAGCCTTGCACATGGATGACGAGAGCACCCATGGCAGCGTCGACTACATCCTCAGCAAGGTGCCGTTGCAGTTCAAATCCCTCAACTACATTCGCGGTCGCAGCTTCCAGCAGAGCCTGATCCTGATCGACGAATGCCAGAACCTCACCCCACATCAGATGAAAACCATCATCACCCGTGCCGGCGCCGGTTCGAAAGTGGTGTGCCTGGGTAACCTGGCGCAGATCGATACCCCCTACCTGTCCGCGACCAGTTCCGGGCTGACCTACCTCACCGAACGCTTCAAGGACTTCCCGAACGGCGTGCATATCACCCTGCAGGGCGTGCCGCGTTCGATCCTGGCCGAATACGCCGAGTCCCACCTGTAACCGCAACCCGGGCGGCCCCGCGCCGCCCGGGCCGGTACCCAGATCGGGCGTGCGGAACACTGACCCGCGGGTTTACAATCGACGCTCCTGATCAGGAGTATCGCCGTGCTGACTCATCTCGATTCCCAAGGTCGCGCCAATATGGTCGACGTCACCGACAAGGCCGTCACCTTTCGCGAGGCGCTGGCCGAAGCGCGGGTGCGCATGTTGCCCGAGACCCTGCAAATGATTGTCAGCGGTGGTCATCCGAAAGGGGACGTGTTTGCCGTCGCGCGGATCGCCGGTATCCAGGCGGCGAAGAAAACTTCCGATCTGATCCCGCTTTGCCATCCGCTGATGCTGACCAGCGTCAAGGTCGAGCTGAGCGCCGAAGGCGAGGATGCGGTGCGCATCGTGGCGCGCTGCAAGCTGTCCGGCCAGACCGGCGTGGAGATGGAAGCGCTGACGGCGGCCAGTGTCGCGGCATTGACGATCTATGACATGTGCAAGGCGGTCGATCGTGGCATGACCATCGAGAGCGTGCGGCTGCTCGAAAAGCTCGGCGGCAAGAGTGGCCACTACCAGGCGGATGCCTCATGAAGCTCGATGTGCAGTTTTTTGCCCGTTACCGCGAAGTGCTGGGGGTGGATGCCGAGCAGGTCGAGGGGGATTTTGCCACGGTCGAGCAATTGCGTGGGCACCTGCTGCAACGCGGTGGCGACTGGCAGGTGTTGGCCGAGCAGGGGCTGATGTGCGCGCGCAACCAGGAACTGTGCGCGGTGGGTGAGCCGCTGGCGGACGGTGACGAAGTGGCGTTCTTTCCTACCGTGACCGGAGGCTGAGATGGCGGTTCGTATCCAGGCCGGGGCCTTCGACCCGGGGGCCGAGGTCAATGCGCTGCATGCGGCCAATGTCGGGATCGGCGCGGTGGTCAGCTTTGTCGGCTATGTACGGGATTTCAACGACGGCCGTGAAGTGGCCGGGATGTTTCTCGAACATTATCCGGGCATGACCGAGAAGGCGCTGGGCAAGATCGTCGTCGAGGCCGAGCAGCGTTGGCCGTTGCTGCGGCTGGAGGTGCTGCACCGGATCGGTGCGTTGGAGCCGGGGGAGCCGATCGTATTCGTCGGTGTGGCCAGTGCCCATCGGCAGGCGGCGTTCGATGCCTGCAACTTTGTCATGGATTATCTGAAGACCCGGGCGCCGTTCTGGAAGAAGGAAAACACCGCCGAGGGCCCGCGTTGGGTCGAGGGACGGGCCAGCGACCAGGCGGCGGCCGAGCGCTGGAAGTGATTCTGCTGCCGCTTGATGCTCGGGTGGGGGCTGTTCGCGGATAAACCGGGCAGCCGGATCGCCGGCTCCCACAAGGCACGCGTTGTACACAAAATGTGTGGCTGATGCGATTTTCTGTCGGAGCTGGATTTATCCGCGAACGGGGCCCCACGAAATAGGGCCCTTGCGCATCAGGGCCGTTGACGTACGACCGGCCGCAGCAGTTCGGTCGGCGGCATCTCGCAACTGATCTTGCGACCCAGCAGTTCCTCGATCGATGGCAACTGGTAGGAGTCGTCCTCGCCGGCAAAACTGATGGACACGCCATCGGCGCCGGCACGACCGGTGCGCCCGATGCGGTGCACATAGTCATCCGGCACTTCCGGCAGGGTGAAGTTGATCACGTGGCTGATGCCGTCGATATGAATCCCGCGACCGGCGACATCGGTGGCCACCAGCACGCGGATCTTGCCTTCGCGGAAGCCTTCCAGGGTCTTGATGCGCTTGTGCTGTGGCACGTCGCCGGACAGTTGCGCGGCGTTCACGCCGTCGCGCACCAGGCGTTCCTCGATACGCCGCACCTCGTCCTTGCGGTTGGCGAAGACCATCACCCGTTCCCAGCCGTTGTCGTTGACCAGGTTGTACAGCAGCTTGTACTTGTCGGCGGAGGCCACCGCGTAGATATGCTGCTCGACGTTCTGGTTGGCGACGTTCTGCGATTCGATCTCGACGATCGCCGGGTCCGTGGTCCATTGCCGGGCGAGGTTCATCACGTCGTCGGTGAAGGTCGCGGAGAACAGCAGAGTCTGGCGTTCGCTTTTCGGCGGAGTCTGGCGAATGATCTGGCGCACCTGCGGGATGAAGCCCATATCGAGCATGCGGTCGGCTTCGTCCAGCACCATCACCTCGACCATGTCCAGGTGCACTTCGCCGCGTTGGTTGAAGTCCAGCAGGCGTCCCGGGGTGGCGACGAGAATGTCGCAATGACGGGCTTCGAGTTGCTTGAGCTGCTTGTCGAAGTCCATGCCACCCACGAACTGCATGACGTTGAGGCCGGTGTACTTGGTCAGGTCGGCGGCGTCCTTGGCGATCTGTACCACCAGTTCGCGGGTCGGCGCGATGATCAGGGCCCGGGGCTCGCCCATGTAGCGCTCGGCCGGCGGTGGCGTCTGCAGCAACTGGGTAATGGTCGAGATCAGGAAGGCGGCGGTCTTGCCGGTACCGGTCTGGGCGCGGCCGATCGCATCCTTGCCGGCCAGGGTGTAGCCCAGCACCTGTGCCTGGATCGGCGTGCAATAGGGAAAGCCCAGGTCGTGGATGGCGTGCATCAGTTCCGGCGCCAGCTTGAAGTCGTGGAAGCGGGTCTTGCCTTCCTGGGGTTCGACGACGAAGTCCTCGAGTTTCCACGGTGCGGGTTTCGGCTTGGGCGCCCGTTCGCGGCGTGGTTGGGTGGCCTTGGGCTTCTCGGCGCGGGGCTGGCCGGCGGGCTCCGGTGCGGCGGCCGGCTGGGCTTTCGGTTTTGCCGCGGGTTCGGCACGTTCCGACGACTGGCCGGTGATGCGGTTTTCCGGGCTGGGGGTCGGGATGCCGGTACCTGGTGCGAGCTGCTCAGTCTCGCCTTTACCGAATATTTTTTTGAGTGCTTTGAGCACGGTCGTCTCGTCAATTGGTTAAGGAATGTACGCCGGCCAGTGTAATGCAAGAATCGGGCGCGGCGTAGTGCGTTACGGCGATCAGCGCAAACGATCGGCCAGCCAGGTGGCGATGTCGTTGATTTCCTCCGGTAACACTTCGTGCCCCATTGGGTACTCTTGCCATGTCACGGTGACATCATTGCGCTTCAGGTGCTCGTAGGCGGTACGACCCATGGCGTTCTGTACCACTTCGTCGTAATGGCCGTGCAGGCAATACACCGGAATCCGCTGCTGGCTGGCCGAAAGCTGCAGTTCGTCATTGAAGGTCGGGGCGTAGGTCGACAGGGCCAGCACGCCCCCCAGGGCGCCCTGCCACCGCAGGAAAGCGGTGTGCAGTACCACCGCGCCGCCCTGGGAGAAGCCGGCGAGGAAGATCCTCGTCGGGTCGATGCCCTCGGCCCGCTGGGCCTCGATCAATGCGATCACGCTGTCGGCGGAGGCTTCGAGCTCTTCGTGGCTGATGGAGCGCGCCGGACTCATGGCGAGGATGTCGTACCAACTGGGCATGGCGTAGCCGCCATTGATCGTCACGGCGCGGGTTGGAGCCTGGGGCAGCACGAAGCGGGTGCTCGGCAGGCGCTCCTGCAGGGCCTCGGCGACGGGCAGGAAATCGTAGCGATCGGCGCCCAGGCCGTGAAGCCAGATGACACAGGCATCGGCGGTCTTGGCCGGGTGGATGATCAGAGGGGCGGTCATATCTGCTCCATTTGCTCCATTAATGTGCGTTCGCTCCGATTGAGTGCGTGATTGCAGTGCACGGAGGGCTTATCTGTTAAAAATATGTCGCAACTTTGAAAGTTTTCTTGTTGACCTTGGGCTGAATCGCTTTACCCACCACTGTGGTACGGGCTTTGCTATGGGAGATCCGAGTGTGTGCTTTCCCCCGCTGGCGGTAACACTAACAGGCTAGCGTCAGCAGTGGGATAGCACGAATCCGGCTAACGGATTCAGATTGATGTTCGCCACCGGCCGGGAAGGCTCCGCGAACACAGGGCGCAAGCCGTTCGGCCGATTGGCGGGCAATGAGTGCTCCCCGGGGATGTCCCCCAACTAGACTCATGGCTCAAAGTCTTTGTCGCTGACCCAAAAATAAGCCAACCCGGGTCAACTAACGCCTCATAAGGGTGCGACAAGGCTCTAGCTCCGACACAACAAGAGCAACTGGAGGTTTGAATGAAGATGTTGAAATCCACCCTGGCAGTCGTGACTGCTGCTGTTGTCCTGGGTGTCAGTGGTTTTGCACAAGCGGGTGCCACCCTCGACGCCGTACAGAAGAAGGGTTTTATCCAGTGCGGTGTGAGTGATGGCCTGCCAGGTTTCTCGGTACCTGATGCCAGCGGCAAGATCATCGGTATCGACGCCGACGTCTGCCGTGCCGTTGCCGCCGCCGTGTTCGGCGATGCGACCAAGGTCAAGTTCAGCCAGCTGAACGCCAAGGAGCGCTTCACCGCGCTGCAGTCCGGCGAGATCGACATCCTCTCGCGCAACACCACCATGACCAGTTCCCGTGACGCGGGCATGGGCCTGAAATTCCCTGGCTTCATCACCTACTACGATGGCGTGGGCTTCCTGGCCAACAACAAGCTGGGCGTGAAGAGTGCCAAGGAACTGGATGGCGCGACCATCTGCATCCAGGCCGGTACCACCACCGAGCTGAACGTTTCCGACTACTTCCGCGCCAACGGCCTGAAGTACACCCCGATCACCTTCGACACCTCCGATGAAAGCGCCAAGTCGCTGGAGTCCGGTCGTTGCGACGTACTGACCTCGGACAAGTCCCAGCTGTTCGCCCAGCGCAGCAAGCTGGCCTCGCCGAAGGACTACGTGGTTCTGCCGGAAACCATTTCCAAAGAGCCTCTGGGCCCGGTCGTGCGTAACGGTGACGACGAGTGGCTGGCCATCGTGCGCTGGGTCGGCTACGCGCTGCTCAACGCCGAGGAGGCCGGTATCACCTCGAAAAACGTCGAGGCTGAAGCCAAGTCGACCAAGAACCCTGACGTAGCCCGCCTGCTGGGCGCCGACGGTGAATACGGCAAGGACCTCAAGCTGCGCAAGGATTGGGTTGTGCAGATCGTCAAGCAGGTCGGTAACTACGGTGAGATCTTCGAGAAGAACCTCGGCAAGAGCACTCCGCTGGAAATCGACCGTGGCCTGAACGCCCTGTGGAATAACGGCGGTATTCAATACGCACCTCCTGTGCGCTGATTGATCTGTCGCCCGGCGGGCCACCCGCCGGGCGATCTTCCCTGTTCCGTTTTTTCTGGGGCACTTCATGCAAAATCAAGTCGGCGCACCAAAGCAGAGGCTCAGCCTCAGCGATCCGCGAGTGCGTGCGTGGTTATTCCAGATCATCACGGTTGTCGCGGTGATCGCCTTGGGCTGGTACCTGTTCCACAACACCCAGACCAACCTGCAACACCGGGGCATCACCTCGGGCTTCGGTTTTCTCGAGCGCAGCGCCGGTTTCGGTATCGCTCAGCACCTGATCGACTACACCGAATCCGACAGTTATGCACGTGTCTTCGTCATCGGTCTGCTCAACACCCTGCTGGTGACCTTCATCGGTGTGATCCTGGCGACCATCCTGGGCTTCATCATCGGGGTTGCACGGCTGTCGTCGAACTGGATCATCAACAAGCTGGCAACCGTCTATGTCGAGGTGTTTCGCAACATCCCGCCATTGCTGCAGATCCTGTTCTGGTACTTCGCGGTTTTCCTGACCATGCCGGGGCCGCGCAACAGCCATAACATCGCTGATACCTTCTTTATCAGCAGCCGCGGCCTGAACATGCCGGCAGCCATCGCCGCGCCAGGTTTCTGGCCGTTCGTGGCCAGCCTGGTACTGGCCATCGTCGCGATCGTCTTCATGACCCGCTGGGCCAACCGGCGCTTCGAAGAAACCGGCGAGCCGTTCCACAAGTTCTGGGCCGCACTGGGGCTGTTCATCGTGATCCCGTTGCTCTGCACGCTGGTCTTCGGCGCGCCGGTGCACTGGGAAATGCCCAAGCTGCAAGGCTTCAACTTCGTTGGTGGCTGGGTATTGATCCCTGAGCTGCTGGCGCTGACCCTGGCCCTGACGGTGTACACCGCGGCGTTCATCGCCGAAATCGTCCGCTCGGGCATCCGTTCGGTCAGCCATGGCCAGACCGAAGCGGCGCGTTCCCTTGGGCTGCGCAACGGTCCGACCCTGCGCAAGGTGATCATCCCACAGGCCCTGCGCGTGATCATTCCACCGCTGACCAGCCAATACCTGAACCTGGCGAAGAACTCGTCCCTGGCGGCCGGTATCGGTTATCCGGAAATGGTTTCGCTGTTCGCCGGCACGGTGCTCAACCAGACCGGGCAGGCCATCGAAGTCATTGCCATCACCATGAGCGTGTACCTGGCGATCAGTATCAGCATTTCCCTGCTGATGAACTGGTACAACAAGCGCATCGCGCTGATCGAACGGTGAGGAAAGGCCCATGAGTTCGCATACCTTCAAACCTGACATGCCACCACCGAGCAGCAGCATCGGCGTGGTCGCATGGATTCGGGCCAACATGTTCTCCAGCTGGATCAACACGCTGCTGACCCTGTTCGCCTTCTACCTGATCTACCTGGTGGTACCACCGATCCTGCACTGGGCGATCCTGGATGCCAACTGGGTCGGCACCACCCGTGCCGACTGCACCAAGAGCGGTGCCTGCTGGGTGTTCATCCAGCAGCGTTTCGGCCAGTTCATGTACGGCTACTACCCGCAGGAACTGCGCTGGCGCATCGATTCGACGGTGTGGCTGGCGATCATCGGCGCGGCGCCGCTGTTCATCTCGCGCTTCCCGCGCAAGGCGATCTACGGTCTGTGCTTCCTGGTGGTATTCCCGATCGTCGCCTTCATCCTGCTGCACGGCGGCTTCGGCCTGGAAACCGTGGCGACCAGCCAGTGGGGCGGCCTGATGCTGACCCTGGTGATCGCCACCGTCGGTATCGCCGGTGCGCTGCCGCTGGGCATCCTGCTGGCACTGGGACGGCGTTCCAACCTGCCAGCAATTCGTGTGGTCTGCGTGACCTTCATCGAGTTCTGGCGCGGCGTGCCGCTGATCACCGTGCTGTTCATGTCCTCGGTGATGCTGCCGTTGTTCCTGCCCGAGGGCATGAACTTCGACAAGCTGCTGCGGGCGCTGATCGGGGTGATCATGTTTCAGTCGGCCTATGTCGCCGAAGTGGTGCGTGGCGGCCTGCAGGCCATTCCGAAAGGGCAGTACGAGGCCGCGGCCGCGATGGGCCTGGGCTACTGGCGCAGCATGGGCCTGGTAATCCTGCCGCAAGCCCTGAAGCTGGTCATTCCCGGCATCGTCAACACGCTGATCGCACTGTTCAAGGATACGAGCCTGGTGATCATCATCGGCCTGTTCGACCTGCTCAACAGCGTCAAGCAGGCTGCCGCCGACCCGAAATGGTTGGGCATGGCTACCGAGGGCTACGTGTTCGCCGCCCTGGTGTTCTGGATTTTCTGTTTTGGTATGTCCCGCTACTCCATGCATCTGGAGCGCAAGCTGGACACAGGCCACAAGCGTTAGGAGTCAAGTGATGAGCGAAGCGATCAAACAGCCTGTGGGTCCTGAAGGCATTATTCAGATGCAGGGCGTGAACAAGTGGTACGGGCAGTTTCACGTACTCAAGGACATCAACCTGAACGTCCGCCAGGGCGAGCGTATCGTGCTCTGCGGTCCGTCCGGTTCGGGCAAGTCGACCACCATCCGCTGCCTCAATCGTCTGGAAGAGCACCAGCAGGGCCGCATCGTGGTCGATGGCGTGGAACTGACCAACGACCTCAAGCAGATCGAAGCGATCCGCCGTGAAGTCGGCATGGTGTTCCAGCACTTCAACCTGTTCCCGCACCTGACCATTCTGCAGAACTGCACCCTGGCGCCGATGTGGGTACGCAAGATGCCCAAGCGCAAGGCGGAAGAAATTGCCATGCACTACCTGGAGCGCGTGCGTATCCCGGACCAGGCGCACAAGTTCCCCGGGCAGCTCTCCGGCGGCCAGCAGCAGCGCGTGGCGATTGCCCGCGCGCTGTGCATGAAACCGAAGATCATGCTGTTCGACGAGCCGACCTCGGCACTCGACCCGGAAATGGTGAAAGAAGTACTGGACACCATGATCGGCCTGGCCGAAGACGGTATGACCATGCTCTGCGTGACCCACGAAATGGGCTTTGCCCGCACCGTGGCCAACCGCGTGATCTTCATGGACAAGGGCGAGATCGTCGAGCAGGCGGCACCGAACGACTTCTTCGACAACCCGCAAAACGATCGGACCAGGACGTTCCTCAGCCAGATCCTGCATTGATCGGCTGGCGCTGAATGAAGAACCCGGACCTGGTCCGGGTTTTTTATGCGGATCAGATTGACACTCTGGCGTCTGCTACTCCATGCGCAGGGCTGCTGTCCGCGTTGATGTCTTTTATGTCCTCGATCAGTTCGGGGTATCGGTCCAGCAGATGCATCAATACGAACAGCGGCTTTGGCGGCTCGACTTCGGCTCTTTCATAGCGGGAAAACGCGTTGTGCCCGCCGCCCGAAAGCAACTCGACTGCCGCGCGCTGGGTGAAATGCAGCTTGCGCCGGATGCGTCGCATCTCGGTAGCGACCTGGTGCCTGTGCTCAAGGACCAGTTGATCGCTCGCATCCGAGTACCTCTGGGCGCTTTCAGGGGCCAGTTCGATTTCCGCACACGCCGTACATTCCCAGCCGCAAAGCCCGGACACGGTTTGTTTCAGTGCCTTGAAGTCGACCTCGAAATCCCGGCTTTCAAAGTGCTGCATGCTATTGCTTGCGCCGCAGCTGACGCAGTCTTGTCGCTTCATGTTTCTTTCTCCTTGAAGGAGATGACGGGCGGACCGCCAGCCGGTCGGTAGCTCACCTTTATGTAGATCAGTCCGCCTGCGTACGGAAAGTGGTAAACGTCTTGCCAGATGCGGTGGTTGGCATGGGTTGTCATCGATTTATAAAGCATCCTCCTTTCCAGTGATCTGATGACCATCAGCATCTCCATGAGGGTAAGGCCCATCCTTCTGGCGCCCTCTCGGGCACTGAGGGTGAATGCGGCGGGCCCCAGCCTGATCACATCGGCCTGGATGACCGACAGATCGTAATGAGGTGTTTTCTTTTCCATAAGACACCCTTGCCATAGTAAGCCTGAAAATTACCCTTTGAGGGTTTTTTCTGGATAGACGGCGGCGTCTCTGAAATTCGTGGGAATGCTTGCTTCTTGAGCTTTCGTAGCCTTCTGGGATAGGCTAATGAAAATTCATCCTATGATTGGATGTTAAGGCGAGAACATGCCCCCCAGTATTCCCCTGATCAAGCGCTCCCTGGTCGACCAGGCCCTGGAGCAACTGCGCGAACGCATCACCCGTGGTACCTGGGCGGTGGGCGAGCGCCTGCCGACCGAGCCGGAGCTGGCTGCCGAGCTGGGCATCAGCCGCAATACCATGCGCGAGGCGATGCGCGTGCTGGCGTTTTCCGGGTTGATCGAGATTCGCCAGGGCGATGGCAGTTACCTGCGGGCCACCACTGACCCGCTGGCGACCATGCAGGCGCTGTCGCGCTGTTCCCTCGATCAGGCGCGCGAGACGCGGCACAGTTTTGAAGTCGAGGCCATCGGCCTGGCGGCGCTGCGCCGCACCGACGAAGACCTCAAGGGGTTGCGCGAGGCCCTGGCGGCCAGCCGCAACCACTATCACGGTGACCTCGACTGCTTCATCTCCTGCGACCTGGTGTTTCATCAGCGGCTGATCGATGCCGCGCACAACCCCATGCTCAGCGAGTTGTATCGCTATTTCTCCAGCGTGATCGCCGGTGCGTTGCGCCAGACCCTCGACATCACGCCTCGCCGCCAGTCGGTGTTCGATCTGCACGTCGCGCTGCTTGAGGCGGTTGAGCAGCGCGACCCGGAGCGCGCCAAGGCCCTGTGCAGGACCCTGATCAATGAACCTTGAATCCGAGACCACCATGCCCCGTTCCATTCCCGAGACCGGCGCCTCGACGCAGCCCCGGCCCAGTGAACTCGACCCACTGCTGATCGATGCCGAAGCCGATGACGCCATCGTCCAGCAGGCTCACCCGGTCCTGCGCCGGCCCTGGCTGTTGCTGCTGGGGCTGGTGCTGGTGGCGCTGAACCTGCGCCCGGCGCTGTCGAGCATGGCGCCGATGCTCAGCGAGGTATCCCGCAGTCTCGGCCTGTCGGCGGCCAAGGCCGGCCTGCTGACGACGCTGCCGGTGCTGTGCCTGGGGTTGTTCGCGCCCCTGGCACCGCTGCTGGCCCGGCGTTTGGGCAGCGAGCGGGTGGTGCTGGGCATTCTCCTGACCCTCGCCGGCGGCATGGTCCTGCGCAGTTCCCTGGGCGAGTTCGGCCTGTTCGCCGGCAGCATCCTGGCCGGTGCCAGCATCGGCGTGATCGGCGTGCTGCTGCCGGGAATCGTCAAGCGCGACTTTGCCAGGCACGCCGGGACCATGACCGGGGTCTACACCATGGCCCTGTGCCTGGGGGCGGCCATGGCGGCCGGTACGACCGTGCCGTTGAGCCAGCACTTCGGTAACAGTTGGTCGCTGGGGCTGGGGTTCTGGGTGGTGCCGGCGCTGGTGGCGGCCCTGGTGTGGCTGCCACAGGTAGGCAGCCGGCAGGGTGCGCACCAGGCGGCCTATCGGGTGCGTGGCCTGCTGCGCGACCCGCTGGCCTGGCAGGTGACCCTGTACATGGGGCTGCAATCGTCGCTGGCCTACATCGTATTCGGCTGGCTGCCTTCGGTGCTGATCGGTCGTGGCCTGACCCCGACCCAGGCGGGGATCGTGCTGTCCGGTTCGATCCTGGTCCAACTGATCAGCTCGCTGGCTGCACCCTGGCTGGCGACCCGGGGCAAGGACCAGCGGTTGGCGATCCTGGTGGTCATGCTGCTGACCCTGGGCGGCCTGTTCGGTTGTCTGTATGCGCCTCTTGACGGGCTCTGGGGCTGGGCGATCGTCCTCGGGCTGGGGCAGGGCGGAACCTTCAGCCTGGCGCTGACCCTGATCGTGCTGCGTTCGCGCGATGCCCATGTGGCGGCGAACCTGTCGAGCATGGCTCAGGGCATCGGCTACACCCTGGCGTCGATGGGGCCGTTCGCGGTCGGGCTGGTGCATGACCTCACCGGTGGCTGGCAGGCCCTGGGCTGGATCTTCGCGGTGCTCGGCCTGGGCGCCATCGTGGCCGGGTTGGGCGCCGGTCGGGCACTCTACGTGCAGGTCAGCAGCGAAAAACTCTGAATCATCCGGTACTCGCGGTATTCGAATGGCGAATGCCCATAGCCAGCGGTGCATTTGCGGACTATCGTGCAGGCGATTCCCTACCTGCACGGAGCCCATTCATGAGTGATGCCCACAGCGCGTTGATTACCGAGTTCTACAAGGCCTTCCAGCGGCTGGATGCCGAGGCGATGAGTGCCTGCTACACCGAGGATGTGGTGTTCAGCGATCCAGCCTTTGGTGAACTGCGCGGCCGTGATGCCGGCGACATGTGGCGGATGCTCACCACTCGGGCCAAGGATTTTTCCCTGACCTTCGACAATGTCCGCGCCGACGAGCGCAGCGGCGGTGCCCATTGGGTGGCGACCTACCTGTTCAGCCAGACCGGCAACATCGTGGTCAACGATATCCAGGCCCGTTTCGTGTTTCGCGACGGCAAGATCTGCGAGCATCACGACAACTTCGACCTGTGGCGCTGGGCCCGCCAGGCGCTCGGGGCAAAGGGGCTGCTGCTGGGCTGGACGCCGCTGGTGAAGAACGCCGTGCGCGCCCAGGCGCTCAAGGGCCTCAAGGCATTCCAGGCGGGCCGCTGAGGTCTGCTAAGATGGCGTCCCCGTTGCCGTTCAAGCCGTCCGCCACGTGAACACCCACCCGGAACCCGTCGCCCTCGCCGAGCCGCCCCTCCCGGCGGCCAAGTCCTGGTTCGTCTACCTGGTGCGGGCGGCCAACGGCTCGTTGTACTGCGGTATCAGCGATGATCCGCAGCGACGTTTCGCTTCGCACCAGAGTGGCAAGGGGGCGCGCTTCTTTCATTCGAGCCCGGCCGTGGCGTTGGTCTATGTCGAGGCGTGCCGTGACAAGGGCGACGCCCTGCGCCAGGAGCGCCTGATCAAGAAGTTGCGCAAGAGCGCCAAGGAAGCGCTGGCCGCGAGCTTCTGCCTGGAAGCGTTTTCGCTGACGCGGGAATGACCGGGCGCGTACGCGGCCCATCGGGGTATCAGTGTCATCGATGAAGCGACATCAGCCTGCCCGGGTAGGCTCCTGCCGATTTGCAGGCTAAGCTGCGGACTCCTAACCGTACGGCGGGTCCCCAGCATGTCCGAGTTGATTCTTCATCATTACCCCACCTCTCCCTTTGCCGAAAAGGCCCGGCTGCTGCTGGGGTTCAAGGGGCTGTCCTGGCGCTCCGTGACCATCCCGCCGATGATGCCCAAGCCCGATCTGATGGCCTTGACCGGTGGCTATCGCAAGACGCCGGTGTTGCAGGTGGGGGCGGATATCTACTGTGACACCGCGCTGATCGCGCGTCGACTGGAGCAGGAAAAGGCCTCGCCGGCGCTGTTCCCCGAAGGTCGGGAGATGGTGGCGACGACGTTCGCCGCCTGGGCTGATTCGGTACTGTTCCGCCATGCCGTGGCCCTGGTGTTCCAGCCGGAGTCGGCCGCTGTGCGTTTCGCCCGGTTCTCTCCCGAGCAGGCCAAGGCGTTCATGGCCGATCGTGCCGGGTTGTTCAGCGGCGGTTCGGCCACCCGCATTCCGCTGGACGAGGCCCGGCATTCCTGGCCGGGTTTCATGGCCCGGCTGGAGCAGCAACTGCAGCGCGAGGAAGGGGACTTCCTGTTCGGCGAGCCTTCCATCGCCGATTTCTCGCTGGCGCATATTCTCTGGTTCCTCAAGGCCACGCCGGTCACCTCGCCGCTGGTCGACGAGTATCCTGCGGTGCTGGCCTGGTTCTCCCGGGTGATGGGCTTCGGGCATGGCGCTTCGAACGTGATGACGGCCGAGGAGGCGGTGCAGGTGGCGCGCGAGGCGGCCCCGGCGCCGTTGTCTGAGGAGAGCTTCGTCGATCCGAACGGTTTCACTGCGGGGCAGCAGGTGGTGATTGCCGCTACGGACTATGGCGTGGACCCGGTGGCCGGCGAGCTGGTGTTTGCCGGTAGCGAGGAACTGATCCTGCGACGTGAGGATGAGCGGGCGGGAGTGGTGCATGTGCACTTCCCGCGTCTGGGATTTCGTATCGAGGCCCGTTGAGTCGGTTGGCGGTTATTTCCGAACCGGTCAAGGCTTCGCGGATAAATCCTGCTCCCACAGTGATCGTGCCAGACACCTGTCTTGTGTACGCCGTGAGCCCTTGTGGGAGCCGGATTTATCCGCGAAGAGGCCCGCGAGCAGGCTGAAAGTTTCGTGACGGCGCAACGTTGCGCAGAGGGGTCACTTGAGGGCGGCGAGGATGTCGTCCGGCCGGTAGCCTCGAATCAGCGTGCCGTTGACGTCGAGTATCGGAATCCCGCCACCGCCCAGCGCCTGGTAGGCCTTGCGCGCTTCGGCGTCCTTTTCGATATCGAATTCCTTGAACGCAATGCCTTTCTGGTCGAGAAAGCGCCGGGTCGCCTTGCAGTAGCCACACCAGTCGGTGGCGTAGAGCACGACCCGGGCCTGGCTCCGGGCCTGTTCGGAAACGGCCGGGTCGGGCTGGAACACCCGCTCGATCTTGCCCCAGTTCTGGTAGGCCACGACCACCAGCAGGATCAGCAGGAACTTCTTCAGCACGCCACCGAGCATCGATCAGTCCTTGCGACGCTTGAGCTGATCGGTGAGCTGGGTCGGCAGGCCCTTGATGATCAGGGTACCGGCTTCCTCGTCATACTCGATCTTCGAGCCCAGCAGGTGTGCTTCAAAGCTGATGGACAGCCCTTCGGCCCGGCCGGTGAAGCGGCGGAACTGGTTCAGGGTGCGCTTGTCCGCCGGGATTTCCGGGGACAGGCCGTAGTCCTTGTTACGGATATGTTCGTAGAACGCCCGCGGACGGTCTTCATCGATCAGCCCCGAGAGTTCCTCCAGGGCTACCGGCTCGCCGAGTTTCGCCTGGGTGCTGGCGTAGTCGACCAGAGCCTTGGTTTTCTCGCGGGCGTCGTCTTCAGGCAGGTCCTCGCTCTCGACGAAGTCACTGAAGGCCTTGAGCAGGGTGCGGGTCTCGCCTGGGCCGTCGACGCCTTCCTGGCAGCCGATGAAGTCGCGGAAATACTCCGAAACCTTCTTGCCGTTCTTGCCCTTGATGAAGGAAATGTACTGCTTGGACTGTTTGTTGTTCTGCCACTCGGAAATGTTGATCCGCGCGGCCAGGTGCAATTGGCCCAGATCCAGGTGACGCGACGGCATGACGTCCAGCTCGGCGTTCACCGCCACGCCTTCGCTGTGGTGCAGCAGGGCGATGGCCAGGTAGTCGGTCATCCCCTGCTGGTAGTGGGCGAACAGCACGTGGCCACCGGTGGAGAGGTTGGACTCTTCCATCAGCTTCTGCAGGTGTTCGACAGCCACTCGGCTGAAGGCGGTGAAGTCCTTGCCGCCATCGAGGTACTCCTTCAGCCAGCCGCTGAACGGGTAGGCGCCCGATTCGCTGTGGAAAAGCCCCCAGGCCTTGCCTTGCTTGGCATTGTAGCTTTCATTGAGGTCGGCCAGCAGGTGCTCGATGGCCTGGGACTCGCTCAGTTCCGAGTCGCGGGCGTGGAGCACGGCTGGCGTGCCATCGGGTTTCTTGTCGATCAGGTGGACGATGCAATGACGGATCGGCATGGGCTTCTCGGCTGGTGGTCGGGGGGAGAGGCGCGGCTCCCCGGGGTAAAGCTGCCAGTGTACCGTACCGTGGCCTTGACGCAGCGTTTGGCGGAGCAAACTCGATCAATCAGCGGTTTCTGGCAGTTTTTTTTTCGAAAACGAGCGCAAAAGCTGACCAAATGGCTAGGTAGAGGCGGATATTTCCCCGTCTCTGTGCTAGCTTTGCCCCGTCTTGCGCAAGGTAACCGCGCAAAGCGTGTTTTCAGCAGGTGCCAGGTCGAACCAAACCCCGTTTTTGCTATCTACATCCGCGATCCGTCGTGGTTTATCAGCGGGGTGTCAGGTCCACAAGACTTGGCTCGACGGCTGGCACTGCACTCTGCAATCCAAATGAATTTGATAGGGAAGGAACATCTCAATGGCAATTACCAAAGACCAACTGATCGCTGATATCGCCGAAGCTACCGCTCTGCAGAAGACTGAAGTACGCAAGGTTCTGGAGCAGCTGACCGATATCGTTGCCGATCAGCTGGAAAATGGCGGCGAAATCACTCTGCCAGGCGTTGGCAAACTGAAAGTGACCGAGCGTCCTGCCCGTACTGGCCGTAACCCATCGACTGGCGCTGCCATCGAAATCGCTGCCAAGAAAGTGATCAAGCTGGTTGTAGCCAAGGCCCTGACCGACGCTGTCAACAAGTAAGATGCAGTGAAACCGTGCCTTGGAGCGATCCGGGCACGGTTTTTTTTCGCCTGCGCAAAAGTGGGTCGTTCGATTTATACCGGGTTTGCGCCGTTGCCGCGGCTCCAGCGTTGTGCCCGCCAGGCCTGCCGGGCGGCCCTGTCCAGGAAGGTCCAGGCGACGAAGCGACTCTGCTTCTGGCCCTGTGACATTTCGACGACCCGGCTTTCCAGGACACCGGCCTTTTTCAGCGCCGTTTCGATTGCCGGCAGATTCGAAGCCTTCGAGACCAGCGTACTGAACCACAAGACCTGATTGCCCAGAAGTGGGCTTTCACTGATCAGTTGCGTCACGAAGCGCGCTTCCCCGCCTTCGCACCACAGTTCTGCGGCCTGGCCACCAAAGTTCAGCACCGGCAGCTTGCGCTTCGGATCGGCCTTGCCCAAGGCTCGCCATTTACGACGACTGCCGCTCTGGGCCTCGTCGAGGGAAGCGTGAAATGGCGGATTGCACAGGGTCAGGTCGAACTGTTCGTCGTTTTCCAGCAGGCCGGTGAGGATCTGTTTCGGATTACCCTGTTGGCGCAGGCTGATGGCCTTGTTCAAGCCGTTGGATTGGATGATCGCCTTGGCGGCGGCCAGTGCCGTCGGGTTGATGTCGGAACCGAGGAACTGCCAGCGATAGTCGCCATGGCCGATCAAAGGGTAGATGCAGTTGGCCCCGACGCCGATATCCAGTACCCGCACGGCGGCGCCGCGGGGAATCACGCCGTCGTTGTGTTCCGCCAGCAGGTCGGCGAGAAAGTGCACGTAGTCGGCCCGGCCCGGCACGGGTGGGCAGAGGAAGTCCGCCGGAATGTCCCAATGGGCGATGCCGTAGAAGGCCTTGAGCAGCGCCCGGTTGAACACGCGCACGGCTGCCGGGTCGGCGAAGTCGATGCTCTCCTTGCCATAAGGGTTGATGATCACGAACTGGCCAAGTTCGGGGCAGCCCTTGATCAGTTGCGGGAAGTCATAACGCCCCTGATGGCGGTTGCGCGGATGCAGGGCGGCTTTTTCGCGCGGCTGCGTTGCCTTGGCAGGGGCGGCTTTGGCGGGTTTCTTGCGCGGGGGTTTGGGTTTGCTTGGGGCGTTCATGGGCAGGGTCGGTTCAGGTAAGGCTCGATTGACCGACATTGTCCCACATTCGCCCGCTCAGGGCTGGAACGCGCCGATGAAGATCGCCGGATCGACCCGTGCATCGTTCAGGCTGATGTTCCAGTGCATGTGCGGCCCGGTGGCGCGTCCGGTGGAGCCGACCTTGCCGACCACGGCGCCGCGGGCCAGGGTCTGGCCAACCTGCACATCGATCTTCGACAGGTGGCAGAACATGCTGATGAAGCCCTGGCCATGGTCGACGAACACGGTGTTGCCGTTGAAGAAGTAGTTGCCGGTGAGGATCACCTTGCCGGCGGCCGGGGTCTTGATCGGTGTGCCGGCCGGTACTGCGAAGTCCAGCCCGGCATGCGGGTTGCGCTCCTCGCCATTGAAGAAGCGACGTACGCCGAAGCGGCTCGACAGCGGGCCGTTCACCGGTTTGTCCAGCAGCAGGTTGCTCGGTGTGCCGGGGCTGAAGCTGCGGTAGGCGCGCAGTTGTACCGCCAGTTCCTCATCGATGCGCTTGAGATCGGCCGGGTTGGGATTGACCTGGCGGGTGTTCTTCAGCGTGATGTGCTGTTCCGGGTATTTCTTGTGGCCGACGTTGAAGCTCAGGTTGCGGCTGCCTGAGCTGATCTGCTGGCTGCCGGGTTTGACAGTCAGCGGGATACCGACGATGGCCAGCCAGTTGTTCTGTTCCCTGACCACCAGCACCGGCTTGCCCTGGTAGCTGGCCTTGGGGGCCTGGGCCGCCGTGCCGAGGTCGACCACGGCGACGCCGCCGGGCACCGGCTTGTTCAGCAGGCGGGTGATGTAGCTGTCGGCGTGGGCATTGCAGGCCAGGCCCAGGAGCAGCAGGGCGGCAAGAAAACGGGGCATTTTCGAATCCTTGAAAGTCAGTCCAGTAGCGAGAGGGTTACGGGCGTCAGGTGGTTGTCCTCGACCCGTACCTGCAACTCGCCTTCGGCCAGTTTCGCCTTCAGCCGCTGGCCGGGGCGGGTCTGTTCGGCATGGCGAATCGCTTGGCCGCGTTCGTCCAGCAGGATGCTGTAGCCGCGGCCGAGGGTCGCCAATGGGCTGACCACATGCAGGGTTTGCATCTGGCTCTGCAGTTGCAGGCGCCGTGCTTTCAGGCCTTCGCGCATGGCCCGGGGCAGGCGCTCGGCGAGGCTGTCCAGGCGCTGGCGCAGCAGGGCCAGTTGGCGCCCCGGATGTTGGCTGGAGAGGCGGGTCTCCAGGCGCAGCAGTTTCTGTCGGCGATTATCCAGCTGGCGCTCGAAGGCCCGGCGCATACGCATGTCCAGATCATCCAGGCGCTGGGCCTGCTGGCGCAGGCGTTCGCCCGGATGGCGCAGGCGCCGGGCCAGGCCGTCCAGGCGCAGGCGTTCGCGGACCAGTCGGTCACGCATGCGCATCACCAGGCGGCGATGCAGGCTTTCGACCCGGCGCTGCAGGTCACTGGAGTCAGGGGCCAGCAGTTCTGCGGCGGCCGAAGGGGTCGGGGCGCGCACGTCGGCGACGAAGTCGCTGATCGAGACATCGGTTTCATGGCCGATGGCGCTGACGATCGGTGTCACGCAGGCATCCACGGCCCGGGCGACCGCTTCTTCGTTGAAGCACCAGAGGTCTTCCAGCGAACCGCCGCCACGGGCCAGGATCAGCGCGTCGAAGCCCTTGGCGTCGGCAATCTTCAGGGCGCGGACGATCTGCGCAGTGGCTTCGCGGCCTTGGACCGCGGTAGGGATCAGGGTCAGCTCGACCTGTGGGGCCCGCCGACGGAAGACGCTGATGATGTCGCGGATCACCGCGCCGGTCGGCGAACTGACGATGCCGATTCGTTGCGGATGCGCCGGCAGCGGCACCTTGCGTTCGGCGCTGAACAGGCCTTCGGCACCGAGCTTTTCCTTCAGCGCCTCGAACGCCAGGCGCAGGGCGCCATCACCGGCCGGCTCGACGGTGTCGAGAATCAACTGGTAATCGCCACGGCCCTCGAACAGCGAGACCTTGCCGCGCACCTTGACCGCCAGGCCGTCCTTCAAGGCCTGGCGCACGCGGGCGGCATTTTGCCGGAACAGTGCGCAGCGCACCTGGGCGCCGCTGTCCTTGAGGGTGAAGTAGACATGGCCGGAGGCCGGGCGGGCGAGGTTGGATATTTCGCCTTCGACCCAGATACTGCTGAACACGTCCTCCAGCAACACCCGCGCACGGCCGTTGAGCTGGCTGACAGTGAGGACTTCGCGGTCGAGGCCCAGACGGGAAAAGGGATCTTTGATCATGGTGGGCATGATAAAGGCATTTGCCTGCCGACTACCATGTCTCTGGGTGGATATCACCGCTCTTGGACTGTCCCCAAGGGTTGGATGGGTGCCCAGCCTCTTGGGATAGTCCATTTTGTGGGAGCCGGCCGGGCGGCGCTCCGCTTGCTGGCGATAGCGGTGTGTCAGCCAGCGAAAATGCTGGCTGAAAGATTGCTATCGCCAGCAAGCCGGCTCCCACAGTGACCGCGCCTGGCTCGTACCTTGTGGGTGCTCACCGAAGCGTCGGATCGCCGCGAATAGGCCCTCAAGTCTTGCCCCAAACCATAGAATATCCCGCAGGGAAATGTGTGGTCTTCAGGAGTGAAGGAATCCCCGGAAATGCTCGACGAACTGCTCCACCAATGGCGTCGGCTGCTGGCGGCAGGCCAGGGCCAGGGTACTTTGGCAGTCCGGGTCCTTGAGCGGCAGGAAGTGGATGTTGGCCGGGGCGATGTCCTGCATCGATTCCGGCAGCAGGGCAATGCCGAACCCGGCCTGGATCAACTGCAACTGGGTGGTCTTGCGCGACACCACTCGCGCGGCCTTGGGAAAGAAACCCTGGCGCATGCACAGTTCGGCCGAGAGGTAGCTCAGCCCGCCCCGTTGCGGATGGGGAATTGAGATGAAGGCTTCGTCCTGGAGCAAGGCCAGGTCGATGCCCTCGCTCGACCCTGCCAGTGCATGCTCCGGCGGCACCGCCAGCAGCAGGCGTTCACTGAACAGCGGCAGGATCTGC
>NZ_AQOH01000142.1 GCF_000364705.1 Pseudomonas fuscovaginae SE-1 | reverse complement strand
GTTGGCGCAGCACCGGCAGGCGCAACAAGCCGATATCCAGCCGGCCCTCCGCCAGTTCTTCCAGTTGCGCTTCGGAAGACAACTTGACGATATCCATCGACGCCCCTGGATTCCGCTCCAGATAGTGCCCGATCGCCCGCAGCAGTCGCCCGCTCATCGGTACGGTACTGGAGTGGCTCAAGCGCAACGTGCCCAGTTGGCCCTTGCCGACCTGGGTGGCCAACTCGCTGGCCTTGTTCAGCTCGTTCAGCAGATTCCTGGCCCGTGGATAAAAGGCTTCGCCGGCGGCGGTCAGCCTTGGCTGGCGCGCCGTGCGTTCGAACAGTGGCGTCTGCAGGTGATGCTCCAGTTCCTTGATCTGCCGGCTCAATGCCGACTGGGCGATGAACAGTCGTTCGGCGGCCGCGCTGAAACTGCCGGCGTCGGCGATTTCGACGAAGTAACGCAACTGGCGGGTGGAGATCACAAGTCATGCCTTTTCGAGATGAATGGTGGGCTTTGAACATATTAGTCGCAAGGCTCGCCAGTGGCTAAAGTCAAGCGAACCCATTGCGGAAGTTGTGTGTCATGAGTCTCGTCGTGTTGTTGAACCAGTGGCCATTCAGTGCCACCGACTGGCTGGTGGTGGAACTGGGTGTCGCCCTGGCCTATATCGTCTTTGGCGTGGCCGGTTTCGGCACGGCGCTGGTGGCCGGGCCGATCCTGATCCTGTTCATGCCGCTGTCGAAGATCGTGCCGTTGCTGGTGCTGCTGGATTTCGTCGCGGCGTTCGGCAACCTGTTGCCGTCGCGCAGGGATGTCGCCAGGTCGGAACTGCTGCGGCTGCTGCCGTGCATGGCGGTGGGTTGTACGTTGGGCGTGGTGTTCCTGCTCAACCTCAAGTCCGACATCCTGCTGTTGCTGATGGGCCTGTTCATCAGCGCCTATGCGCTCTACAGCCTGCTGGTCAAGGCCCGGCCCACGCAGTTGAAGGCCGGCTGGGCGGTGCCGATGGGTACCGTGGGCGGGATGTTCGGCGCGCTGTTCGGCAGCGGTGGTTTCCTCTATGCGATCTACCTCAACAGCCGTTTGCCCAAGGACGCGGCCCGGGCCACGCAAAGCGCGCTGATCAGTTGCAGCACGGTGGTACGCCTGTCGCTGTTCGTCATCGCCGGGGTCTACGCCGAGCTACCTTTACTGGTGTTGGCGCTGTGCCTGTTGCCGGCGATGGCGTTGGGGCTGTGGATCGGCCGGCGGGTGACGTCGAGGTTATCCCGCGACGCCTTCGTGCGGCTGGTGACCTGGCTGGTGCTGGCCAGTGGCATTGCCTTGATCACGCGGTATCTGAGCACTTGACCTGATCGCGTCAGGGATTAAGCTGAGCGGCCGCGTATCTTGTGGCGAGTGGGCTTGCCCACGCTGGGGCGCATAGCGGCCCCGGAACTGGCGATGGCGCTGTGGCAGACAGCATGCAGGCGACGTTTACGTCTGCTTCGCCGCCGAACGGGGCGGTGCCGCGTCCCGACAAGCCCCCACGCCACAAGGAGCATCACCGCCTTTGCTTCAGGCCGTAGCCGTGAATTCCCAAAGCATGAACTCCCAAAGCATCATCGTCCCGAAAATCTCCACCCTGCCGGTTCACGAACCCCGTGCCCGGGCGATCCTGCGTTGGCTGGTGCGCAAGAATATCGTCGAGGAACAACTGAGCACCTGCGGCCGTACCGGCAACCGCATGGCCCATGCCATCGCGCCAGGAGCGGCCAACGTGGTCCTGCGTCCCGAGGCGCTGCCGTTCGGCCAGCCGATCAACGGCCTGGAGATCGTCACCAAGCGCTGCATCTATACCCCGTCCAAGGGGTTTCTCGAAGAAGCCGGTTGCGCCGAATGTCGCCGGGAAGTCGGCGAGGCGCTGTTCGACAGCCTGGAGGACTGGATGCCGGGGCGCACCGAGAACTTCATCTGCCCGTTGTGCGGGCACGAGGACGATATCAATGGCTTCCTGTTCCTGCAGCCGTGCGCTTTTTCCAACCTGGGCTTTATCTTCAATAACTGGCTCGAAGCCGGCTTTCGGCAGGCGTTTCTCGACGAGTTCGCCGACTGGTTGGATCAGCCCGTCGCCTGGGTCCAGGTGGAGCTGTAAATAGGCCAAGGATTACATTGAGCCGGGGCCCTAGTATGAGTATAATGGCGCGCTTCCATTTTCCCGCCCGGGAGCCCCCGCGATGCTGCGTATCAGCCAAGAAGCCCTGACTTTCGACGACATTCTCCTTGTGCCCGGTTATTCCGAGGTGCTTCCCAACGAAGTCAGTCTCAAAACCCGTCTTACCCGTGGCATCGAGCTGAATATTCCGCTGGTTTCCGCTGCCATGGACACCGTGACCGAAGCCCGTCTGGCCATTGCCATGGCCCAGGAAGGCGGTATCGGTATCATCCACAAGAACATGACCATCGAGCAGCAGGCTGCCGAAGTGCGCAAGGTCAAGAAGTTCGAAGCCGGTGTCGTCAAGGACCCGATCACCATCGAGGCCGACGCCTCGGTCCGTGACCTGCTCGAACTGACCCGCATGCACAACATCTCCGGCGTGCCGGTGCTGCACGATGGCGACCTGGTGGGTATCGTCACTTCCCGTGACGTGCGTTTCGAAACCCGTCTGGATGTTCCTGTTCGCGAAGTGATGACCCCCAAGGAGCGTCTGGTCACCGTTCGTGAAGGCGCCGACAAGGCCGAAGTCCGCGAGCTGCTGCACAAGCACCGTCTGGAGAAGGTCCTGATCGTCGACGACAAGTTCGCCCTCAAGGGCATGATGACCGTCAAGGATATCGAGAAATCCAAGGCCTACCCGCTGGCCAGCAAGGATGACCAGGGTCGTCTGCGCGTCGGCGCCGCGGTCGGTACCGGCAAGGACACTGGCGACCGCGTGACCGCGCTGGTCAATGCCGGCGTCGACGTGGTGGTGGTCGACACCGCCCACGGTCACTCCAAGGGTGTGATCGACCGCGTTCGCTGGGTCAAGGAGAACTTCCCGCAAGTGCAGGTGATCGGCGGCAACATCGCCACCGGCGCGGCGGCCAAGGCCCTGGCCGAAGCCGGCGCGGATGCGGTCAAGGTCGGTATCGGTCCGGGCTCGATCTGCACCACCCGTATCGTCGCCGGTGTCGGCGTTCCGCAGATCAGCGCCATCGCCAACGTCGCCGCTGCCCTTGAAGGCACCGGTGTGCCGTTGATCGCCGACGGCGGCATCCGTTTCTCCGGTGACCTGTCCAAGGCCATCGTGGCCGGTGCCTCCTGCGTGATGATGGGCTCGATGTTCGCCGGTACCGAAGAAGCGCCGGGCGAGATCGAACTGTTCCAGGGCCGGTCCTACAAGGCCTACCGCGGCATGGGCTCGCTGGGTGCGATGGCGCAGTCCCAGGGCTCGTCCGACCGCTACTTCCAGGACTCCTCCGCGGGTGCCGAGAAGCTGGTGCCGGAAGGTATCGAAGGCCGCGTGCCGTACAAGGGCACCCTGACCGCCATCGTTCACCAACTGATGGGCGGCCTGCGTTCCTCGATGGGCTACACCGGCAGCGCCAACATCGAAGAGATGCGCACCAAACCCGAGTTCGTGCGGATCACCGGTGCCGGCATGGCCGAATCTCACGTTCACGACGTGCAGATCACCAAGGAAGCTCCAAACTATCGCGTAGGCTGATAGTGATCGCCTCCTGGCGCTGGCCGGGAGGCGATTGACGAATTTGAACCGGGGCTGTTGATGACAGCCCCGTGTTGTTTCTGATTTCACAGACGAGAATGAGCCATGGCCCTCGACATTCACGCCCACCGCATCCTGATCCTCGACTTCGGTTCCCAGTACACCCAACTGATCGCCCGCCGCGTGCGTGAGATCGGTGTGTACTGCGAACTGCACCCGTTCGACATGGACGACGAAGCGATTCGCGAATTCGCACCCAAAGGCGTCATCCTCGCCGGCGGCCCCGAGTCGGTACACGAAGCCAACAGCCCGCGCTGCCCACAGGCGGTGTTCGATCTGGGCGTACCGGTCTTCGGTATCTGCTACGGCATGCAGACCATGGCCGAACAGATGGGCGGCAAGGTCGAAGGCTCGGAGCTGCGTGAGTTCGGTTATGCGCGTGTCGACCTGGTCGGCAAGAGCCGCCTGCTGGACGGTATCGAGGACCACGTCGATGCCGACGGCCTGTTCGGTCTCGACGTGTGGATGAGCCACGGTGACAAGGTCACCCGGATGCCGGAAGATTTCCACATCCTGGCCAGCACCCCGAGCTGCCCGATTGCCGGCATGTTCAACGACGACCTGCGCTACTACGGCGTGCAGTTCCACCCCGAGGTGACCCACACCAAGCAGGGCGGTCGCATCCTGTCGCGCTTCATCCTCGACATCTGTGGTTGCGAGGCTCTGTGGACTCCTTCGAAGATCGCCGAAGATGCCATCGCGACCATTCGTGCCCAGGTCGGCAGCGACAACGTCCTGCTGGGCCTGTCCGGCGGTGTCGACTCCTCGGTGGTTGCGGCGCTGCTGCACAAGGCCATCGGCGACCAACTAACCTGCGTGTTCGTCGACAACGGCCTGCTGCGCCTGCACGAAGGTGACCAGGTGATGGCCATGTTCGCCGAGAACATGGGCGTCAAGGTGATCCGTGCGAACGCCGAGGACCAGTTCCTGGGCAACCTGGCTGGCGAAGCCGACCCGGAGAAGAAGCGCAAGATCATCGGCCGTACCTTCATCGACGTGTTCGATGCCGAATCCTGCAAGCTGAACAACATCAAGTTCCTGGCCCAGGGCACCATCTACCCTGACGTGATCGAATCGGCTGGCGCGAAGAGCGGCAAGGCCCACGTGATCAAGTCCCACCACAACGTCGGTGGCCTGCCGGAAGAGATGAACCTCAAGCTGGTCGAGCCGCTGCGCGAACTGTTCAAGGATGAGGTCCGTCGCCTCGGCCTGGAACTCGGCCTGCCGTACGACATGGTCTACCGTCACCCGTTCCCGGGCCCAGGCCTGGGCGTGCGGATCCTTGGCGAAGTGAAGAAGGAATACGCCGACCTGCTGCGTCGTGCCGACCACATCTTCATCGAGGAACTGCGCAAGGCCGACTGGTACCACAAGGTCAGCCAGGCTTTCGTGGTGTTCCAGCCGGTGAAATCGGTAGGCGTGGTCGGTGACGGCCGTCGCTACGCCTGGGTCGTGGCCCTGCGTGCCGTAGAGACCATCGACTTCATGACCGCGCGTTGGGCGCACCTGCCGTACGAACTGCTGGAAACCGTCAGCAGCCGGATCATCAACGAGATCGAGGGTATTTCCCGCGTGACCTACGATGTGTCGAGCAAGCCGCCGGCGACTATCGAGTGGGAATGATCCCGCGTCCGGCATAGTCCGGCACGAACTAGCAAAAAATGCCCTGAAGCCCGCGTAATTGCGGGCTTTCGGCTTTTTGGGTCTGGCAAGTTCAGGCAGCGTTTTGCATCGCCAAGCATGGTTTTTTTATGGCATGGTACGGGGTACCAACTGCATCCGATGCCATGCATGACGCTTGATACCATGTTCCTTGTTTCAGGATGGGCATGGTATCGGGATAGCCAAGAGGCCCGGTTTTACTGGGGGCAAGCCCCATTCTTCCGCGCTTTTCAGAGCATGGTATTTTTTCATGGAATAAATGGAAGCCATGCTTACTGATACCAAGCTTCGAAACCTCAAGCCGCAAGACAAGCTCTACAAGGTGATTGACCGCGATGGCTTGTACGTGGCGGTCACACCGGCCGGCTCAATCTCCTTCCGCTACAACTACTCCATCAATGGCCGGCAGGAGACCATCACCTTCGGTCGTTATGGCTTGGGCGGGATCACCCTGGCAGAGGCACGTGAGCGGCTAGGGGAGGCGAAGAAGATGATCGCCGCAGGTAAGTCCCCTGCTAAGGAAAAGGCGCGTGCGAAGGCTCGCACCAAGGGCGCAGAGACCTTTGATGATTGGGCTGAAAAATGGCTGCGCGGCTATCAGATGGCGGACTCGACACGAGATATGCGCCGGTCAGTCTATGAGCGCGAATTGAAGCCGAAGTTTGGCAATCAGAAGCTCGCTGAAATCACTCATGAGGATCTGCGAGCGCTGACCGACGCGATAGTGGAGCGGGGGGCGCCCGCAACTGCCGTCCATTCGCGTGAGATCGTGTTGCAGGTCTTTCGTTGGGCCATTGAGCGTGGTCAGAAGGTTGAAAATCCCGCGGATCTAGTAAGGTCTGCCAGCATTGCCAAATTCGAGCCTCGCGACCGGGCGTTGACGCCTGATGAAATTGCGCTGATGTACCAGTACATGGATCGGATCGGGACAGCGACGTCGGTTCGTGCCGCAGCCAAACTCCTACTGCTGACGATGGTGCGTAAGAGCGAGCTGACCAACGCGACATGGAGCGAGATCAACTTCAGTGAAGCGCTATGGACAATCCCGAAAGAGCGGATGAAGCGCCGAAATCCCCATCTGGTGTTTCTGTCCCGGCAAGCTTTGGATTTCTTCATCGCGTTGAAAACCTTGGCCGGAGGTTCTGAGTACGTTCTGCCGTCACGCTATGACTCCGATTTGCCAATGAGTGCAGCCACGATCAACCAGGTACTGACGCTGACCTATCGTCTTGCTCAAAAGGAAGGTGTGCCTCTAGGTAAATTCGGTCCCCACGACCTACGCCGCACGGCTAGCACGCTGTTGCATGAGGCGGGCTACAACTCCGATTGGATCGAGAAGTGCCTCGCGCACGAGCAGAAAGGTGTGCGAGCTGTTTACAACAAGGCCGAGTATCGGGATCAGCGCCGTGCGATTTTGCAGGATTGGGCCGACATGATTGATGAATGGACTCTCAAGAAACCGCGGAAAACAAATGAATAGCTTTCCTGCTCACCCCGCATTTCAAGTCGCTTAAGGGAAAATTGCCATGTACTTGATCGGCAGTTTCATCGATGCTGGACGAGTCGCATGCATGATTGAGGGGTAAGGCAGTGATTCGCTACTGGCCGCTAAGGGCCAGAAGCAGTCACTCACGATAGGCGGAGTTGACCGGGCCGGTCGCGGTGTGAGCAAGCTGTGCGATTCACTCACCTAGGGCCGGCAATAGACTATGGGGCGTATGCCTGCCTCTCTCACAGCATGCATAAAGGATGAAAGGATCCAGAATAGTTGCGTAACATTTCCAGCGACACGCTTCTTATCCTGAATTTTTTTAAACTCTACCTCGATCAGGGTCTTCGAGATGAATGAGCAACAAATGATGCACCGACGGTTAAAGCGATAGTCCTCTCGCAAATCTGTTAAATAGTCGTCAAATATGCCGGGTAATGCCTTCCTGATACGAGGGATTGCACCTCCCCTATAATTGTTTGAAAATTTTTCACCGTATTTTTTTGCAAGAAAGGTCTTGGGGTCAATATCCATATTTCCAATGTTCTTGATGGCTTGGCCGACGACATCATGCAAATTACTGGCGGACTTGCTCACGGCGCCATACTTCGAGTGAATAAAAGAAACTGAGGAGTCGGCTTTATTGAAAGTGATATGGTCTGCCCATTCGTCGCCAAGGTCGTCACAGAAAATGTAATCATCCTTTCTATGAATTTTTTCAACTATAGCAAAAAGTGATTTTGTGTCGTACTTGGTTTTTTTTATTGTATATCGCCCTTTCTCGGAAGTGGCAGCACTCAGTTCAGGGAATGCTACAAGGCTTTTTAATAGTGCAGGGATTTCGTTTATTCCAGCTCCATCTTCAAAGCACTGTCCCATGAAATACATATAGCGCGGATCTGC
>NZ_AQOH01000141.1 GCF_000364705.1 Pseudomonas fuscovaginae SE-1 | reverse complement strand
AAATGTGATAGTTGCTAGGTTGTATTTTTTGATATATGCCTGTAGTGTTATGTCTTTGCCATTGTCATCAAATTTAATCTGCCGAAGTGAGCGGCCAGTCAGCGAGATTGAACTCATGTTCTTTTTTAGACGGGCGGGCCTGGGGCTATCTATAAGATCAAGCTCTTCTGTTGCGGCAATTTCATAGACTCTCTCAAGCTGAGAAACGAGATTCTCAATCTGTTTGGAAGTCATCTGGAACGTTCTTCCCCGTCGCGTCGTATAAAAGATAGGAATATCTTTGTCAATTACGTTATCTACAAGAAAGGACGACTCTACGAGAATGGCGGTGGGTTCGCTTTTATCCCACACGACATCCAGCTCTACAAGTTTAGCGAAGGCGTCCAAAAAATCTTTATCAGATGACGGGTTGTTAATCTGATGGATCTGGCCTTTTGCCCACTCCACTATTTTCTCTATTGACTTACGCTCAGAGGCCTCGACGACACGTCCGCTTTGAGCGGAAATGGTTTTGATACGACCGTTTAACCGCAATTTGAAAAAGTAGGGAATAGATCTGCCTGCGGCGTGGGTTGACAGGAGGCCTTTAAGATCTGCTGCTTCGTACGATTTGCCGCGCATCGCTCTTTCGGAAACAGTCATATTACGCATTGCCATCTTCTGAAACTGAGCATCGCTGTCACTGAAAGCTGCGGTCAATTCCGCGCTCCGAATCAGAGTGGCAACCTTATCGATGGTTTCAGAAACTGAGGCGCAGGATTTTTTAAAGACGACCAAGCATTCATCGACGGTCACCAAGAGTATGAACGCATAGATTGTGTCGTTAAGCGGCTCGCTCCAAAAGTGGACATCCCGATTCGTCGCGAAAACTCTCAAGCTGAAGCGGTATTCGCTACCATCCTGAAGGACTTCTTCTTTGTTAAATTGATCAGCGATCAACGTGCTACCGGGCTTCTGGTTTGAGGATGCCGCATCAAGTATCGAGCGCAAAGTTTCCTCACTAAGAGGTTCAATAACTCGGTAGAACTGGGCATTCTGAGTTAGCAATAATCTGCTAGACACGGCAAAACCTTCCTTAGCGGCCTGAATACAGGAAGCGTAATACTATATCGCCACTGTCGCCACTCGATTTTCGATAGGCTGCTATGGGTCGACTGGGGGCCTTCGCGATAGGCAGCGATGGGTCAAACCTTGCCTTCCGCTTAGTGCCGCTTTCGGCCGATAGCTGCCAGTCACGGATAGCCGCTTGCGCCCCCAGCCATGCGAAAGGCTCGTCCAGTCGAATGCAAGCGTTTGATCGCGAGTGTGTAACTACGCAGCTTGGCGCACTCACGCTCTAGGAAGGCGAAAACAATCAGGAATTGAGCATAGAGCTTTGGATACTGCCTGGCGCTCAATCTCCAGCCTTCGGGCAATTTCTGACTGGTTAAAACCGAGTTTCTGAAGCACAAGTATTTGCTTCTTACGATCAGAAAACCGTGTGTCGACCATGAGGCGAGCGATATTTCTGAGCTCAGATTCATCGGCCACCTGTACCGTCAGGCTGAGCATGTACTGGAAGAAATATGAGTCGACAAGCTCGTCACCTGATTTCGCCTGAGGCTTCGCTCTTATAGCGCACTGCCTGCTCAATCTCGCCAGTTCAAGGTCAAACTGCGCTACGGACCTTTTTGCTTGCCTGTACGCGGGATTCCAGCTGCCATCATGCGTCTTTGGACGATGAGTTGTGCAGTAAAGGTTGCTCAAACGTAGGTGCTCGTCGGGGTCGCGCTGACCTTCTCCAGTAACGAAGGATGCTAGCTCGGCTTGAGTGCCACAGAACCTACAAAAGCCCTTCAAGCGCTGGTTGTGATCGTGTCCCTAGAAGTGGTGTAACTGAACCAACCGAAGG
>NZ_AQOH01000140.1 GCF_000364705.1 Pseudomonas fuscovaginae SE-1 | reverse complement strand
TGTTAGTGCCGATGCAAAACTGACCCACCCCAGCGAAGTAAAACTGACCCACCTGGGCTAACGTCGCAGCCATTTGAGGCTGCCCATGTTGATCCAGGAGCAAGCAGTGGAGATCAGAGTATTGGCCCGCCAAGGGCACAGCATTCGGCAGATCGCCAAGACATTGGGCGTGTCCCGCAACACTGTCCGGCGCTACCTCAAAGAGCCTTCCGTCCCGCGTTACTCACGCGCCTCCAGACCCACCAAGCTCGACGCCTTTCATGCCTACCTGCACGAGCGAGTCAGACAGGCTCACCCGCTCTGGCTGCCGTCTACCGTGCTGTTACGAGAGATTCGCGAGCGTGGTTATGAAGGGGGCGCTTCTCAACTGCGTGCCTGGCTGGCAAAGATCAAGCCAGCCAAGCGTGATGACGGCCCCGTCGTTCGGTTTGAGACCGAGCCGGGCAAACAAATGCAGGCCGATTTCATCGTGTTTCGTCGGGCCAAATCACCCATGTCAGCCTTCGTGGCCACGCTGGGCTACAGCCGGATGACCTACGTCCACTTTGTCCCTGATGAGTCATTCGACTCGGTGCACGACTCGTTGCTGCTGGCCTTCGATTACTTCGGCGGCGTACCTGACGAAATCCTGTTCGACAACATGAAGACTGCAGTCATCGAGCGTGATGCCTACGGTGATGGTCAGCATCGCTTTCATGCCGGGCTGCTGCAGATGGCCGACGACCTGGGCTTCCGCATACGCCTTTGCCGCCCTTATCGGGCCCGCACGAAGGGCAAGGTCGAGCGTTTCAACCGCTACTTGCGCGAGAGTTTTTACAACCCGCTGAACAGCCGGGTCAGTTCGGCTGGCTTGCTTGTGGATTGCGGTACCGCCAACCGGCTGGTCGGCGAATGGCTGGCCGAAGTGGCCAATGTGCGCACCCATGCCACGCTCAAGGAGCGCCCAATCGACCGTTGGCGTCAGGAACAAGGGTTGCTGACACCTTTGCCTTCCGCCGTGCGCCAGACCTGGAGAGCCCTGCTGGGCGATGCGCACCGACCCATTCCACATGAGTCTCTTCAGCATCCGCTCTCCATCTATGAGGCGATCCGGGAGGCCTGCGCATGAACCTGCAACATCAGACCATCGTCGAGCTGTGTCAGGCGCTCAAGCTCGAATGCACCGCCGATCACTATCCAATGCTGGCTCAGCAAGCGGTCAAGGACGACCTGAGCTTCAGTGACTTCCTGGAGCACCTGCTGCGCCATGAACACGGTTTTCGCCAACAACGCAGCCGTGAGTTGCTGACGCGCATGGCCTGTTTTCCTGCGATCAAGACGCTGGAGGAATACGACTTCAGTTTCAGCCCGGGCGTACCCAAGGTGCTGCTGCAGGAGCTGGCCGCTCTGGCGTTTGTCGCACGAACCGAGAACGTGGTGCTGATCGGCCCGTCGGGTGTCGGCAAGACTCATCTGGCGATTGCCTTGGGCTATCGGGCAGCGCAGAACGGGATCAAGACGCGCTTCATCACCGCAGCCGATCTGATATTGCAACTGGGCGCTGCACAGCGGCAAGGGCGGCTCAAAGCCTATTTGAACCGCGCCATCCTTGCCCCGAAGCTGCTGGTGATCGATGAAATCGGCTACCTGCCATTTGGTCGTGAAGAAGCCAATCTGTTTTTCCAGGTGGTTGCCCAGCGCTACGAAAAAGGCTCAATGATCCTGACGTCAAACCTGCCGTTTACCCAGTGGGCCAATGCCTTCAGCGACGATGCGACCCTGACCGCAGCCATGTTGGACAGGTTACTGCATCATGCTCATATCCTGACTCTGACAGGTGAGAGCTACCGCCTCAAAGACAAACGTAAAGCGGGCGTGATCCGCCAGAACCGTAAACCCGAGTGATCCGGGTGGGTCAATTTTACTTCGGCAAATGAAGGGTTAAGTGGGTCAGTTTTAAGTCGGCGTTGACAC
>NZ_AQOH01000139.1 GCF_000364705.1 Pseudomonas fuscovaginae SE-1 | reverse complement strand
CGCCTGCCGTAGCTCATGTCCTGCCACTGGCGGACCATGCCGAGCACACCGTTGTTCAGGTTGACGATCTTCACCGGCAGGCCGTACTGCATGCAGGTGGACAGTTCCTGAATGTTCATCTGGATACTGCCTTCGCCGGTGACACAGGCGACGTCAGAATCCGGGAAATTCAACTTGATGCCCATGGCCGCCGGGAAACCGAAGCCCATGGTGCCCAGGCCACCGGAGTTGATCCAGCGGTTGGGCTTGTTGAACTTGTAGTACTGCGCCGCGAACATCTGGTGCTGGCCCACGTCGGAAGTGACGAAGGCATCGCCCTTGGTCACTTCGCACAGGGTCTCGATCACGGTCTGTGGCTTGATGATGCTGCCGTCGCCCTTGTCGTAGGGAAACAGGCCGCGATCGCCACGCCATTCGTCGATCTGCTTCCACCAACTGGCCACCGACTCCTTGTTCGGAGTCTCGCCGATCTCCTTGAGGGCAGCGACCATCTCGGTCAGCACGCTCTCCACGGGACCGACGATAGGCACGTCTGCCTTGATGGTCTTGGAGATCGAGGCCGGGTCGATGTCGACATGGATGATCTTGGCGTTCGGGCAGAACTTCGGCGCACCGTTGATGACACGGTCATCGAAGCGTGCACCCACGGCCAGGATCACGTCGGCATGGTGCATGGTCAGGTTGGCGGTGTAGCTGCCGTGCATGCCGAGCATGCCGACGAACTGACGGTCGGTGCCAGGGTAGCCGCCCAGCCCCATCAGCGTGTTGGTCACCGGCAGATTGAGCATCTTCGCCAGCTCGGTCAGTGGCGCGGAGCCGCCACCGAGAATCACGCCACCGCCGGAGTAGAGTACCGGACGCTTGGCGGCCAGGAGCATTTCGGCAGCCTTGCGGATCTGGCCGGAGTGGCCGCGCACCGCCGGGCTGTAGGAACGCAGCTTGGCTTTCTTCGGAAAAACGTATTCGAACTTTTCGGCCGGGTTGGTCATGTCTTTCGGGACATCGACAACGACAGGACCAGGACGGCCGGACTGCGCCAGGTAGAACGCCTTCTTCATGACCTCCGGGATTTCCGAAGCGTGCTTGACCATGAAGCTGTGCTTCACGATCGGTCGGGAAATACCGATCATGTCGGTTTCCTGGAACGCATCGGTACCGACCAGGGTGCTGGGCACCTGACCGGAGATGATCACCATGGGGATGGAGTCCATGTAGGCCGTGGCGATACCGGTAATGGCGTTGGTCGCGCCAGGGCCGGAAGTCACCAGCACCACGCCGGCCTTGCCGGTGGCACGGGCGTAGCCGTCAGCCATATGGGTAGCCGCCTGCTCGTGGCGAACCAGGACGTGGGTTACTTCCGGTTCCTTGAACAGGGCATCGTAGACATGAAGAAGAGCACCACCCGGGTACCCGTAGATATATTTGACGCCTTCGTCACGCAAGAAGCGGACGAGCATCTCACCGCCAGATAAAAGCTCCACGTTGTTCACCTCTAAAACGCCAGAATACCGTCCACAGACACTGGAGACGGGTCTTAATAGGTTTACTTCTCGACAGAGCATGAGCGACGGTGGTCGCCGACTACGTCAGCACTGACTGAGCAAGTATTGGGAGTGCCCCAAAGTGTTGCGGGGGTTTCCCACCCAGCGCGAGGTAACGCGTTGCGGGTGTAACAGGTCGGCGCGGATGTGCGCCTCATGATCTGCCGAGCGGGTCTGCTTCTGGCAGTCCCTCTACAGCGGACTTTGGATTGTTCTGATTCGCCTCGCTCAAGTCAAGTCATCTATGCGCTTTCTTCGAACCAAGTGCATGAGAATGCAACAGAAAACCCCGACACAAGGTATATGCTAGTGACCTGCATGGCTAACTGAACTGCCTGACAAGGAAACCCGATGCGTACGAGCATTCTCATGGCCAGCCTGCTGTTTGCCCTGAGCCCGCTGAGCCTGGCCGCCCCGATCTACAAATGGGTGGACGCCCAGGGCGTGACCCACTTCGACGCAATGCCTCCTCCCGGGCAGTCCGCGACCGTGGTGTCCCCGGCGATCAACCCCAATCCAAGCCCGTCGCCGAGGACCGACCTTCCGACCAGCAAGCCGGTGGGCGACCAGAATACGGTGGATGCCAAGGTCAAGAAGCAGTTGGCCGAGCAGGAAGCGGCGCGCAAGGTGTTCTGCGAACGGGCCAGGACCAACCTGGCGCAATTGCGGAACGACCCGCGGGTTCGCGAGGAAGTCGATGGGGAACTGCATCGGCTGACCGATGAGGAACGGCAGACACGCCTGATAGAGACGAGCAAGGCAATCGAGGATCACTGCTCCTGAGCGCCGCACATAAGCAGAACCGCTGGCGGGGGGACTTGTGCCAAGCAGCCACGATAACCCCAGACACAACGCGGGGCCGCCCTGCGGCCCAGCAGGGGCAAGCCCCTCACCACGGATCAGCGGGACTCGCCGATCAACCGATCGAACTGCGCCAGCAGCGCCTGCAACTCCACACCCTCTCCCGGGCGCAGGCCATAGACCATCTCGGCCATGGCCAGGATGCCCGAAGCATTGGGTAGCGGCAGGTCCTGCTCAAGGATGACCTTCATCTTCGGCAGGAAGATCCACTGCAGCCACTGCTCGAACTCCAGCGTATCGACACTGAACGGCTCGACACTGGACAGCGCCTCCTCGCCAGGCGGCTCGTCGCTCCACCAGCCCTGGGCACGCAACTCGCGCTCGATCAGCAACAACTGATCGGCGATCAATGGAAAGCGGCTATCCATCAGAGGTTGACCCGGGCTTTCTGGCGAGCCTGGGCGGCCCCGGCGGCATCACCCTGCTTTTCCCGCGCCTGGGCGATCAGCTCCCAGAGGCTGGCCTGCAGGTCCGGACGTCCGTTGGCGAAACCGAGGCCACGCCGCGCCAACTGCTCGGCTTGCGGTGCGTCGCCCTGGGCCATGCGCACCTGCGCCAGGCGGTAGAGCACTTGCGGTTCACGTGGCGCAACGCGCTGGGCACGCTCCAGGCTCGACGAGGCACCGTTCAGGTCGCCGCTCGACTGTTGCTGCTGCGCGGTGGTCAGCAGGGCGAGGACCGGACCATCCAGTTGCTCGTCCGCCGACAGGCCACCGCCATTGCCGGACGGAATACCGCTCGGTTGCGACACACCGTAACCGCCCTGGTTGATCGATGACGTCTGGATCGGCGTGCTGTCCACCGGGCCAGGAGTGATCGGGCCGGTCGTGGACGGCCCCGGGGTCCAGGGTTCGCTGCTGATCGGCGTGGACGTCGCCGCACCACCACCGGGCACCATCACCACCACGCCGGAATCCTGCGCAACGGCTTGGGCCTGGTTCGGCGCGGCACGGCGGACGGTGGTCTGGCGGAAACCGCCGTTGGCCGAAATCCGGTCATTGTTGGAGACGGCTGTCCCGGAGTCGACGACCGGGATCGAACCATGGGGCACGCTCGAGCAACCGCCAAGCAGAGCCAGAGCTGTAAAAGCCGGAAACCACCATTTGTTCACTGCAAACCCTCTTCGCTTAATTCAACCAGCCCTTGACCCAATCCATCACTTCGCTGGCCGGCGCGGGCGCCGAACCACCGCAAGCCACACCGGGTGCCGGCTCGCTGCCGCGAATATACGGCATCTGTACCGCACCGGGGCAGTTGGCATCGGAGCCCTGCCCGGTGTGTGGATCGATCCAGGCCTGAACAATGTTATCCGGTTGCGGCATGTCCAGCGGCAGCGGATCGGATTTCTTCATGAAACTGGTCCACACCTGCAGCGCGCCGGTGGCACCGGTGAACGGCGTCTTGCCGTTGTCGTCGCGCCCCAGCCAGACCACGGCCAGCAGGTCCTGGCTGAACCCGGCGAACCAGCTGTCACGGGAGTCGTTACTGGTGCCGGACTTGCCCGCCAGGGTCAGTGTCTTGGGCAGGACGTTGTAGGCACTGGCCCCGGTACCCTCGCGCATCACCCGCTGCATGGCGGCCTGGATCAGGTAGATCGAGCCCGGATCGAAACGCTGCTGGACCTGGAACGGATAACGCTTGAGCGGTTCGCCCTCGGCCGTCAGCACGCTGCGGATGCCGCGCATCGGCGTATTGAAACCGCCGTTGGCGAGGGTCTGGTACATGGTTGCCACTTCCATCGGCGTCATGCCGCCAGCGCCCAGCAGAATCGACGGATAGGCCGGGAACTCGCGGGTGATGCCCAGGCGGGCAACGGTCTTCAGCACATTTGGCACGCCGACTTCCAGGCCAAGGCGCGCCGTCGACAGATTGTAGGAATGCGCCAGCCCCTGATACAGGAAGATCGTGCCATGGGAACGGCGATCGAAGTTCTGCGGTTTCCAGACCTGCCCGTCCGCGCCCTTCACCGAAAACGCCTCGTCCGAAAGCCAGCTGGTCAGGGTGTACTGGCTCGGTTTCTCCAGCGCCGTCAGGTAGACCGCCGGCTTGATCAGCGAGCCGATGTTGCGCACGGCATCCAGGGCACGGTTGAAACCGGCGAAGCCGGGTTGGCGGCTACCGATCATGGCCTGGACCTCACCGGTTTCCGGGTTGGTCACCACCATGGCCGCTTCCACATCCTCGGCGCCCTTGCGGGCCCCCAGGCGCTTGAAGGTGTCATTGACCGAGGCCTCGGCCTTCATCTGCAGAATCGGGTCGAAGCTGGTGAAGATGCGCAGCCCCTCCTCGGTCAAGTCTTCGTCGCGATAATCTTCGCGCAACTGGCGCTTGACCAGGTCGAGGAAGCCGGGGAACGAACTGTCGGCCAGGCTGCCACGCTTGGTCACGCCCAGCGGCATCTTCTTCGCGGCCTCGGCCTGCTCGGTGGTCACCACGCCCTGCTGGGCCAGCAGGTCAAGCACCAGGTTGCGTCGTTCCAGCGCCCGGTCCGGATAACGCCTCGGATTGTAGTAGGACGGTCCCTTGACCATGCCCACCAGCAAGGCGACCTGGTGCAGCTTCAGCTCGGCCAGCGGCTGGCTGAAGAAAAACTGGCTGGCCAGACCGAAGCCATGCACGGCACGCTGGCCGTCCTGGCCAATGAAGACCTCGTTGAGGTAGGCCTCGAGAATTTCCTGCTTGCTGTAGTGCACTTCCAGCAGCACCGACATCATGGCTTCGGTGAGCTTGCGACTCAGGCTGCGTTCGTTGGTCAGGAAGAAGTTCTTCACCAACTGCTGGGTCAGCGTACTGCCGCCCTGGCGCATCTGCCCGGACGAGGTGTTGACCCAGATCGCCCGGGCAATCGACTTCGGCGAAACCCCGAAATGGTGATAGAAGTCGCGGTCTTCCACCGTCACCAGGGTATCGATCAGGTACGGCGGTACCTGGTCGAGCTTGATCAGGATCCGGTCTTCGAGGTTTTTCGGGTACAGGCCGCCGATCAGCAGCGGTTCCAGGCGCACCACCGAGAGTTTCGCGCCATTGAGCCCGGCCAGTTCGGCCACGTAGTCGCCGGAGAAGCGCACCCGTACCGACTGGGCAGCTTCCATTCCTTCGTAGAACTGGAAGCCACGGGTATTCAGGTCGACCGTGTTGCCATTGACGGATGCCGCGCCGGGGCCATTGACCACCGACTCACGCCGGTAGCCGAGGGCATCGAGCTCGGTCAGGAAGTCTTCCTTGCTCAGCTTCTGGCCGACGAACAACTCCAGCGGTCGGGCATAGACCTTGGCCGGAATGGTCCAGCGCTTGCCGGAGAATTTCTCCTGCACCACGGCATCGAGGTAGACGGCAAAGCCGGCCAGCACCACAAGACCGACCAGACTGAGCTTGAGCGCCCAGCCGAGCCAGGGACGAAGGCCACCGGACGGAGGTTTGGGTTTGGAACGAGGGGATCGGGTACGAGTCATGGGCGCGGATTATACGCACTTTATTCATGATCAACATGCACACCCGGCGGTTTGCACTCCCCACCCGAGCAGCCATAATGACGCCCTTGAATTTCTGACCTCTGAAGGATCGCTCGTGAGCCAGTCCCTGATCGCCGCCTTGCAAAACCCGGCCCTCTATCCGCATCCGGTAGAAGGGTTCCAGCTCATCGAAACCCACATTTCCTGGGTGCTGCTCACCGGGTCCTACGCCTACAAGATCAAGAAACCGATGAACTTCGGTTTCCTCGACTTCACCGAACTGTCGGCCCGCGGCCACTTCTGCAATGAAGAACTGCGCCTGAACCAGCGCCTGACCGACGACCTGTACCTGGAAGTCCTGCCGATCACCGGTAGCGCCGAGGCACCGCAACTGGGCGGCGACGGCCCGGCCATCGAATATGTGCTGAAAATGCGCCAGTTCCCACAAAGCCAGCTGCTCAGCACGCTGCAGGCCAACGGCGAGCTGACCACCCGCCATATCGACGAGATGGCCCAGCAGATCGCGCAGTTCCACCTGAACGCCCCGCACGTCCCCCAGGAGCACTACCAGGGCACGCCGGAAGCGGTCATGGACCCTGTCCGTCAGAACTTCGAGCAGATTCGTCCCTTCCTTCAGGACAAGGCTGACCTGCAGCAACTCGATGCCCTGCAGGCCTGGGCAGAATCCAGCTTCGAGCGCCTCAAGCCGCTGTTGGCCCAGCGCAAGGCCGCAGGTTTCATCCGCGAGTGCCACGGTGATATCCACCTCGGCAACGCCACCGTGATCGATGGCAAGGTGGTGATCTTCGACTGCATCGAGTTCAACGAGCCGTTCCGTTTCACCGACGTCTATGCCGATACCGCCTTCCTGGCCATGGACCTGGAAGACCGTGGACTCAAGAGCCTGGCCCGCCGCTTCATCAGCCAGTACCTGGAACTGACCGGCGACTACCAGGGCCTGGAAGTTCTGAACTTCTACAAGGCCTATCGCGCCCTGGTACGGGCCAAGGTCGCGCTGTTCAGCCTGTCGCCCGAAGCCACCGCCGTGCAACGCGCGACCACCCTGCGCCAGTACCGCAACTATGCCAATCTGGCGGAAAGCTACAGCACCATTCCGTCGCGCTTCCTGGCGATCACCCACGGCGTCTCGGCGGTCGGCAAGAGCCACGTCGCCATGCGCCTGGTCGAGGCACTGGGTGCGGTACGCCTGCGCTCGGACGTCGAACGCAAGCGCCTGTTCGGCCAGCAGCCGGGCAGCCAGGACGTCGGTGCCGGCATCTACAGCCGGAACGCCAGCGCACAAACCTACCAACGCCTGCACGAAGTCGCCGACATCATCCTGCGTGCCGGCTTCCCGGTGGTGATCGATGCCACCTACCTCAAGCGCGACCAGCGCGATGCCGCCGCCAAGGTTGCCGAGGCCACCGGGGCACCGTGCCTGATCATCGATTGCGACGCCCCCCAGGCGGTCATCGAAAACTGGTTGGCACAACGCCAGGCCGACGCTGTCGACCCTTCCGATGCGACCCTGGAAGTCATCGCCGCGCAGCAGGCTTCCCGCGAAGCGCTGGGGGCCGATGAAATCCTCCACACCAAGCGCGTCCAGACCAACGAAAGTGGCAGTCTCGACACCCTGATCGCGCAAATTCGCCTGCGCTTGCCTAATCTGTAGAAACTATATTCAGCCGTGAAGCCGCAATCGCTTCACGGCTGAAACATAGTGGCATTATACTGGCGTCATAAAACCAACGGGAGACGCCCCATGAGCCAGCCCAAGCTTCTCGACTCTGCCTTGTATGCCTTGCTGCACAAGGATGATATTGCCGGCTTCAACAAGGCCCGTCCCAAGGACGGCCCGATCGACATGCGCGGCGGAGACTTCCGCGGTCTCGACCTGCGTGAACTGAACGCCGACGGGATCGACTTCACCAATGCCTACTTCCGTTCCGCCGACCTGCGCGGGGTGGATTTCCAGAACTCCCGGCTCGAAGGTGCCAGCGTGGCCCACGCACAGATTTCCGGCGCCTACTTCCCTCCCCAACTGAAGGCGGCGGAAATCCTGATGTCGGTCCAGTTCGGCACGCGGATGCGCTACGAACCGGAGTGACCCGTCCGGTAGCGTGGCAGTCGTTGAGTCCGGCGCCAGACGAAGCCCCGGGCAGCGGCAGGTATTGCATATCCCTTTCCAGACTTCAGCGGACCAGCGCAGCTTCGCGCTGGCCCTTAGAAGCTTTTGCGCCCAAACCGACCAACGAACCACGCTTTTCCTACTGAGCGCTACACTCTTTTCAGGCTTGCCTACTCTCGTCAACGCAGCGTTCGGCCATCGCAAGGAGGCTTGATGAACGATGAACTGCAACATCTGAAAAACCTGGGCAAGACGTCCGCGCAATGGCTGCACGCGGTGGGCATCCACAGCGCATCGGACTTGCGTCGGCTAGGGGCAGTGGACGCCTATCGAGCCGTGAGAACCCGGGGATTCAGAGCCTCGAAAGTGCTGCTGTACGCCATCGAGGGTGCACTGATGGACATTCACTGGAATGACATCCCATTGGAACGCAAAGAGGCCTTGAATAAACAACTGGAAGCGATATCGTCACGCCATAAGAATTGATTGCGCAGGTTTGTCATGTATCTACTCGGGGAGCAACCGGCGTACGCCGATGAATTGATCAATCGGCTGCAGAGCATTCCCGCTCGACTACTGGAAGGCTTGTCCCCCTGTGATGAAGCCATCGAACTCGAAGAAAGCGCCGATCTTGCCCCGCAACTGGTCGACGATCGGCTCTACCTGATCGAAAGCGGCCTGGTGCATGCAAGGGTCGACGAACGCCCCCTGTTCTATCTGCATGAAGGCGACCTGGTGGGCCTGCGCCAGGGTATCGACTGGCCACGCTGCCTGCTGAGCAGCGATGGCCCGCTGCGCCTGCTGCCTTACCAGCGACGCGCGGTGTTCCAGCATATCCACGCCGACGAAACCCGCAGCGAAATGCTGCTGCGCTACCTGGTGGGCCAGACCGCCCTGCTGTCGGACGCCGTCACCCGCCTCAAGCAGCCGGAGTTTCGCAGCAGCAATGGCTTCCAGCAGGTAGCGACCGGTGAGGTGCTGATCCGCCAGGGCGACGAGGCCGATCACGTCTTCATCATTATCGAAGGACACGCCGAAGCCTTTGTCGACGGCCACAAGGTCGGTGACGTGCCCAAGGATGAGATTTTCGGCGCCATGGCGGTGTTCACCGGCGAGAAACGCAGCGCCACGGTGATTGCCAGCCAGCCCTGCTCGGTCATCCTGATCCCCAAGGAGCAGTTCCTCAGCCTGACCCAGAGCAACCCGCGCATCGCCCACAGCCTGATCCAGAGCATGGCTCGCCGCATCGACCTGCTGAACAGGGAAGTCACCCGCCTCAATACAACCAGGCCCTCCGGTTGAGCCCACACAAGGAACGGCGACGAACGGTCGGAAAAAAGCGGTTGACTTAGAAATGAGAATCGTTATGATTATCACAACTGATCGCGAGATCGGTTGGATTTTCTGAAAGGCCCTTGGTTCGGACTCTTCAGATTATCTCCTCATCAGGCTAATCACGGTTATTGACCCGGCTTTTTGCCGGGTCTTTTTTTGCCTGGAGCAAGCCGCTGCTCAGTCGTTGCCCGAGGACTCCGTCGACCACTCCAGGTGTGCCAGCAGTTCGTCCAGCAGCCCCGAGGCCCCCAGACGCAAATGATCGGCGTCGACCCAGCCCGCGCCGAAGCGGCTGCGGGCCAGCTCGATGTAGGTCCGGGCATCGGCCAGGGTGCGAATACCGCCCGCCGCTTTCAGGCCCACCAGCCCACCCCGCTCGGCAATCGCCTCGAGCATGATCCGCACCGCCTGTTCGGTCGCATTGATGAGCACCTTGCCGGTACTGGTCTTGAGAAAATCGGCACCCGCGGCAATCGCATCCTGGCTGGCCTGACGAATCATTTGCGGGTCACGCAACTCACCGGTCTCCAGGATCACCTTGAGCCTGGCGCGCCCCGTGCACAGATCACGACAGGCCGACACCATGGTCAGCCCCGTCTGCGTATCGCCCATCAGCAGCGAACGATAGGGGTAGACCAGGTCCACCTCGTTCGCACCGGCCCTGAGCACCGCTTCCGTCTCCGAGACGGCCGACGCCACATTCGGCCCGCCATAGGGGAAGTTGACCACCGTGGCCACCCGGATGCCCTGCGCCCCCAGGCTGTCGAGGGTCTTGCGCGCCAGAGCGACGAATCGCGGAAAAACGCACACCGCGGCCACCGGCCCGAACGGCGTCATGGCCCGCTGACACAGCGAAACGATTCGCTCGGCATCGTCATCGTTGCTCAACGAGGTCAGGTCGAGCAGACCCAGGGCCTGGTGCGCCAACTGCCGGTCCGTCTGATTAATCTGCTTCATGTTTGCTCCCACATCCGATCACACCACCTGGACACAATAAAGGACTCATTCGGCGGAAATCAGGGAGAGCCAAAGACAAAGAGCCCGACTACACAAGAACAGGAAACATCTTTGACCACACAGGTGTCAGTCCCACAAAAATCCGTCTATCGCCTCATGTCGGCGGGATTTCCGAAGCAGCCTACAACCAATGGACGGATTGACTGACGCGGCGCATGCCTCAGCGAGCGACGATCAACGGATGCCCGCGCTCGGGATGAGGCAATACCAGCACCTCCAGGCCGAACACGCTCTTTAGCATGTCGGCCTGCAGCACCTCCGCGGGGCTTGCCAGGGCACGGGGACAGCCCTGTTCCAGAAGCAGCAGGCGATCACAGTAGCGCGCCGCCAGGTTGAGATCGTGCAGGATGATCAGCACCGCGGCGCCGCGGTCGGCGAACTCGCGAATCGCCTGCAGGGTGGTGTGCTGGTGCAGCGGATCAAGCATCGAGGTCGGCTCGTCGAGCAGCAGCGTCTGGCCGCCGTGCCCCGGCCAGAGCTGCGCCAACACCCGGGCCAGGTGCACGCGCTGGCGCTCGCCGCCGGACAACGCCAGGTAGCTGCGACCGGCCAGGTGGGCGGCGTCTGCGGCGTGCAGGGCCAGGCTGACGATTTCCCGGTCGCGCAACTGCCCGGTCTGGTGTGGCAGGCGTCCCATGCCGACCACCTCTTCGACGCGAAAGGCGAAATCGAGGGTCGAGGTCTGCGGCAGCACCGCCAGGCGCTGTGCCCGCTGCGCCCCCCGCCAGTGAGCCAGGGGCTGCCGATCGAGCCAGACACGTCCCTGGTTCGGAGTCAGTTCGCCGCAGAGGGCTCCGAGCAAGGTGCTCTTGCCGGCACCGTTGGGTCCCAGCACACCGAGCAACTCACCGGGCTTGAGCTCAAGATCGATGTCCGCCAGCACGGTCTTCGAGCCGCGACGGATCGTCAGCTTCTCCACTCGCAGCATCAGGCGCGCCCCCGCAACAGCAGATACAGAAAGAAAGGCGCACCCAGGAAGGCCGTGACGATGCCGATCGGCAGTTCAGCCGGTGCCAGCGCCAGGCGCGCCACCAGATCGGCGAACAACAGCAGGCAGCCTCCGGCCATTACCGATGCCGGCAGCAGTACCCGGTGATCCGGCCCCACCAGCAGACGCACCAGGTGCGGCACCACCAGGCCGATGAAACCGATCATGCCGGCAGCCGCCACCGCCGACCCGACCCCCAGGGCAGTGCACAGCACCAATTCACGCTTGAGCCCTTCGACCTCGATGCCCAGGTGACCGGCCTCCGACTCGCCCAGCAGCAGTGCATTCAGTGCCCTGGCCCGGCGCGGCAACCACAGCGCCACGCCAGCCGTGATCAGCAGCAGTGGCCACAATCGCGCATAACTGGCGCCATTGAGGCTGCCCAGATTCCAGAAGGTCAGGGTACGCAAGGTCGCATCGTCGGCCAGGTAGGTAAAGAGCCCGACCGCCGAACTGGCCAGGGCGGTCAGGGCAATCCCCGCCAGCAACATGGTCGCCACGCTGGTCTGACCATTGCGACGCCCCAGCCGATAGACCAGCGCCGTCACCGAGAGCCCGCCGAGGAAAGCGCAGAGCGACAGCAGATAGGGCCCCATCACCTCCGGCAAACCGCCGAATGCCTCCGCACCGACAATCGCAATCGCCGCGCCGAGCGCCGCGCCACTGGAAACGCCGACCAACCCCGGGTCGGCCAGCGGGTTGCGGAACAATCCCTGCATGGCGACGCCGGACAGCGCCAACACCCCGCCCACCGCCAGCCCCAACAGGGTTCGCGGCAGGCGGATCTGCCCGAGGATCAGTTCCGCCTGCTCCAGCCCTTCGGCCGGAAGCGGCAGGCCCAGCAGGCGCAAGGCCGCATGCAGGACATCGGCCAGAGGCAGACGGACCGGTCCCAAGGCCAGCGAAAACCAGATTGCCAGCAGGCACAACAGGCCCAGACCGATGAACACGGCGCGGGGCCTGATCGGTGCGGTCATGGCGCGCCCGGAGCCTTCGCATAGAACTCGCCGGTGAGTTTCCTCAGCGACTCGGGCAACCGCGGGCCGAGCCCACCGACCAGCAAGGTCGGATCGAGCTCGAAGAGCCGGCCGGATCTGGCCGCCCGCGTAGAGGCCAGGATCGGGTTTTCCTTCAGCAGCGCCTGGCGGGCGGCGTCGCCGCTCAGGCTGCGATCGGCGAACACCAGCACCTCGGGATTCAAGCCGGCCAGGGCTTCGACCGAAAACGGCTTGTAGCCATCGTGGGTCGCCAGGTTATGGCCGCCCGCCTGGGTCACCAGCCACTCGGCGGCGGTACCCTTGCCAGCGATCAGCGGTTTGCCCCCGGCATTGCCGATCAGCAGCAGGACCCCAGGCGCCGACCGCCCGGCCTGGATCTGTCCGAGGCTGGCCTGCTGCTGGTCGAGCTGCTGCCGATACCCTTGGAACACCTGCGCAGCCCGCTGTTCATCACCCAGCAACTTGCCCAGGTGCCGCAGGTTGCCTTGCAGGCTCGGCAAATCCGGCGCGGCGGAGAACAGCTCCACCTGCACCCCGGCTCCGCGGACCTGCGCCAGCACGGGCGGCGGCCCCATTTCCTCGGTGCCGATCAGAATCTGCGGGCGCAGGCTGAGGATGCCTTCTGCCGACAGTTGACGCTGATAGCCGATGCTCGGCAGCGCCTTGAGGCTCTCGGGGTGCTGACTGGTGGTATCGACCCCCACCAACCGCGATTGCGCGCCCAGCGCACTGACCCACTCCGACAACGCGCCGCCGGCACTGACCCAGCGCTGCGGCACTTCCCCGGCCAGCACCGTGTGGCTGAGCGACAGCGCGGCTCCCAGGGCAATCAGGCGTGAACTCAGGCGCATGGGCAAACATCCTTCGAAAGGTGATCAAGCGACAGGGCGAGGGAAAATGCAGACCCGCCTCAAGCGAGCATCTATTTGATAATTATTTGCATTTGACCGTCAACCTGGAATATCTCTTGCCACAGGTTTCTCCGCTGCTCATCAATTGCCTTATCCTCTTCCTATAAAGGCAAGACCGGCTTGCAAAAGATCGATGCGGAAAAGGATCGAGATGAAATTTCTCTGCGCTTCAGACAGCCTCGCCAACAACAGCAGCCGCGGTTTCGAGCTGGACGGCAGCGCCTTGCTGGCCGTGCGTCGTGGGGGGCGGGTCTATGTCTATCGCAATCGCTGCCCGCATCGCGGAATTGCCCTGGAGTGGCGGCCCGACCAGTTTCTCGACCCCAGCGCCAGCCTGATCCAGTGCGCCACCCATGGCGCCCTGTTCCTGATCGAAAGCGGTGAATGCGTGGCCGGGCCCTGCGCCGGGCAATCGCTGACGGCGCTGGACTGCCGGGAAGACGCCGAAGGCGTCTGGGTCTGCTAGAGCAGCACCGGCAGGCGCCGATCCACACGGACTTCCTCGGCACTCAGGCTGACACCATAGGCCAGCACCTCGACGCCCGCCGCCACCGCTTCCCGCAGCGCCTGGGCGTAGGCCGGGTCGATTTCCCGCGCCGGACGCACCGCCTCGATACCCGTCAGATTCACGCAGTACAACTGCACCGCCCGTACCCCCTCACGCGCCAGCGCGGCCAGCTCGCGCAGGTGCTTGGCGCCACGCAGGGTCACCGCATCCGGAAAGGCCGCCACCGCGGTGGCGTCAAAGCCGAGAGTGACGCTTTTCACCTCGACGAACGCCGGCCCCGCCGGGTAATCCAGGCGAAAGTCGACCCGACTGTTCTCCTGACCATAGGCGACCTCACGCTTGAGCCCGGTGAAACCGGCCAGCTCGCTGATCATGCCGGCACGCAATGCTTCCTCGATCAACGGGTTGGCCCGCGCCGTGTTGATACAGGCCAACCGCCCCTGGGGGGTCTCGCCGATTTCCCAGGTACCGGGCAATTTGCGCTTGGGGTCGTTGGAACGGCTGAACCAGACCTGCCCGCCTTCGACCATGCAGTTGAGCATCGAACCGGTGTTCGGGCAGTGAATCGTCAGCAGATCGCCGCTCGCGGTCTCGATATCCGCCAGGAAACGCTTGTAGCGCCTGACCAGCCGTCCTTCCTCGAGTGCGGGAGAAAAGCGCATCAGCCTTGCCAGCTCCGCAGGCCGCGGGCAATCCGCTCCACCGCTTCCTGCAGGCGCGGCAGGCTCTGGGTGTAGGCGAACCGCACGTGCTGACTGGCCAAGTGATGACCGAAGTCCAGGCCCGGGGTGAACGCCACGTGTTCGGTCTCCAGGAAATGCTTGCAGAACGCGAAGGCATCGCCGCCGAACGCGCTGACATCCGCATACAGGTAGAACGCCCCTTCAGGCTCTACCGCAATGCCGAAACCCAGCTCGCGCAAGGCTGGAAGGAGGAAATCCCGACGACGGGCAAACTCGGCCCGGCGCTCTTCGAGAATGTCCAGGGTCTGCGGTTCGAAACAGGCCAGAGCCGCATACTGGGCCATGCTCGGGGCGCTGATGTAGAGGTTCTGGGCCAGCTTCTCCAATTCGGGCACCGCTTCCGGTGGCGCCACCAGCCACCCCAGGCGCCAGCCGGTCATGCCGAAATATTTGGAAAAGCTATTCAGGACGAAAGCACCGTCGTCGACTTCCAGCACACTGGCGGCGTCGCAACCATAGGTCAGCCCATGATAGATCTCATCGACCACCAGGTGACCGCCATGGGCCTTGACCGCCTTCGACAGCCCGGCCAGTTCGTCACGGCTCAGCAGGGTTCCGGTCGGGTTCGCCGGGGAGGCGACCAGGGCACCGACGCTGTCCTGATTCCAGTGCCGATCCACCAGCCCGGCGGTCAACTGGTAACGGACATCCGGCCCGACCGGCACCAACTGTGCAGCCCCCTCCACCAGGCGCAGGAAGTGGCGGTTGCACGGGTAGCCCGGGTCGGCCAGCAGCCAGTGCTTGCCCGGGTCCACCAGCAGGCTGCTGGCCAGCAGCAGTGCACCGGAGCCACCAGGGGTGACCAGGATGCGCCGCGGATCGATGTCCAGGCCATAGCGCTGCCGGTAGAAACCGGCGATCGCCTCGCGCAGTTGCGGCAGACCGCGGGCAGCGGTATAGCTCGTCTTGCCCGCGGCCAGGGCCGCCTGGCCGGCCCGGATGATCGGCTCGGCGGTGGTGAAATCCGGCTCGCCGATTTCGAGATGGATCACGTCGTGTCCGGCGGCCTGCAGTTCGTTGGCGCGTGCCAGCAGGGCCATCACGTGGAACGGTTCGATCGCGCGGCTGCGCGCACTGTAGGGCTGAGCCATTGGCATTCCTTGCATTCGGGTAGGCAAAATCGCTTTGGGCAAACGCTGATCTTACCCGAGCGCAGGCCGTCGGGAACCTTTAAAACATCGCCGAAGTCCATGAAGAGCGGTAGCGAAGCATTCCGACATCATGGCCAGGATTGGCTAAAATGAATGATCAGTGATCCCTTCCCGCCAGGCTCGACAACCGGGAGTAGCGCGCCCCGATTTGATCTGGTAAGTTCGCCCGCTTGCAGCCGCAGGGCCGGCAGGTGTCGGTGACGTTTCAATCCTGCGCAATGGATTAGAAGAGTAGAGGCGGTCCATTACATGCCCACCCAAGCAAAGCAGCAAAACATCCAGTCGATCAGCGGCTTCGAACCCTACGTTGAAAGCCAGGGCGAGGAGTACATGGGTGAGCCCATGCGCAAGCACTTCACCAAGATCCTGCAGAAGTGGAAGCAGGACCTGATGCAGGAAGTCGACCGCACCGTTGATCACATGAAAGATGAAGCAGCCAACTTTCCTGATCCCGCCGACCGAGCCAGCCAGGAAGAGGAATTCAGCCTCGAACTGCGCGCCCGCGACCGCGAACGCAAACTGATCAAGAAGATCGACAAGACCCTGCAACTCATCGAGGACGAAGAGTACGGCTGGTGCGAATCCTGCGGCGTCGAGATCGGTATCCGCCGACTGGAAGCCCGCCCGACTGCCGATATGTGCGTCGACTGCAAGACCCTTGCGGAAATCAAGGAAAAACAGGTCGGCAAGTAACCCCCGCCGAACTGAACGAACGGAGCGTGCGAACGCTCCGTTTTCGTTTCTGCGTCTGTCGTCCCCCCGCGGATTCTCCAGTACCCTGTTCACCATGACTGCTCCCTCTGCCTACATCGGGCGCTTTGCCCCCACTCCCAGTGGACACCTGCATTTCGGCTCGCTGGTCGCGGCGCTGGCCTCCTACCTGGATGCACGCGCGGTCGGCGGCCGCTGGCTGCTGCGCATGGAAGACCTCGACCCGCCACGGGAAGTGCCGGGCGCCCAGGCCGCCATCCTGGAGGCCCTTGAGCGCTACGGCTTCGAGTGGGACGGCGAAGTGGTCCGCCAGAGCGAACGCCACGACGCCTACGCCCAGGTGCTCGACCGCCTGTTCAGCCAGGGCCTGGCCTACGCCTGCACCTGCTCGCGCAAGGAGCTGGAGGCCTACCACGGGATCTACCCGGGCCTGTGCCGCAACCTTGGCCATGCCCGGGAGAACGCGGCCATCCGCCTGCGTGTCCCGGAACTCGGCTACAGCTTCCAGGACCGGGTCCAGGGTGAATTCCGCCAGCACCTGGGACGCGAAGCCGGCGACTTCGTGATCCGCCGCCGCGACGGCCTCTACGCCTATCAGTTGGCGGTGGTGCTCGACGATGCCTGGCAAGGCGTCACCGATATCGTCCGCGGAGCCGACCTGCTGGACTCGACGCCTCGCCAGCTTTACCTGCAGGAACTGCTCGGGCTGCCGCAGCCACGCTACCTGCATGTGCCGCTGATCATCCAGCCGAACGGCAACAAGCTCGGCAAATCCTATCGTTCGCCACCACTGACCGGTGCCCAGGCCACGCCCTTGCTGCTGCGCGCCCTGCGCACCCTGGGCCAGCAACCGCCCGCCGAGTTGGAACAGGCCACGTCGCGGGAGGTACTCGACTGGGGAATTGGCCATTGGGATGCCACACTGATTCCCAGGGTCGCGACCCTGGCCGAAGCGCAATTGCACTGACGCCCCTTGCAGGTTGGCGCCCATCCGTTACCATCGCCGCACGTTTTTAGGGCACGTCATAAAAAAGAGAGGCCAGGATGTACATCTATCGTTTGGTCCTGCTCCTGGTCGTCGGGATCTACCTGTTCTCGCCAGCGATCATGGACTGGTGGATCGACGCGACAGGCGCCTGGTATCGGCCGTATCTGCTCTGGCTGATCCTGATCGTCGTGACTTTCATCCTGCAGAGCCAAAAAGATGCCGATGAGCTTTAGCCTGACCCAGATGTTGCTGGTCAGCGCCGTGTACCTGCTGGCGCTGTTCGGCGTGGCCTGGATCAGCGAACGGGGTGTGATCCCGCGCTCGATCATTCGCCACCCGCTGACCTACACCCTGTCGCTGGGCGTCTATGCCAGCGCCTGGGCGTTCTATGGCACGGTGGGCCTGGCCTACCAGTACGGCTACGGCTTCCTCTCCAGCTACCTCGGCGTTTCCGGGGCGTTCCTGCTGGCGCCGGTGCTGCTGTACCCGATCCTGAAGATCACCCGCACCTACCAGTTGTCCTCGCTGGCCGACCTGTTCGCCTTTCGCTTTCGCAGCACCTGGGCCGGTGCGCTGACCACGGTGTTCATGCTGGTCGGCGTGCTGCCGCTGCTGGCCCTGCAGATCCAGGCGGTGGCCGACTCCATCAGCATCCTCACCCGCGAGCCGGTGCAACATCGCGTGGCCCTGAGTTTCTGTGCACTGGTCACGCTGTTCACCATCTTCTTCGGCTCCCGGCACATCGCCACCCGGGAAAAACACCAGGGCCTGGTGTTCGCGATCGCCTTCGAGTCGGTGATCAAGCTGGTGGCCATCGGCGGTATCGGCCTCTACGCCCTCTATGGCGTATTCGACGGCCCGCAGCAACTGGAGCTGTGGCTGCTGCAGAACCAGACAGCCCTCGCCGCCCTGCACACGCCGCTGCAGGAAGGCCCCTGGCGCACCCTGCTGCTGGTGTTCTTCGCCTCGGCCATCGTGATGCCGCACATGTATCACATGGCCTTTACCGAGAACCTCAACCCTCGCTCGCTGGTCAGCGCCAGCTGGGGCCTGCCGCTGTTCCTGCTGCTGATGAGCCTGGCGGTACCGCTGATTCTCTGGGCCGGCCTGAAGCTGGGCGCCACCACCAACCCGGAATACTTCACCCTCGGTATCGGCATCGCGGCGAACAATCCGGCCCTGGCGCTGCTGGCCTATGTCGGCGGGCTCTCGGCCGCCACCGGGCTGATCATCGTCACCACCCTGGCGCTGTCGGGCATGGCCCTGAACCACCTGGTACTGCCGCTCTACCAGCCACCGGCCGAAGGCAACATCTACCGCTGGCTGAAGTGGACCCGCCGCGCCCTGATCGTCGCGATCATCACGGCCGGCTATGGCTTCTACCTGCTGCTGGGCGCCGAGCAGGACCTGGCCAACCTCGGCATCGTCGCCTTCGTCGCCACCCTGCAGTTCCTGCCGGGCGTGCTCTCGGTGCTGTACTGGCCGACCGCCAACCGCCGCGGTTTCATCGCCGGCCTGCTGGCCGGGGTGCTGGTGTGGATAGTGACCATGATGCTGCCGCTGATCGGCAACCTGCAGGGTTTCTACATTCCGTTGCTGAACATGATCTATGTGCTGGACGACACCAGTTGGCATATGGCGGCCATCGCCTCGCTGGCGGCCAACGTGCTGATGTTCACCCTGGTCTCGCTGTTCAGCAATGCCAGCGCCGAGGAAGCCAGTGCCGCCGAAGCCTGCGCGGTCGATAACGTGCGCCGCCCGCAACGCCGCGAACTGCATGCCGCCTCGCCTCAGGAGTTCGCCACGCAACTGGCCAAGCCGCTGGGGGCCAAGGCCGCGCAGAAGGAAGTCGAACAGGCCCTGCGTGACCTCTACCTGCCGTTCGACGAACGCCGCCCCTATGCCCTGCGCCGCCTGCGCGACCGCATCGAGGCCAACCTGTCCGGCCTGATGGGGCCGAGCGTGGCCCAGGACATGGTCGAGACCTTCCTGCCCTACAAGGCCGGTGGCGAAAGCTATGTGACCGAGGACATCCACTTCATCGAGAGCCGCCTCGAGGACTACCATTCGCGCCTCACGGGCCTGGCCGCCGAGCTCGATGCCCTGCGCCGCTACCACCGCCAGACCCTGCAGGAACTGCCGATGGGCGTCTGCTCGCTGGCCAAGGACCAGGAAATCCTCATGTGGAACAAGGCCATGGAGGAACTGACCGGCGTCGCCGCACAGCGGGTGGTCGGCTCGCGCCTGCCGACCCTGGGCGAGCCCTGGAGAGAATTGTTACAAGGCTTTATCAACCTGCCGGACGAGCACCTGCACAAGCAACGCCTGGCCCTCGACGGCCAGACCCGCTGGCTGAACCTGCACAAGGCGGCGATCGACGAACCGCTGGCCCCCGGCAACAGCGGGCTGGTGCTGCTGGTCGAGGACCTGACCGAAACGCAGATGCTCGAGGACAAGCTGGTGCACTCCGAGCGCCTGGCGAGCATCGGCCGACTGGCGGCCGGGGTCGCCCACGAAATCGGCAACCCGATCACCGGTATCGCCTGCCTCGCACAGAACCTGCGCGAGGAGCGCGAGGAGGATGGCGAGATCACCGAAATCAGCGGACAGATCCTCGAACAGACCAAGCGTGTGTCGCGCATCGTCCAGTCGCTGATGAGCTTCGCCCACGCCGGCGGCCACCAGCACAACGACGAAGCGGTATGCCTGGCCGAGGTCGCACAGGATGCCATTGGTCTGCTCGCGCTGAACCGACGCAATTTCGAAGTACAGTTCTTCAACCTCTGCGACCCGGACCACTACGTCGAGGGTGACCCGCAACGTCTGGCGCAAGTGCTGATCAACCTGCTGTCCAACGCCCGTGACGCCTCACCCGCAGGCAGCGCGGTACGGGTCAAGAGCGAAGCCTTCGAACATACCGTCGATCTGATCGTCGAAGATGAAGGCACCGGCATTCCGAAGAACATCATGGATCGATTGTTCGAACCCTTCTTCACCACCAAGGACCCTGGCGAAGGTACCGGACTGGGCCTTGCACTGGTCTATTCCATCGTTGAAGAGCATTATGGACAAATCACCATCGACAGCCCGGCCGACACCGAAAGCCAACGAGGCACCCGTATCCGGATAACCCTGCCCCGTCATGTCGAAGCGACGTCCGCTGTGAACTGAGACCGTCGAGAGAACCGAATCGATGCCGCACATTTTGATCGTCGAAGACGAAACCATCATCCGCTCCGCACTGCGTCGCCTGCTGGAGCGCAATCAGTACCAGGTCAGCGAGGCCGGCTCGGTACAGGAAGCCCAGGAACGCTTCAGCATCCCCTCGTTCGACCTGATCGTCAGCGACCTGCGCCTGCCCGGCGCGCCGGGCACCGAACTGATCAAGCTCGGCCAGGGCACCCCGGTGCTGATCATGACCAGCTACGCCAGCCTGCGCTCGGCCGTCGACTCGATGAAGATGGGCGCGGTCGACTACATCGCCAAGCCGTTCGACCACGACGAGATGCTGCAGGCCGTGGCGCGTATCCTGCGTGATCGCCAGAACGGCCAGGCCGCCCCCGCCGAGCGCAGCGCACCGAAGAGTGGCGGCGCGGCGGAGAAATCCCTGAGCGGCAACAGCAATGGCGAAATCGGCATCATCGGCTCCTGCCCGCCGATGCAGGACCTCTACGGCAAGATCCGCAAGGTCGCACCCACCGACTCCAACGTGCTGATCCAGGGCGAGTCGGGAACCGGCAAGGAACTGGTGGCCCGTGCCCTGCACAACCTGTCCAAGCGGGCCAAGGCGCCGATGATCTCGGTGAACTGCGCGGCCATTCCCGAAACCCTGATCGAGTCCGAACTGTTCGGCCACGAGAAAGGCGCGTTCACCGGTGCCAGCGCCGGTCGTGCCGGCCTGGTGGAAGCGGCCGACGGCGGCACGCTGTTCCTCGACGAAATCGGCGAGTTGCCCCTGGAAGCCCAGGCCCGCCTGCTGCGCGTGCTGCAGGAAGGCGAGATCCGCCGGGTCGGCTCGGTACAGTCGCAGAAGGTCGACGTACGCCTGATCGCCGCGACCCACCGTGATCTCAAGAACCTGGCCAAGATCGGCCAATTCCGCGAAGACCTGTATTACCGCCTGCACGTGATCGCACTGAAATTGCCGGCACTGCGCGAACGTGGTGCGGACGTCAACGAAATCGCCAACGCCTTCCTCGCCCGCCAGAGCGCCCGTATCGGCCGTAACGACCTCAAGTTCGGTGCCGATGCCGAACAAGCCATTCGGCATTACTCCTGGCCGGGTAACGTGCGTGAGCTGGAGAATGCGGTCGAGCGTGCGGTGATCCTGTGCGAGAACCCGGAAATCTCGGCGGACCTGCTGGGCATCGACATCGAGTTGGGCGACCTGGAAGAAGAGGAATTCATCGGCCTGGCGCCAGCGCCGAGCAGCGCGGCCAACAGCAGCCACGAACCGACCGAGGACCTGTCACTGGAGGACTACTTTCAGCACTTCGTTCTCGAACACCAGGACCACATGACCGAGACCGAGCTGGCACGCAAGCTCGGAGTGAGCCGCAAGTGCCTGTGGGAACGCCGCCAGCGCCTGGGCATTCCACGGCGCAAGACCGGGGCGACCAGCGAGAGCTGAGCCCCCAGGTAACACCCTGGGATGTGAAAAAACTGTTACCTCAGATTTTTCACGTAACAAAAGCCGGGTCTATCGGTAACGAAAGCCCGGCTTTTTTTCGCCCCCCAAAAACCAGAAAACCGCCGAAAGCCCCGTTTTTACTGGCCCTCGCAAAAGTTGGCACGGCACCTGCTATATGTTTGATACAAGAACAATAACAAGCAACGTACAAGACAATAAAAATAAGACGAATCGACTCACGCATAACAAAAACAACACGGCGGAGGCGCAGCTAACTGATTCTTTTGGAGAGGCGTTGTATTTGGGGCTTGCCCCACGACCAGGCCGAGAACAAAAAAAACTGCACTTGAAGCAGAGCCTGAACTGGTTGGATCCACGGATCACGACAACACAGCGACCAAAGCAATCCGTTTGCTCTTATCTCCCGATTGGGAGGCGTCACAGGCAGAAGACCTGCGACACAGGGCGATCAACAAAAACAAAAAGCCCGCGACCATAATAAAAAGAGCACGCAACTACTTCTGGGGGAGCCTCGAGCTCCCCTTGTAGTTTCCGCAATTCCCCTTCCCAATCCCGTTCCAGCCCCGTGCCACAAGGCCTCGAGCCCTCCCCTGCACAGGTCCCGCAGCGTCCTACACCATCCCTCGACTAAATGCTAGAATCCCCGCCCATCATGCGGCCATTATCCGTGCTCGCCGAATATTCCTTCAAACAGTGCCTCCCATGCTGAAGAAGCTGTTCCAGTCATTCCGTTCTCCCCTGCGTCGAACGCAACACAAACGCAGTACCCCTGAGGTGCTCAACAGCAGCCAGCACTCGCTGCAAAAGGCCCAATTCAGCCGGTACGCGGTGAACATCGTCGAACGCCTGCAGAACGCCGGCTACCAGGCCTACCTGGTTGGCGGTTGCGTGCGCGACATGCTGCTGGGCATCACGCCCAAGGACTTCGACGTCGCCACCAGCGCCACGCCGGAACAGATCCGTGCCGAGTTCCGCAACGCCCGTATCATCGGTCGCCGGTTCAAGCTGGTGCACATTCATTTCGGCCGCGAGATCATCGAGGTCGCGACCTTCCGCGCCAACCATCCGCAGGATGAAGACGAGGAAGACAGCAACCAGTCCTCCCGTAACGAAAGCGGACGCATTCTGCGCGACAACGTCTACGGCACCCTGGAAGACGATGCCCAGCGCCGCGACTTCACGATCAACGCCCTGTACTACGATCCGGTCAGCGAGCGCATTCTCGACTACGCCAATGGCGTGCACGACATCCGCAACCGCCTGATCCGCCTGATCGGCGACCCGATCCGCCGCTACCAGGAAGACCCGGTGCGGATGCTGCGGGCCGTGCGCTTCGCCGCCAAGCTCGATTTCGGCATCGAACGCCACACCGTCACCCCGATTCGCGACCTGGCGCCACTGCTGCGCGAGATCCCGTCGGCACGGCTGTTCGAGGAAGTGCTCAAGCTGTTCCTCTCCGGCCATGCCGCCGATACCTTCGAAATGCTGGTCGACCTGAACCTGTTCGAACCGTTGTTCCCGGCCAGTTTCGAGGCGCTGGAACACAACCCGACCTATACCCACACACTGATCAGCCAGGCGCTGATCAACACCGACCTGCGCATCAGGCAGAACAAGCCGGTGACGCCGGCCTTCCTGTTTGCCGCCTTGCTGTGGCCCGCCCTGCCGGCACGGGTGCTGCGCCTGCAATCGCGCGGCATGCCGCCGATTCCGGCGATGCAGGAAGCCGCTCACGAACTGATCAGCGAGCAATGCCAGCGGGTTGCGATTCCCAAGCGCTTCACCCTGCCGATCCGCGAAATCTGGGATATGCAGGAACGCCTGCCACGCCGCAGCGGCAAGCGCGCCGACCAATTGCTGGACAACCCGCGCTTCCGCGCCGGCTACGACTTCCTGCTGCTGCGCGAAACCGCCGGTGAGCAGACCGATGGCCTCGGCGACTGGTGGACCGATTATCAGGACGCCACCGATGCCGGTCGCCGCGACATGATCCGCGACCTCAGCGGCAAGGAAGACAGCAGCGGCGCGCCACGCAAGCGTCGGCGCAGCAGCGCCGGCAAACGCAAGCGTACCGCCGGTTCGGAAGAGTGAAGAGATGGAACGCATCTATATCGGCCTGGGCAGCAACCTGGCTGACCCGGCCGAGCAATTGCGCAACGCGGTGCAGGCCCTGGCCCAACTGCCGGACACTGAACTGGCCGGCGTTTCCGCGTTCTACCAGAGCGACTCGCTGCTCCCCGGCCAGCCTCGCTACACCAACGCGGTAGCGGCCCTCGATAGCTGCCTGGCGCCACTGGACCTGCTCGACGCCCTGCAGCGTATCGAACTCGACCAGGGCCGCGAACGCCACGAACGCTGGGGCCCGCGCACCCTGGACCTGGATATCCTGCTGTTCGGTGATCGGCTGATCGACGAACCGCGGCTGAAGGTCCCGCACTACCACATGCAGGCCCGTCCGTTCGTGCTGTACCCGCTGGCGGAACTGGCCCCGGCCGACCTGCGACTGGCCGACGGCCGCAGTCTGCGGGGTCTGCTTGCCGAATGCCCGTTCGTCGGCCTGGAGCGCCTGGCGCCGTAACGCCCTCCTCCGCTTGTGGGAGCCGGCCGGGCGTCTCCCACAATGACCGCGCCCCTCTGTAAGAGCGTGGCTTGCCCGCGAATAGACCCTCAAGTCTTGCCCACCACCATCGAATTTCCCACAGGACTGACAAGCAGCCCCCAAAGCGATGGATAGCTCACACCCTGCTGAATCGCATCAGTTACAGCGGTAACACTCCCTCCGTAACATTGCGGTAACACACACGATTGACTTCCCCAGTCCTCCTCACGACTATAGGCGTCCCATTGCCGCCCCTGCGGCGTTAAAGGGCGCAATCCAGGCTTTATAAGCACGACAGAAGAACGTGCGCCTGTATAAATGACGAATCACGCGCGTTACTCGCAGTAATTTGCACGGCGCCTGAAGAGGACTTTTTCATGCCAGACATCACCCTGACCACCTTGCAAAGCCTCAAGCAGAAAGGTGAGAAAATCACCATGCTGACCTGCTATGACGCCACCTTCGCCCAAACCAGCTGCGAGGCCGGTGTCGAAGTGCTGCTGATTGGCGATTCGCTGGGCATGGTTTCCCAAGGGCATGACAGCACCCTGCCAGTGACAGTGGCCGAAGTCGCGTACCACACCGCCTGCGTCAAGCGTGGCAACCAAGGCGCGTTCATCATCGCCGACCTGCCGTTCATGGCCTATGCCACCGTCGAGCAGACCCTGCACAACAGCGCCCAGCTGATGCAGGCCGGCGCCAACATGGTCAAGGTCGAGGGCGCCGCCTGGCTGGCCGAGTCCATTCGCCTGCTGGCCGAGCGCGGCGTACCGGTGTGCGCGCACATGGGCCTGACCCCGCAGTCGGTGAACATCTTCGGTGGCTACAAGGTCCAGGGCCGCGGCGAGGCCCAGGCGCGGCAGATGCGCGCCGACGCCATTGCCCTGGAACAGGCCGGTGCGGCGATGATCCTGCTGGAGTGCGTACCGAGCGACCTGGCGGCGGAAATCACTCAGGCGGTCAAGGTGCCGGTCATCGGCATCGGCGCCGGCAGTGCGACCGACGGCCAGGTGCTGGTGCTGCACGATATGCTCGGCCTCTCCATCAGCGGCCGCGTGCCCAAGTTCGTCAAGAACTTCATGGCCGGCCAGACCAGCATCCAGGCCGCCATCGGCGCCTACGTCAGCGAGGTCAAGGCAGTGACCTTCCCTGGTACCGAACACGGGTTTTCGGCATGAATACAGTAAAGACCGTCCGTGAACTGCGCGCCGCCGTCGCGCGCGCGCGCAGCGAAGGCAAGCGCATCGGTTTCGTGCCGACCATGGGCAACCTGCATGCCGGCCATGCCGCGCTGGTGACCAAGGCCGCGCAACGGGTGGATTTCGTGGTGGCGAGCATCTTCGTCAACCCGCTGCAGTTCGGCGCCAACGAAGACCTCGACAAGTACCCGCGCACCCTCGCCGCCGATCAGGAAAAGCTGCTGGAAGCCGGCTGCCACCTGCTGTTCGCGCCGACAGTGGAAGAGATGTACCCCGACGGCATGGCCGGGCAGACCCGGGTCAGCGTCCCGCAACTGTCCGAAGGCCTGTGCGGCGCCAGCCGGCCGGGGCACTTCGAAGGCGTGGCGACCGTGGTCAGCAAGCTGTTCAACATGGTCCAGCCGGACCTGGCCGTATTCGGCCAGAAGGACTTCCAGCAACTGGCGGTGATTCGCGCCCTGGTGCATGACCTGAACATGCCGATCCAGATCATCGGCGAGCCCACCGTACGGGCTGCCGACGGCCTGGCGCTGTCCTCGCGCAACGGTTTCCTCAGTGAAACCGAGCGTGCCGCCGCCCCAGCCCTGTATCGCAGCCTGAGCCAGATCGCCACGGCCATCGAGCAGGGCGAGCGCGATTATCCGAAACTGCTCGCCGAACAGACCCGGCTGATCGAGGCCGCCGGTTTCCGGCTGGACTATCTGGAAATCCGCCACGCCCTGAACCTGCGCACGGCCACCGTGCAGGACCGCGACTTGGTGATTCTGGTCGCAGCCTTCCTCGGCACCACCCGCCTGATCGACAACCTGCACCTGAACCTCGACACGCCAGCCTGAGCAGCGATTGCCCGAGCCCAAGGCTTCGGGCAAACTGCCGCCGCACGTGGACTTCCATACGGCTTCGGGACTGTTCGCCCGCCCACCGGCAAACCCGGAGAGTGCGAAAAAGTACCGGGAAAAGGTCAGACAAAGCCAAGACAGATGCCAGCGCGAGGTTTACTGTAATCGCGCTGCGTCTCCCAACCGTGCCGACGCAGATTGCCGGACACTGCCAATGACAAGAGCAGGACGATCCGGCGTTTCTGGTGTCCAAAAAAGCCAAATGTCCAAAAGGCAGTTCTCGTAAAAGGAAATCCGCAGCGATGGCGTACTACCGCACTCCTCACGACGTGACCGCTCTGCCCGCCTGGCAGGCGCTGAATCAACACCGCGAAAACATGCACAACTTCAGCATGCGCGAAGCCTTTAATGCCGATCCGCAGCGCTTCAACCAATTCACGCTCAGCAGCTGCGGGTTGTTCCTCGACTACTCCAAGAACCTGATCACCAGCGAGACCCGCGACCTGCTGGTCGGACTGGCCAACGAAGTCGACCTGCAAGGCGCGATCAAGGCGCTGTTCGCCGGCGAACCGGTCAACTCCTCCGAGGCCCGCCCGGCGCTGCACACCGCCCTGCGCCGGCCGGTCGGCGACAAGCTGCTGGTCAACGGCGTCAACGTGATGCCCGACGTGCACAAGGTGCTGAACCAGATCACCGAACTGGTCGGGCGCATCCACGATGGCCTGTGGCGCGGCTACACCGAAAAGCCGATCACCGACGTGGTGAACATCGGTATCGGTGGCTCGTTCCTCGGCCCGGAGCTGGTTTCCGAAGCCCTGCTGTCCTACACCCACAAGGGTGTGCGCTGCCACTACCTGGCGAACATCGACGGCAGCGAGTTCCATGAGCTGTCAGCGAAAATTCGCGCCGAGACCACCCTGTTCATCGTCTCGTCGAAATCCTTCAACACCCTCGAAACCCTGAAGAACGCCCAGGCCGCCCGTTCCTGGTACCTGGCCCAGGGCGGTTCCGAGGCCGAGCTGTACAAGCACTTCATCGCGGTGTCGAGCAACAACGCCGCCGCCGTGGCCTTCGGTATCCGCGAAGAGAACATCTTCCCGATGTGGGACTGGGTGGGTGGCCGCTACTCGCTGTGGTCGGCCATCGGTCTGCCGATCGCCCTGGCCATCGGCATGTCGAACTTCAAGGAACTGCTGTCGGGTGCCTACACCATGGACCAGCACTTCCAGAACGCGCCGTTCGAACAGAACATGCCGGTGCTGCTGGCCCTGCTGGGTGTCTGGTACGGCAACTTCTGGGGCGCGCAGAGCCACGCGATCCTGCCGTACGACCACTACCTGCGCAACATCACCAAGCACCTGCAGCAGTTGGACATGGAGTCCAACGGCAAGAGCGTGCGCCAGGACGGCACGCCAGTGTCGACCGACACCGGCCCGGTGATCTGGGGCGGTGTCGGCTGCAACGGCCAGCACGCCTACCACCAGTTGCTGCACCAGGGCACCCAACTGATCCCCGCCGACTTCATCGTGCCGATCGTCAGCTTCAACCCGGTCGCCGACCACCACCAGTGGCTGTACGCCAACTGCCTGTCGCAGAGCCAGGCGCTGATGCTCGGCAAGACCCGCGCCGAGGCGGAAGCCGAGCTGCGTGAAAAGGGCATGAGCGAAGCCGACGTGCAGAAGCTGGCGCCACACAAGGTGATCCCGGGCAACCGTCCGAGCAACACCCTGGTGGTCGAACGCATCAGCCCACGTCGCCTGGGTGCGCTGGTGGCGATGTACGAGCACAAGGTCTTCGTGCAGAGCGTCATCTGGGGTATCAACGCCTTCGACCAGTGGGGCGTGGAGCTGGGCAAGGAGTTGGGCAAGGGCGTCTACAACCGCCTGACCGGCAGCGAGGAGTCCGCCGCCGAAGACGCCTCGACCCAGGGCCTGATCAACTACTTCCGCGGTCGTCATCGCGGCTGATAGGCACTGTTCCCGGTCAAGCTTCGATCGTTCCCACGCTCCGCGTGGGAACGATCAGCGCTCTGACCGGCCTCTTCGCGGGCAAGCCCTGCTCCTGCAGGTGCGATATTCGGCCTTTTATCCGCTTGAACCCCGCCTCAACAGGGCGCACCCTTGAGTTTGTCGCAGACAAGAACAAGGAATCGCCATGTTCGATATCAGCACATACCCCCAGGCCGAAGCCACCCGCCAGGCCGCCCAACTGAGCCAGGACGACTACCAGCGGCTCTACCGACAATCGATCGACCACCCAGACACCTTCTGGGCCGAACAGGCCAGGCGCTTTCTCGACTGGTTCCGACCCTGGGACACCGTCCGCCACTACGACCTGCACACCGGCCAGGCGCAATGGTTCGGCGGCGCCCAACTGAACGTCAGCTACAACTGCATTGATCGCCACCTCGCCGAACACGGTGACGATACCGCGCTGCTCTGGGAAGGCGACAATCCCGCCGAGTCGGCGCAGATCACCTACCGCAAGCTCCACCATCACGTCTGCCGACTGGCCAACGTGCTGAAACAGCGTGGCGTGAAGAAAGGTGACCGGGTCTGCATCTACATGCCGATGATTCCCGAGGCGGCCTACGCGATGCTCGCCTGCACGCGGATCGGTGCGATCCACTCGGTGGTGTTCGGCGGCTTCTCGCCCGAGGCCCTGCGCGACCGCATCCTCGATGCCGGCTGCCAGACGGTGATCACCGCCGACGAAGGCGTGCGCGGCGGCAAGTACCTCCCGCTCAAGCAGAATGTCGACAAGGCCCTGCAGAGTTGTCCACAGGTCAGCAGCGTGCTGGTGGTGCAGCGCACCGAGAACCCGGTGCCCTGGCTCGAAGGACGTGATCTCTGGTACCACGAGGCCGTACACGGCATCAGCGACGATTGCCCACCCGAACCGATGGACGCCGAGGACCCGCTGTTCATCCTCTACACCTCAGGCAGCACCGGCAAGCCCAAGGGTGTGCTGCACACCACCGGCGGCTATCTGCTGCAGGCGGCGATGACCTTCCGCCATGTCTTCGACTACCGCCCGGGCGAGGTGTTCTGGTGTACCGCCGATGTCGGCTGGGTCACCGGCCATAGCTACATCGTCTATGGCCCACTGGCGAATGGCGCCACCAGCCTGATCTACGAAGGCGTGCCTAACTACCCGAGCAGCTCGCGCTTCTGGCAGGTGGTCGACAAGCACCAGGTGAACATCTTCTACACCGCCCCGACGGCCATCAGGGCACTGATGCGCGAGGGTGCCGAGCCGCTGAAGCACACCTCACGGGCCAGCCTGCGCCTGCTCGGCAGCGTTGGCGAGCCGATCAACCCGGAGGCCTGGGAGTGGTACTTCAACGTGGTCGGCGAGCAACGCTGCCCCATCGTCGATACCTGGTGGCAGACCGAGACCGGCGGCATCATGCTCACCCCGCTGGTCGGCTGCCGGCAGCTCAAGCCCGGCTGCGCCACCCAGCCGATGTTCGGCGTGCAACCGGTGCTGCTGGATGAGCAGGGCCAGGAGATCAGCGGTGCCGGCAGTGGCGTGCTGGCCATCAAGTCGAGCTGGCCCGGCCAGATCCGCAGCGTCTACGGCGATCCGCAGCGCATGGTCGATACCTACTTCAAGCCCTACCCCGGCTACTACTTCACCGGCGACGGCGCGCGCCGCGACGAGGACGGTCATTACTGGATCACCGGGCGGATCGACGACGTGATCAACGTTTCCGGGCACCGCATCGGCACTGCCGAGGTGGAAAGCGCCCTGGTCCTGCATGAAAGCATCGCCGAGGCCGCCGTGGTCGGTTATCCCCATGACCTCAAGGGCCAGGGCATCTATGCCTTCGTCACCCCCATGAAGGGGGTCGAGGCGGACGACGCCCTGAAGAAGACCCTGCTGGCCCATGTCAGCCAGGAAATCGGCAGTTTCGCCAAGCCGGACCTGATCCAGTGGGCGCCAGCGTTGCCCAAGACTCGCTCGGGCAAGATCATGCGGCGCATTCTGCGCAAGATCGCCTGCAATGAACTGGAGAGCCTGGGCGACACCTCGACCCTGGCCGATCCGGGTGTGGTCGAGAACCTGATCGGTCAACGCCTGAACAACCGGCCCTCGTAGCAAAAACTCCTCCCAGCCCCCGTATGACGGGGGCAACGGGCAGGATCGCCCAGCAAAAGGCTGATAGAATCGCCCGCCAATTCCGACCCAAGGCGCGCTCCATGTCTTCCTTGAATCAGGCGCTGCGCGCCGCCCTCGACCAACGCCAGGATCTGCTGGCCGAACTGCATGCCCGGGGCACCGATTGCTACCGGCTGTTCCATGGCAGCCAGGAAGGCGCCGCAGGCCTGACCATCGACCGCTATGGCCCGCAACTGATGGTGCAGAGCTTCCACCAGACGCTGGACCGCGACTCGCTCCTGGCCGCGCAAGCCGCCGTCAACCAGGCCCTGGGCCTGGACACCCTGCTGGTCTACAACGACCGCTCCCGGGGCAATTCGAGGGTCGATCGGGAAGATCCGATCTATCGTGCCGAGGAAAACGCCCTGGTCGACCTGATCGGTCATGAGTGGGGCCTCAACTACCGGGTACGTGGCCGCCATGCCGGGCAGGATCCACTGCTGTTCCTCGACCTGCGCAATGCTCGCGGCTGGGTCAAGCAGCACAGCCGCGGCAAGAGCGTGCTCAACCTGTTCGCCTACACCTGCGGCGTCGGCCTGAGCGCGGCGGCAGGTGGGGCGCGGGAAGTCTGCAATCTCGATTTCGCCGAGGGCAACCTGGCGGTGGGCCGCGAGAACGGCCTGCTCAATCCGGAACTGCCATCCATGCAGTTCGTGCAGTCCGATTATTTCCCGGCCATCCGCCAACTGGCCGGACTGCCGATTGCCCAGCGCCGGGGCCAGAAGCTGCCGAGCTATCCACGCCTGGAACAACGCCAGTACGACCTGGTGCTGCTCGATCCGCCCGCCTGGGCCAAGAGCGCCTTCGGTACCGTCGACCTGCTGCGCGACTACCAGAGCCTGCTCAAGCCCGCGCTGCTGGCCACCGCCGACGATGGCGTGCTGATCTGCTGCAACAACCTGGCGAAGGTCGGCCTCGACGACTGGCGCGACCAGGTGCTGCGCTGTGCGCAAAAGGCCGGTCGCCCGGTGCGCGACTGGCAGGTGCTCAAACCGGCCGCGGACTTCCCCTCCCGGGACGGCCAGCCACCGCTGAAAACGCTGATCCTGCAACTCTAGAAATGACGCCAGAAAACCGGGGGTTGCGAAGAAAAAAGGGGATTGCTTCGCAACCATGAACGCGTGCCATACTCCAAGGCACCTCCGACTGAGAAAGACGACGCATCACATGTCCAAAGGATTGAAACGCGCCCTCGGCGCCTTGCTGACCGTCCTCGCACTGTACACCGTGCTGGGCTTTTTCATCCTGCCGGGCGTGGTGCTGCGCATCGCCAACCAGCAGTTGGCGAACTACGCCACGGTGCCGGCCAAGCTCCAGCGCCTGGAACTCAACCCGTTCAGCCTGGAGGTCACGCTGTGGGGCCTGAACATTGGCGAGCCGGGCAAGGAACAGGTGTCCTTCGAACGCCTGTACGCCAACCTGCAGATCGACAGCCTCTGGACCCACGCCCTGCACCTGGCGGATATCCAGCTCGACAAACCGCACAGCGAAATCGTCTTCAACAAGGACGGTACCCTGAACCTGACGCAGTTGTTCAAGCTGCCCGCCAGCGAGCCGGCTCCGGCCGACCCGAACGCCAAGCCGTTCCCCGTGCGCATCGACCAGATCACCCTGGGCGGCGGCTACGTGCACTTCCAGGACCGGCGTCCCAGCGAGCCCATCGAGTTTCTCTACGACAAGCTCGACCTGCAGTTGAAGAACCTCAGCACCCTGCCCGACGACAGTGCCGACATGGTGCTGGTGGCCGCCGGCCCCGAGGGTGGGCGGATCGACTGGAAAGGCAATTTCAGCCTGACCCCGATCACCTCCGAAGGCTCGCTGAAAGTCACCGATGGCAAGATGAAGCTCTGGTGGCCCTATGTCCGTGACGCTCTGCCGCTGGTGCTGGAAGACGGTCTCCTGAACCTCAGCACCGACTACAAGCTCAGCCTCGCCAAGGAAACCGAGATGCTGCTGAGCAACGCCTCGGTCAGCGTCGCCCCGTTCGCCATCAAGGCCCCCGACGGCCGTCCCCTGGCGCGCCTGGAGCGTCTGGACGTCAGCGAAACCAGCGTCGACCTGGCCAAGCAGCAGGTGGTGGTCGGCAAGATCCACAGCAACAAGCTGGAAACCTGGGCCGCCCGCGAAGCCGATGGCCAGTTGGACTGGCAGAAACTGTTCGCCAGCCAACCAGCCAAGCCCGAGGCGAAGAAACCGCCGCCGGCCACCGCCGATACGCCACCGCCGGCGCCGACCGCGCCGAGCAAGCCCTGGCAGGTCCTGCTCAAGGACGTGCAACTGCGTGACTACCGAGTGCACCTGGCCGACCGGGCGAACAAGACACCAGTGGCACTCGAAGTCGGCCCGTTGAACCTGGACCTGCAGAACTTCGACAGCCTCAACCAGTCGCCCTTCACCCTCAAGCTCGACACCGGGCTGGGCAAACAGGGCAAGGTCCTCGCCAGCGGCCAGGTCAACCTGAACCCCATCAGCGCCAAGCTGAAGGTCAGCACCAAAGACATCGACCTGCGGGTGGCACAGGCCTACGTCGAACCGTTCATCCGACTGGAAGTGCGCAGCGGCATGCTCGGCAGCGACCTCGACGTCAACCTGAAAAGCGCCGAGCCGCTGGCCTTCAGCGTTACCGGCCGGGCCCAGGTCGACCAGATGCACACGCTCGATACCCTCAAGAGCCGCGACTTCGTCAAATGGCAGAAACTGCAGGTCGACGGCCTGAACTACCAGCACGGTGACAGCCTGTCGATCGACAAGGTCAGCCTGTACCAGCCCTACGCACGCTTCATGATCAACGACGACCGCACCACCAACGTCGATGACCTGCTGATCCCGCAGCCGGCTGGTGGCGGCAAGAAGTCGGCGAGCAGATCAGCCCCGTCGGACAGCAAGCCGCTGGGCATTCACATCGGTGGCATTGCCATCAATGACGGCTCGGCCAACTTCGCCGACTTCAGCCTGACCCCCAACTTCGCCACCGCCATCCAGCAGCTCAACGGCCAGATCGGCACCATCGACAGCCGCCAGGCAAAGCCGGCGGATGTCGACGTCAAGGGCAAGGTCGATCGTTATGCACCGGTGACCATCAAGGGCGCGCTGAACCCCTTCGACCCGATGGCCAGCCTGGATATCGCCACCAGCTTCAAGCGTGTCGAGCTGACCACCCTGACCCCCTACTCCGGCAAGTTCGCCGGCTATCGGATCCGCAAGGGCCGACTCAACCTCGACCTGCACTACCTGATCACCAAGGGCCAGCTCAAGGCCGAGAACAAGCTGGTGGTCGAGCAGTTGCAGTTGGGTGAAAAAGTCGACAGCCCGGATGCCGTCGACCTGCCGATCAAGCTGGCCATCGCCCTGCTCAAGGACACCGACGGAAAGATCTCCATCGAACTGCCGGTTTCCGGCGACCTGAACAGCCCGCAGTTCAGCGTGATGCCGATCGTCTGGCAGACGTTGCGCAACCTGATCCTGCGCGCGGCCACCGCCCCCTTCAAGTTCATCGGCGGGCTGATTGCCGGTGGCGATGCCCAGGACCTGAGTAACGTGTCGTTCGAACCGGGCTCCAGCGACCTGAGCAAGGAGGCCGAGTCATCGCTGACCAAACTGGCGGCGGCCCTCAAGGAACGCCCCAACCTGCGCCTGGAAATCGAAGGTACCAGCGCCCAGAGCAGCGACGGCATGCTGATTGCCCAGCAGCGCCTGGAGCGCGAGTACCAGGCGACCTACTACAAGATGCTCCAGCGCCGCGGCGACAAGGTCCCGGCCCTGGCGGCGCAGTTGCAAGTGCCGGAAGACGAGAAGGCGCCGATGCTGGAGGGCATCTACCGCAACCTGATCAAACAGCAGCCACCGGCCGAATGGGCGCAGTTGAGCCGCGACGAGCGTACCGCCAGACTGCGCGATGCCGTGCTCAAGAACTGGAGCGGCAACGCCGTGCTGTTGCGCAAGCTCGGCCAGGATCGGGCCAGCAGCATCAAGGACTTCCTCGTGGACAAGGGGCAGTTGGCAGACGATCGTGTGTACTTCATCGACGCCGCGCTCGGCCAGGCCGAGAACGATGGGCGCGTCATCACTCCAATGCATCTGGATAGCGAATGACCATGGGAAAACGCCTCATCATCAATCTGGCGCTCATCCTGTCGATGGCCGGCCAGGCCCAGGCCACCACCCTGCGCTGCGAGAAAGGCCTGATCAGCTACGGCGACAGCACCTACGACGTGACCACCAAGTGCGGCACACCGGTGGCGGTGATCGACAAGGGCTACATCGAGATACGCCATGGCAACCGCCGGGACGGGGTCAAGGTCGAAGAGTGGATCTACACGCCCAGTGGCGGCATGAGACAGTCCCTACGCTTCGAGGGAGGCCAGTTGGTGGATATCCGCAGCAGTCGCGGCCCTTGAGCCGCGGCCGATCCTCAGGGTCCATTCGCGGGCAAGCCCACACCACAAGGTATTGATCCCGTGGGAGATTCTAGGGTTCGGCGCAAGATTTGAGGGTTTCTTCGCGGCGGTCCGCCGTTTCGGTGAAGCCTGCGCCCACAAGACGGGCTGCAGGTCCAGCCACTTTCGAATTTCAGATGGGGTATTTCTCAACGAGTCCTGCTGGGCTCTGTCTTGGCAGTAACTGACCAGTTCGACCTTGGCGACATCGACGCCGATGATGAACCTGCCTGATCGCATTGCCATCACCTGAACTCCCACGGCATGGTTTCTGTGCTCGGAGGGGTTTCACCAAGAGGCGCTGGCTTGTATCTATCGTCGCTTGTGAACGATGCATTCCTTATCGGCGCTTTGGTGGAAGAGGTGGGGCGAGATCTCCCACCGTCTGTACTGCTCGCGACAGTCAGAATCGGCTTTGTCGTCCCCCTTCGAGTCTCCATCGTACAAGCGGGCTTGTCCGCGAAGCTTTTGAAAATCCCCCAACAAATAGAACAGGCCCCGACGCACTACGTCGGGGCCTGTAATGGTCACATCCCTGTGACCTGTCGCATGAACCTCGAGGCTCAGCGGATGGACCACAGACTCATCCACTGCTCCCGACTGCCGGCTCCGGCGAAACTCTCCGTAATCACTCGGTTTTCAGGGCTTCGGCGGTAACGCCTTTCACACCCTTGATGTTCTTGGCGATGTGCACCGCGGTTTCCTTCTGGGCAGCGGTCACCTTGGTCTCCGAGGACAGCGACACGACGCCCTTCTCGGTTTCGACCTTGATGTCGCTGCCAGGAATGCCTTTTTCGGTCAGCAGGTCGGCTTTGACCTTGGTGGTAATCCAGGTATCGGAGGTCTCTTCCTTGGCCTTGGTGACTTCACCGGCGGCGATCATCATCGGCTTGGACGCCTGAGCCTGTTCAGCCGCGAAGGCAGCGTTGGCCAGGGTCAGAGTCAGAGCGGTGGCAGCTGCGGTAGCGAAAGCGAACTTTTTCATATGAGTCACTCCTGTTCTTCTGGAAAATCTGCGCCGTGTCCTGGCAGCAGGGTTATCCTGAATATTGCAGGCGCTGTGCCAACTTAAATTGAAAAATAAGTTATTTAAAATCAATAGGTTACGTAGATATCTCAAAAAGCGCTTCGTGCAGATTGCATGATCGGTCGCCGGACGGCCATGCAAGTTGCAGATCGCAGGTAAAAGTAAACAGCCCGGCGATCGAGACTCCTCGCCTCAAGCCGACCCACCGCCGCCCCAGCCCCCTGTCGTTGAGTTTTCGCAGACTATCGGCAAATCGCCAAACAACTTGTTACATTGGCCGCCCACCACTCAAGGAAGCAGTACGTGAAATACGAAGATGTACGCGAGCCAGCCCTGGCCAACCCTGACAGATATCGCTTCTGGCCCCGCGTGGGAATGGCCATCCTCGCCATGCTGGTCTTTCTCGGTACCCAGATTGGAGTCATCCTTGCCTCGGGCCAGAGCCAGGTGAGCAGCCTTGAAATGCTGAGCATGCATGCCGCGACCGCCGTTCTGCTGTCATTGCTGGCATGGCTCCAGTTCAAGTCAGCAGGCGGCTTGAGAGCCCTGGCGGGCCATGACCTGAAGAAAGGCCTGAAAACCTTTTTCCCGATGCTGCTGCTTGCCTACCTGACGCTCTCGATACTGGACATCGGCCTGGGGCTCGGTCGAGAAGACTTCATGATTGGATTCTTCCAGGGTTTGACGCCCCTGCAGGTCATGGCATGCCTGGTCATGCTCGTGCTTTTTCCACCAATCTCGGAGGAACTGCTTTTTCGGCATTTCCTGATGCGCCTGTTCCCACTGAACCGACGTTTCTGGCAAGCGGTCGCCGTGGCGGTTTCAAGCGGGATCTTCGTAGCCATGCACACACAGTACGAACACTGGCCAACGCTGGTGTTGATCGGCGCGCTGGGGGTGATCCTGTCGGTCGCCAGGATCCAAAGTGGAGGGCTTCTGCTGCCGCTGGTCTTGCATAGCTTGGCAGAAGTGGTCGGCATGAGCGCTGACTGGCTGCTGGCCCAGTTCACCTGATTCGTGCCAATCGCCAACAGCGGTTGCTCGTCCATGGCCGGCGATGATTTTTCCGCGGCCAATAAAAATGCCAGTCAGTTGGACTGACTGGCATTCATTCCCAAAGGATGTGCTGTTTCCAGCGTCAAGCCAACGGGCGAATTAAACGCCCGATGCCTTGGCGGCAGCGACGTCCTTGATGGACAGCTTGATACGACCGCGGTTGTCCACGTCCAATACCAGCACTTCAACTTCCTGGCCTTCCTTCAGAATGTCGGTGACCTTCTCCACGCGAGCGTCGCTCAGCATCGAGATGTGCACCAGACCGTCCTTGCCCGGCAGGATGTTGACGAACGCACCGAAGTCGACGATGCGCTCTACCTTGCCCAGGTAGATCTTGCCGATCTCGGCTTCCGCGGTGATGCTCAGGACGCGCTGGCGAGCGGCCTCGGCCGCTTCCTTGGTTTCACCGAAGATCTTGATCGAGCCGTCGTCTTCGATATCGATCGAAGCCTTGGTTTCTTCGCAGATCGCACGGATGGTCGCGCCGCCTTTACCGATCACGTCGCGGATCTTGTCGGTGTCGATCTTCATCGAGATCATGGTCGGGGCGTTGGCGGACAGCTCGCTGCGGGACTGGCCAATCACCTGGTTCATCTGGCCGAGGATGTTCAAGCGCGCTTCCAGGGCCTGGCCCAGGGCGATTTCCATGATCTCTTCGGTGATGCCCTTGATCTTGATGTCCATCTGCAGCGCGGTGACGCCCTTGGCGGTACCGGCTACCTTGAAGTCCATGTCGCCCAGGTGGTCTTCGTCACCCAGGATGTCGGTCAGGACGGCGAACTTGTCGCCTTCCTTCACCAAGCCCATGGCGATGCCGGCCACTGGCGCCTTCATCGGTACACCGGCGTCCATCAGGGCCAGGGAAGCACCGCAGACCGAAGCCATGGAGCTGGAACCGTTGGATTCGGTGATTTCCGATACCACACGGATGGTGTACGGGAATTCGCTGTCGCTTGGCAACATGGCCTGGACCGAACGACGGGCCAGACGACCGTGGCCGATTTCACGACGGCCAGCGCCGCCCATGCGACCACACTCGCCGACCGAGAACGGTGGGAAGTTGTAGTGCAGCATGAAAGCGTCTTTCTTTTCGCCTTCCAGGGTGTCCAGCAGTTGCGCGTCACGGGCGGTACCCAGCGTGGCAACGACCAGGGCCTGGGTTTCGCCACGGGTGAACAGGGCCGAACCGTGAGTCTTGGACAGAACGCCGACTTCGATGTTCAACGGACGTACGGTGCGGTTGTCGCGACCGTCGATACGTGGCTTGCCGTTGACGATGTTCTCGCGAACGGTGCGGTATTCGATTTCGCCGAAAGCGGCTTTGACTTCACCGGCCGAAGGCTGGCCTTCCTCGCCCGACAGCCTGGCCACGACCTGATCGCGCAGTTCGTCCAGGCGCGCATAACGCTCGGCCTTGACGGTGATGGTGTAGGCCTGGGAGATCGCTTCGCCGAACTCGGCACGGATAGCGCCCAGCAGTTCGCTGGCTTCGGCCTGCGGAGCCCAGCTCCAGGCCGGCTTGGCGGCTTCGGCAGCCAGTTCCTTGACGGCCTGGATCACGGCCTGGAATTCGTCGTGGGCGAACAATACGGCGCCCAGCATCTGGTCTTCGGTCAGTTCCTTGGCTTCCGACTCAACCATCAGTACCGCTTCGGCGGTACCGGCCACGACCATGTCCAGGCTCGAGGCCTTCAGTTGTTCGTAGGTCGGGTTCAGCAGGTAGCCGGTGCTTTCGTGGAAAGCCACGCGAGCGGCGCCGATCGGGCCGTCGAAAGGGATACCGGAGATGGCCAGCGCAGCCGAGGTACCGATCATCGCCGCGATGTCCGGATCGGTCTTCTTGCTGGTGGAAACGACGGTGCAGACAACCTGCACTTCGTTCATGAAGCCTTCGGGGAACAGCGGGCGGATCGGACGGTCGATCAGGCGCGAGGTCAGGGTCTCTTTCTCGGAAGGACGGCCTTCACGCTTGAAAAAGCCGCCAGGGATCTTGCCGGCAGCGTAGGTCTTTTCCTGGTAGTGCACGGACAGGGGGAAGAAACCCTTGCCCGGATCGGCTTGCTTGGCGCCGACGACGGTCACCAACACGCTGACGTCGTCGTCAACGGTGACCAGCACCGCGCCGGAGGCCTGGCGAGCGATGCGACCAGTCTCGAGGGTTACGGTCGACTGACCGAACTGGAATTTTTTGATTACCGGGTTCACGGTGTCCTACCTTCTTTGTGGCTCTTGGGGGAACTGGCTTCTTGCGAAATCACTTGGTCAGCACCGGACATCGGCCCGGTTCTGGATCATTACGAAAACAGCCTGCGGGGCAGCTTTCGTAATGATCCGGCACTCCAGATAAAACTTGAGGCTGGAAGCCTGCCCCATGCCGGTGGGGAAACCCACTGACACAGGACAGACAACCAACCTCTAGCACGACCGCTGGATCAGCGACGCAGGCCCAGACGACCGATCAGGGTGCTGTAGCGAGTCACGTCCTTGCCTTTCAGGTAGTCCAGCAGCTTGCGACGCTGGTTTACCATGCGGATCAGACCACGACGGGAGTGGTGGTCCTTACCGTTGGCCTTGAAGTGACCTTGCAGCTTGTTGATGTTGGCGGTCAGCAGTGCAACTTGCACTTCTGGCGAACCAGTGTCACCCACCGCTTGCTGGTAGTCGGCAACGATTTGAGCTTTTTCTTCAACGCTGAGTGCCATGTGGCAATCCTTCTATCAGGAAACCATCCAGGGATGGTTTCAACAGGCCGGGGACAAATCCCCGCATTTATAAAAGAGTAGTGACCGTGCCTGTTGACAGCCACCCTCGTCCGGTCATTCTGACCGAATCAGTCGACGCGGCGCGATGCGCCCGTCTTCGCTCACTTCACCGATACCGATGAAGCGACCGTTATGATCCTGTACCCGGACCATGCCGAATTTCGGCGCGTCCGGAGCACGTACCGGCTGGCCGTTGAGCCAGTAGAACGCGCTGTGCTCGGAGAACCTGAGCAACGGCCAATCCTGCAGGCCACTGTCCGACGGCATCAGGAAGCGGTCGACCGCCTCGTTGCCACCTTCGGCATGCACGGCTTCCAGCTCTTCAAGCGTCACCGTCTGGGCCAGGCTGAAAGGGCCGGCCTGGGTTCGGCGCAGTTCGGCGACATACGCACCGCAACCGAGCCGCTCACCGATATCCTCCACCAGGGTACGAATATAGGTGCCCTTGCTGCACGCCACTGCCAGTCGGGCAGTATCGCCTTCAAAGGCGAGCAATTCCAAGCGTGCAATAGTAACAGAACGCGGTTCGCGCTCCACTACTTCCCCTGCACGAGCCAACTTGTACAAAGGCTGGCCATCACGCTTGAGGGCCGAGTACATGGGCGGTATCTGGCTGATCTCACCACGAAAATCCGGCAGGACCGCTTCGACATCGGCACGACCAACGGTCACCGGCCGGGTCTGCAGAACCTCGCCTTCGGCATCCGCGGTGCTGGTGGTCTTGCCCAATTGCATCAGGGTTTCGTAACCCTTGTCGGAATCGAGCAGGTACTGCGAGAACTTGGTCGCCTCGCCGAAGCACAGCGGCAGCACGCCGGTGGCCAGCGGGTCGAGACTGCCGGTGTGACCGGCCTTCTCGGCGTTGAGCAGCCAGCGAACCTTCTGCAGTGCGGCGTTGGAGGTGAACCCCAGCGGCTTGTCCAGCAGGATGATACCGCTGACGTTGCGGCGGATACGTTTGACCTGGGCCACCGCTTACTCCCGACCGTCTTCTGGTTGGGCGGCCTGAGGGTCGCTGCCCTCGCCATGCAGGCTGTCCTCGGCGACGGCGCGCTCGATCAGTGCCGACAGGTGGGCACCACGGGCGACGCTTTCGTCGTAGTGGAAGTGCAACTGCGGCACGCTGCGCAGCTTCATCTCGCGGGCCAGTTGCATGCGCAGGAAGCCGGCCGCCGAGTTGAGCACCTTGATGCTCTGGGCGATCTCTTCCAGGCTGTCCTGGCCCATCACGGTGATATAGACCTTCGCGTGGCCGACGTCACGGCTGACGTCGACCGCGGTGATGGTGATCAGGCCAACACGAGGATCCTTCACTTCACGACGGATCAACTGGGCCAGTTCGCGCTGCATCTGATCGCCGATGCGTTGGGTACGGCTGTATTCTTTTGCCATGTCTTGTTACCTGTTACTGCCACGAGGCGAAAGCCTCGAGGTCTGAAAGCGGCAAACGCCCGGCCTGGCAGAAGCCGGACCGGGCGTTGCGTTTAGAGTCCGCTCAAGGCCCGTGCAGAATACTGCGACAGGCCATCACGGCTCCGGGAAGCCTGCGAGTCAGAGGCTGCGAGCAACCTGAACCTTCTCGAAGACTTCGATCTTGTCACCGACCTTGACGTCGTTGTAGCTCTTCACACCGATACCACATTCCATGCCAGCACGGACTTCGGAAGCGTCATCCTTGAAGCGGCGCAGAGATTCCAGCTCGCCTTCGAAGATCACGATGTCTTCACGCAGTACGCGGATCGGACGGTTACGGTGCACGCTACCCTCGATCACCATGCAGCCGGCGATGGCGCCGAACTTAGGCGAACGGAATACGTCGCGGACTTCGGCCACGCCCAGGATGTTCTCCCGAACGTCGCTGCCCAGCATACCGGTCAGAGCCTTCTTCACGTCTTCGATGATGTCGTAGATCACGTTGTAGTAACGCATATCCAGACCTTCCTGCTCGACGATCTTCCGTGCGCCGGCATCGGCACGCACGTTGAAGCCGAACAGTACAGCGTTGGAGGCCAGTGCCAGGTTGGCGTCGGACTCGGTGATACCACCGACACCGCCACCGACGACGCGCACTTGCACTTCGTCGTTACCCAGACCGTTGAGCGCGCCTTGCAGTGCTTCCAACGAACCACGGACGTCGGACTTGAGGACGATGTTGAGCGTCTTCTTCTCTTCCTGGCCCATGCTTTCGAAGATGTTTTCCAGCTTGCCGGCATGTGCGCGAGCCAGTTTGACTTCGCGGAACTTGCCTTGGCGGAACAGCGCGACTTCACGGGCTTTCTTCTCGTCAGCCACCACGCTCATCTCGTCACCCGCATCCGGAGTGCCGTCCAGGCCGAGGATCTCGACCGGAATTGCCGGACCGGCTTCCTTGATCGGCTTGCCGTTCTCGTCGAGCATGGCACGCACGCGGCCATAGTTCGAACCGACCAGGACCATGTCGCCCTGACGCAGGGTACCGTCCTGAACCAGGACAGTCGCCACCGGGCCACGGCCCTTGTCGAGACGGGACTCGACCACCACGCCACGGCCTGGAGCCGATGGAGTGGCCTTGAGTTCCAGAACTTCTGCCTGCAGCAGCACGGCTTCGAGCAGTTCGTCGACGCCAGTACCGACTTTCGCCGACACCGGTACGAACGGCGTGTCGCCACCCCAGTCTTCCGGCGTCACGCCGTGGGTCGCCAGCTCGCTGCGGATGCGATCGAGGTCGGCACCCGGCTTGTCGATCTTGTTCACCGCGACGACCAGAGGCACACCAGCCGCCTGGGCATGCTGGACCGCTTCGATGGTCTGAGGCATCACGCCGTCGTCGGCCGCCACCACCAGGATCACGATGTCGGTCGCCTTGGCACCACGGGCACGCATGGCGGTGAACGCCGCGTGGCCAGGGGTGTCGAGGAAGGTGACCATGCCACGATCGGTTTCCACGTGGTACGCACCGATGTGCTGGGTAATACCACCGGCTTCGCCAGCAGCCACCTTGGCACGACGGATGTAGTCGAGCAGCGAGGTCTTGCCGTGGTCAACGTGACCCATGACGGTCACGACTGGCGCGCGGGAGAATTCCTCGCCTTCGAACTTCAGCGACTCGGCCAGGGAATCTTCCAGGGCGGTATCGCTGACCAGAGTCACCTTGTGGCCCAGTTCCTCGGCAACCAACTGGGCCGTTTCCTGGTCCAGAACCTGGTTGATCGTCGCCGGAGTACCCAGCTTGAACATGAACTTGATGATTTCCGCAGCCTTGACCGACATCTGCTGGGCCAGGTCGGCCACAGTGATGGTCTCGCCGATCTTCACGTCACGCACAACAGGCCCGGTAGGGTTCTGGAAACCGTGAACGTTGCGTTTCTTCGGCTTGGCCTTGCCACCGCCGCGACCGCCACGACGGAAGCCATCGCTTTCCTCGTCGGTAGTCCGCGGAGCGACACGAACGGCCGGCGCCTTTTCCTTGACCGAAGCGCGGTGCGGAGCATTCTTGCGCTCGCCATCGCCACGACGGTTCTCGTCGCCACGGGACTTGTCGGAGCGACGCGGCTCTTCACGCTTGCGCTCGGCAGCCGGAGCAGGCGTGGCAACCGGCGCTTCACGCACGGGCTCGTCGACTTCGACCGGAGCGGCAACCGCTTCGACCACAGGCTCGACCACCGGCGCAGGCGCAGGCTGGCGACGCGCTTCTTCTTCGGCGCGACGCTTGGCTTCTTCTTCCGCCTTCTGACGGGCCGCATTTTCTACGGCGCGACGTTCTTCCTGCTCGCGCTTGCGCTCGGCTTCGATTTCTTCCGGGCTGCGCTGTACGAAGACTTTCTTCTTGCGTACTTCAACACTGATGCTCTTGCTGCCGGCAACACGCAGGGTGCTGGTGGTCTTGCGCTGCAAGGTGATCTTGCGCGGCTCCTCCACTTTCGCCTTGTGGCTGCTCTTCAGGTGAGTCAGCAGCGACTGCTTCTCGCTGTCGCTCACATGTTCCTCGGCGGCGGTGTGCGGCAGACCTGCCTCACGCATCTGCTGCAACAGGCGCTCAACCGGTGTTTTGACCTCATCGGCCAGTTGTTTCACCGTGACTTGCGTCATGCACTTCTCTCCTCAGGCCGCGCCTAATTACTCGAACCAGTGGGCTCGGGCGGCCATGATCAACTTGCCGGCACGATCATCGTCGATGCCGTCGATGTCGAGCAGGTCGTCAATCGACTGCTCGGCCAGGTCTTCGCGGGTAATGACGCCGCGCACCGCCAGTTCCATCGCCAAATCCTTGTCCATGCCCTCGAGCGAGAGCAGGTCTTCGGCCGGATGGGCGTCTGCCAGTTTTTCCTCGGTAGCGATGGCTTTGGTCAACAGGCGGTCCTTGGCACGAGCGCGAAGCTCGTTGACGATTTCCTCGTCGAAGCCATCGATGTTGAGCATCTCTTCCAACGGTACGTAGGCAATTTCTTCCAGGCTGGTGAAACCTTCATCGACCAGCACCTGTGCCAGTTCTTCGTCGACCTCCAGCTCGTCGATGAAGTTGCGCAGAATGTCACCGGTTTCTGCCTGTTGCTTAGCCTGGATGTCCGACTCGGTCATCACGTTCAGGGTCCAGCCGGTCAGCTGGCTGGCCAGACGTACGTTCTGACCGCCACGGCCGATGGCCTGGGCCAGGTTGTCGGCACCCACCGCGATGTCCATCGCATGGGCGTCCTCGTCAACGATGATCGCCGCGACTTCAGCCGGCGACATGGCGTTGATGACGAACTGGGCCGGGTTGTCGTCCCACAGCACGATATCCACACGCTCGCCACCCAGCTCGCCGGAGACGGCCTGGACGCGTGAACCACGCATGCCGATGCACGCGCCCTGCGGGTCGATACGCTTGTCCTTGGAGCGGACAGCGATCTTGGCGCGCGAACCCGGGTCACGGGACGCCGCCATCACTTCGATCAGCCCTTCGGCGATCTCGGGCACTTCGATCCGGAACAGCTCGATCAGCATTTCCGGCGCGGTGCGCGACAGGATCAGCTGGGGACCGCGGTTCTCGGTGCGGATTTCCTTGAGCAGTGCACGAACCCGTACACCCACGCGGAAAGTCTCACGGGAAATGATGTCTTCACGCGCCAGCAGCGCTTCGGCGTTGTTGCCCAGGTCAACGATGACGTTGTCGCGGGTGACCTTCTTCACGGTACCGGAGATGATCTCGCCCAGGCGCTCGCGGTAGGCATCGACCACCTGCGCGCGCTCGGCTTCGCGAACCTTCTGCACGATGACCTGCTTGGCGGTCTGGGCGGCGATGCGACCGAACTCGATGGATTCGATCTTCTCCTCGACGACGTCGCCAACCTTGGCGCCCGGATGGGTCAGGGCGACCTTGCTTGGCCAGGTCTCGATCGCCGGATCGTCAAGATCGGCTTCCTCGACCACGGTCCAACGACGGAAAGTCTCATAGGAACCGGTATGGCGGTTGATTTCCACACGCAGGTCAACTTCGTCTTCAAAGCGTTTCTTGGTAGCAGTCGCCAGAGCAATCTCCAGCGCCTCAAAAATCACGCCCGCCGGTACACCCTTTTCATTGGATACCGACTCAACAACCAGCAATACTTCTTTGCTCATCGTACGCCTCGCCTTTCGCAAGCCATTGGATCCGCGGGATCCGCGTCTCAGTCAAAACTGGGAATAATGTTGGCCTTGTCGATCAAATCGATCGGCAACAGGAACTCGTGGTCATCCACCCGCACCACGACATCCTGCTCTTCCACTCCACGCAGAAGGCCCTGAAAGTTGCGTCGTCCCTCGAAAGGCGAGCGCAGCCTTATTTTCACTTGTTCGCCGGCATGCGAGGCAAACTGTTCAAGGGTGAACAGCGGGCGTTCCATGCCAGGAGAAGAAACTTCAAGGGTATATTCAGTGGAAATCGGATCTTCGACATCCAGTACGCCACTGATCTGGCGACTGACGATGGCGCAGTCATCCACCAGGACACCACCCTCTTTATCGATATAAACGCGCAACACGGAATGGCGGCCTTGAGCGGAAAACTCGATACCCCAGCATTCATAGCCCAGGGCCACGACCACCGGGGCCAGCAAGGCCTGCAACTGTTCTAGCTTGCTCGACACCTGAACCCCCTCGTGCATGGTGTGCATGCGATTTAAGAAAACAAAAAATGGGCGAATCGCCCATCCCTGAAATGCCGTCGAAATGCGGCATCGATTGTGTCCAGCTAACAAAAAGCCCCTGAAAAGGGGCTCCGCTAAAACTGGTTGCGGGGGCCGGATTTGAACCGACGACCTTCGGGTTATGAGCCCGACGAGCTACCAGGCTGCTCCACCCCGCGACAAAGCTGGGGCAAAAGTATACGACTGATCCCTTTTGGGGTCAATGTAACCTTCCACCTACAAGAAAGCCCGCAACAGCGGGCTCTCCTGATAATTGGTACCGAGAAGGGGACTCGAACCCCTACACCCTATGGGCACAACCACCTCAAGGTTGCGTGTCTACCAATTCCACCACCTCGGCAATACAACGTTTACAGCATGAAACCCGTTTTACTTCTGCTCTGGAGCTTGAGGCACATCACCAGCCGGAGCGGCCGATTTTTGCTCCTGGAGCACCGGTACATCATCAGATGCCGGCTTTTGCTTTGGCGCTTCCAACACTGCCGGGCTTGGCAGACCTGCTTGAGTCAGCTGGTGAGCTTTCTCTTTAGCAAAGTAACCTAACCCTAGGCTGGTTATGAAGAAACCTGCGGCAAGTATAGCAGTAAACTTACTAAGAAAGGTAGAGGAACCTTGGCTTCCGAACACAGTATTTGAAGCACCTGCGCCGAAAGATGCACCAGCTTCCGCACCTTTACCCTGTTGCAGCAGTACGAGAGCAACAACCCCCAGTGCAGCCAACAGATGAAGAACGACTACGATCGTTTCCAGCATTTCTCAGTTTCCCGCAGCGCGACAAATCGCACCGAATTCATCTGCATTCAGGGAAGCTCCACCAATGAGCCCCCCATCGATATCCGGCATGCCGAACAGTTCGACCGCATTGGCCGCCTTCACGCTGCCGCCGTACAGAAGCCGCACACCTTGAGCGACTTCGGAATTCTCTGCCGCCAACTGTGCGCGAATGGCTGCATGCACATCCTGCGCCTGTTGCGGCGAAGCTGTCAGCCCCGTGCCAATGGCCCAGACCGGCTCGTAAGCGATCACAGCCTTGGCAAAAGCACCGACACCCAACTCTTCGATGATGCTGCCCAACTGACGCGAAACCACTTCCAGCGTCTTGCCGGCTTCACGCTGCGCCTGGGTCTCCCCAACACACAGCACCGGAATCAGCCCGCAAGCCTGCGCTGCCGCAAACTTGCGATTGAGCGTCCGATCCGTCTCGCCCATTATCTGGCGACGTTCCGAGTGCCCAACCAGCACCAGGGAGCAACCTGCATCGACCAACTGGCTCGGTGCAATCTCACCTGTCAAGGCGCCTTGCATGGATTCCACAGCAGAGTTCTGCGCGCCGACCGAGATCGACTTGCCCTTCAAACCATCGACCACTTGGGTGATATGCAAGCAAGGCGGGAATACCGCAACATCAACACCGCTCGGCAGGGCCAGATTCCGCAGCCCCTTGATCAGCTCAGCGACGCTGGCGCGGGTACCGTGCATTTTCCAGTTACCAGCTACCAGGGGGCGACGCATGCTCTACCTCGCGGGTTAAAGTGGGCGCAGATATTACCCAACCAGATCATCACTGGCAAGCCAATTTCAGGCACAAACTTCAGCAACCAGTTTTGCCAGCCCTTCGGCATGCCCGCGGACGGACTTTTCGTCCTCGCCTTCGACCATCACACGCACCAACGGCTCGGTCCCCGACTTGCGCAACAGCACACGCCCGCGACCGTTCATGGCCTGGGTGACCCGCTCGCATTCGGCCACCACCTGCGGGTGCTTGACCGGGTCGACACCACCGCCGAAACGCACGTTGACCAGCACCTGAGGGCACTTGCGCACAGCCTGGCGCGCCTCGGCCAGGGTCTCGCCACGACGCCGCAAGGCCAGCAACACCTGCAGCGCCGCGATGATCGCATCACCGGTGGTGTTGTGATTCAGGCACAGGATATGCCCCGAATTCTCGCCACCGACCAGCCAGTTGCGCTCGAGCAGCTCGGCAATCACATAGCGGTCACCGACATTGGCGCGCACGAACGGAATATCCAGCTCCTTGAGCGCCAGCTCCATCCCGAGATTGCTCATCAGCGTCCCGACCACCCCGCCATTGAGCTTGCCGCGCTCGGCCAGGTCACGGGCAATGATGAACACCAGTTCGTCACCATCGACCACCGTGCCGGTGTGATCAACCATCAGTACGCGGTCGCCATCACCGTCGAAGGCGATGCCGAGGTCGGCCTGCTCGGCCAGCACCGCCGCCTGCAGCGGCTTGATGTGGGTCGAGCCGCAATTATCGTTGATGTTCAACCCGTTGGGCTGCACCGACAGCGCGGTAACCTGCGCGCCCAACTCGCGAAAGACGCTCGGCGCCACCTTGTAGGTCGCGCCGTGGGCGCAATCGAGCACGATTTTCAGATCGGACAGCTTGGTGCCGGTCGGCACGCTGCCCTTGCAGAACTCGATGTAGCGGCCGGCCGCGTCGTTGATCCGCGAGACCTTGCCGAGCTTGCCCGACTCGACCACGGTCATCGGCGCATCGAGCAACTCCTCGATCATCAGCTCCACTTCATCCGGCAGCTTGGTGCCTTCGCCGGAGAAGAACTTGATGCCGTTGTCGTCGTGCGGGTTGTGCGAAGCACTGATGACGATCCCCGCCTCGGCGTGGAACGTGCGGGTCAGGTAGGCGATGGCCGGGGTCGGCATCGGCCCCAGCAGCATCACGTCAGCCCCAGCCGCGGACAGGCCGGCCTCCAGGGCGGATTCGAACATGTAGCCGGAGATGCGCGTGTCCTTGCCGACCAGAACGCGGCAGGCGCCCTGCTTGCGGAACGCCATGCCGGCGGCCCAGCCCAGCTTGAGCATGAAATCGGGGGTGATCGGGTACTGCCCGACGCGGCCCCGAATACCGTCGGTGCCGAAATATTTTTTCTTCATACGTGCTCCATCGTTCTTATTCGGCAGCTTCTACCGCAGCGAGCATCTTGACGATGTCGGCCGTCTCGGCCACATCGTGCACCCGCAAAATCCGCGCGCCCTTGCTCATTGCCAGCGCCGCCAGGGCCAGGCTGCCATACAGACGTTCGCCCACGGGTCGCCCCAGTGTCAGGCCTATCATGCTCTTTCGCGAGACACCCACCAACAGTGGCCGTCCAAGCGCATGCAACTGCTCCATGTGCTTGAACAGGCTCAGGTTGTGCTGCAGGGTTTTCGCAAAGCCGAAGCCGGGATCCAGGACAATCCGCTCGGCGGGAATCCCCGCGGCCTCGCACTCGCGCATGCGCTCGACGAGAAACGCCTGTACGTCTCGCGTGACGTTTTCATACCGCGGATTATCCTGCATGTCGCCGGGCTCGCCGAGCATGTGCATCAGGCACACCGGCAAGCCGGTAGCCGCTGCCGCATCCAGCGCGCCGTCGCGCCGCAGCGAGCGCACGTCGTTGATCAGGCCGGCGCCGAGACGCGCCGTTTCGCGCATCACCGCCGGTGTCGAGGTGTCGACCGAAATGATCACATCCAGCTCGCGATGGATGCGCTCGACGATCGGCGCCACCCGCTCAAGCTCTTCCAGGGGCGAGACGACCCGTGCACCCGGCCGGGTCGATTCGCCACCGACGTCGATCAGGGTCGCACCGGCCCGCACCATGCCCTCGGCATGCCGCAACGCCGCATCCAACTGACTGAAACGCCCGCCATCGGAAAAGGAATCAGGGGTAACGTTGAGAATGCCCATGACATGCGTCCGGGCCAAATCAAGAACCCGGTTGCCGCAAGGCAACCGGGTCGAGGACTGAACAGAAGTCATTTCAAACCTTAGTGATCGGCTGCCGGGCCGCCAATCGGAGCTTCAGGACGCTCGTTCTTCGCGACCGACGGCGTGGTGCCCGAAGAGCCCGACCCACCCCAGTCACGCGGCTCACGCGGCGTACGACCGGCCATGATGTCGTCGATCTGGTCGGCATCGATGGTCTCGTACTTCATCAGCGCATCGGCCATGGCGTCGAGCTTGTCGCGGTTGTCGGTGAGAATCTGCTTGGCCGTGCCGTAGCACTGGTCAATGATGCTGCGCACCTCGGAGTCGATCAGCTTGGCCGTCTCGCCGGAGAAGCTGGCGTTCTGACCGCCACCGCCACGGCCCAGGAACACTTCCTGATCCTCTTCGGCGTACATCAGCGGACCGAGTTTCTCGGACAGGCCCCACTTGGTGACCATGTTCCGGGCAATCTGACTGGCACGCATGATGTCGTTGGAAGCACCGGTGGTGACACCATCGAAGCCCAGAGTCATTTCCTCGGCGATACGGCCGCCGTACAGCGAACAGATCTGGCTGATCAGCGCGCGCTTGGACAGGCTGTAGCGGTCCTCCTCCGGCAGGAACATGGTCACGCCCAGCGCACGACCGCGCGGGATGATCGAAACCTTGTAGACCGGATCATGCTCGGGCACCAGCCGACCGACGATCGCGTGACCGGCTTCGTGATAGGCGGTGTTCTGCTTTTCCTTCTCCGACATGACCATGGTCTTGCGCTCGGCGCCCATCATGATCTTGTCCTTGGCCAGCTCGAACTCTTTCATTTCGACGATGCGCTTGCTGGCGCGAGCGGCGAACAGCGAGGCCTCGTTGACCAGGTTGGCCAGGTCGGCACCGGAGAAACCCGGGGTACCACGGGCAATCACGGCAGGCGCGACGTCGTCACCGACCGGCACCTTGCGGATATGCACCTTGAGAATCTGCTCGCGGCCGCGGATATCCGGCAGGCCGACCACCACCTGGCGGTCGAAACGACCGGGACGCAACAGCGCCGGGTCGAGCACGTCGGGACGGTTGGTCGCGGCGATGACGATGATACCGTCATTCATCTCGAAACCGTCCATCTCCACCAGCAACTGGTTGAGGGTCTGCTCGCGCTCGTCGTGACCGCCACCCATGCCGGCACCACGATGGCGACCGACGGCGTCGATCTCGTCGATGAAGATGATGCAGGGTGCGTGTTTCTTCGCCTGTTCGAACATGTCGCGAACACGGCTGGCACCGACACCGACGAACATTTCGACGAAGTCGGAACCGGAAATGGTGAAGAACGGCACTTTCGCCTCGCCGGCGATGGCCTTGGCCAGCAAGGTCTTACCGGTACCGGGTGGACCGACCATCAGCACGCCGCGCGGAATACGCCCGCCCAGACGCTGGAACTTGCCCGGATCACGCAGAAACTCGACCAGCTCGCCAACCTCTTCCTTGGCCTCGTCACAACCGGCGACGTCGGCCAGGGTGGTTTTCACCTGGTCTTCGGACAGCAGGCGCGCCTTGCTCTTGCCGAAGCTCATCGGCCCGCCCTTGCCGCCCGCACCGCCCTGCATCTGGCGCATGAAGAACATGAACACCGCGATGATCACCAGGATCGGGAAGCTGGCCACCAGCAACTGGGTCCAGATGCTCTGCTGCTCCGGCTGCTTGCCTTCGATCACGACGTGGTTGTCGACCAGGTCGCCGATCAGGCCATTGTCCTGGATCGCCGGACGAATGGTCTTGAAGCTGTCGCCATCGTTGCGCTTGCCGGTGATCACATAGCCGTCCACGGCAACGCGCTCGACCTTGCCGTCCTTGACCTGCTGGATGAAGTCGGAATAGTTGAGGGTCTGTGGCTCGTTAGGGCTGGAGAAGTTGTTCATCACCGTCACCAGGACAGCCGCGATGATCAACCACAGGATCAGATTCTTTGCCATATCGTTCAATTAAGTGCCCTCTGAAGCCAGCTCCGCTTGTGGCGCGCGCTTCGCATGAAATTCACCGGCATAACTTACTACATTACCTACAGCTGCGCAGGAGCCGTCTGTAACCCTTTGTGAAACATTGACTACACAATATTCGCTTATGTTCACGAGGCGAAATGCGAATTTCCTATTGCCCAGCCCAAAAAACCTATTACTCGGTATCGCGTCCGCGGAAGCCACGCCCCAGCAGGTACTGCTCGCGGGAACGATCGCGGGATGAGCTCGGCTTACGCATCTGCACCTTCTCGAACATCTTGCGCACGTTCTTGTGGTACTCGTCGAAGCCTTCGCCCTGGAATATCTTGATCAGAAAATCACCACCAGGCCGCAACACACGCCCCGCCAGGTCCAGAGCCAGCTCGCAAAGAAACATCGAGCGCGGCATATCCACAGCGGGCGTACCACTCATATTGGGGGCCATATCGGAAATCACAAGGTCAACCTCGGAATTTCCAACCGCCTCGAGGATTTGCGCCAACACGGCGTCCTCGGTGAAGTCGCCCTTGATGAAGGTCACGTCGGGAATCGCGTCCATGTCGAGGATATCGGAGGCGATCAGCCGACCCTGGCCACCAATCAGACGACTGGTCACCTGCGACCAGCCACCCGGCGCCGCGCCGAGGTCGATCACGCTCATGCCCGGACGGATCAGCCGGTCCTTTTCCTGGATCTCCAGCAGCTTGTAGCTGGCGCGGGAACGGTAGCCGTCCTTTTGCGCCATTTTGACGAATGGGTCGTTGAAATGCTCTTTCAGCCAGTTATGGCTGGTCTTGGAACGGGCCACGGGCCACCTCGAAAAATTGTCGAATCGCGATTAACTGGGCGGTCCCGGACTCGCTCGGGTAAACTAGCCGCCATTTTTTTACCAGATCAGACGCAGGGGTCAGATTATGCCGCTCACTCAGGAGCAGAAGAAACAGTACAAATCCATTGGCCACCATCTGAAACCAGTATTGACTGTGGCTGACAACGGTTTGACTGAAGGTGTGCTAGCCGAACTCGAGCGCGCGCTGAACGACCACGAGCTGATCAAGGTCAAGCTCAACATCCTCGATCGCGAGCAGCGCCTGGCGCACATCGCGGAACTGTGCAAGGTCGGCAAGGCGGACCTGGTACAGGTCATCGGCAAGATGGCACTGATCTATCGCCGCAACTTCGACGTCAACAAGCAACTGTCGAACGTGCACCGCTACAAGTGACAGCCGCCAGGGTCAAGGGTACGCCTGGCGTGCCCTGCCATCCTCGCCCGGAACGGGCAGCAACACCAGCACCAGGCCGGACAGGCCAAGCACCAGATAGCTGAACAGTTGCAAGCGCAAGGCTTGCGGCTGCCAGTAGCGCATCGCGAAATACATCGCGCACGCATACCAGGCCATCAGCAGCAGTTGCCCACGGGTATCGCGCCACAGGCTCGAGCGACCTTCGGTCCGAACCAGCACCAGGACCTGCACGGTCACGCAGACCACTGCAAATCCCACCAATAGAGAACCCAGCTGCGCACCGACCTCTTCGATCAGCAACGGCGCCAGGCCAATCTGCGCGAGGACCGGCAACAGCCCCACGTGCAATAACCACAAGCCGCCGACCCAGAGCATCTGGGCCAGTTGCCAGAGCATGGCGCCCGCGCGCAGCGGGCGCCTGCGTTCAGATGTGACGGACTGCGACAATCTCGTACTCGATCACGCCACCCGGCGTCTTGACGGTCACGACATCGCCTTCGTCCTTGGCGATCAGGGCACGGGCGATGGGGGAAACCACCGAGATCTTGCCCTGTTTGATGTCAGCCTCATCCTCACCCACGATGTGATAGGTCACGGTCTCGTCGGTCTCGACGTTGGCGATTTCCACCGTCGTGCCGAAAATCACCTTACCAGTGTGCGGAATGGTCGTGACATCGATGATCACCGCGTTCTGCAGGCGACCTTCGATATCGCGAATCCGCGCCTCGACCATACCCTGCTGCTCGCGTGCAGCATGGTATTCGGCGTTTTCCTTCAGGTCGCCCAGCTCGCGGGCCGTACCGATGTCCTGGCTCAGCTTCGGACGGACGACCTTGGTCAGGTGAGCGTGCTCATCTTCCAGGGCCTTGGCACCCTGAACGGTCATGGGGTACTTGGTTATGCTCATGCCTTCAATCCTGCGTGTAGATCCTGCAAGCGACGCACGGTCTTCTCGGGACCGAACTTGAGCGCTTCGCAGATGGCTTCGCCAGCAGCAATGGTGGTTGTGCAGTAGATCTTGTGCTGCAGCGCGTTACGACGAATGGAGTACGAGTCGGCAATCGACTGGCGACCTTCGGTCGTGTTGATGATCAGGGTGACTTCGTCATTCTTGATCATGTCCACGACGTGCGGACGGCCTTCGGTCACCTTGTTGACCCGGCGCACTTTCAGGCCTGCCGCCTCGATCACCTTGGCGGTACCGGCAGTGGCAACCACTTCGAAGCCCAAGTTGATCAGATCACGGGCCACCCCTGCAACCAGCGGCTTGTCGTCGTCACGCACGCTGATGAACGCGGTACCGCCGGTCGGCAGCACTTCGCTGGCGCCCATCTGCGCCTTGGCGAACGCTTCGCCGAAGGTATCGCCGACGCCCATCACTTCACCGGTGGACTTCATCTCCGGGCCGAGGATCGGGTCGACGCCAGGGAACTTGGCGAATGGGAACACCGCCTCTTTCACACTGTAGAAGTTCGGGATGATTTCCTTGGTGAAGCCCAGCTCCTTCAGAGTCTTGCCGGCCATCACACGTGCCGCGATCATCGCCAGGGAGACACCGATGCACTTGGACACGAACGGCACGGTACGCGAGGCACGCGGGTTCACTTCGATGACGTAGATGTCTTCACCCTGCAGCGCCAGTTGCACGTTCATCAGGCCGACCACGCCCAGCTCCAGGGCCATTTTCTTGACCTGCTCGCGCATCTCGTCCTGAATGTGCGCCGGCAGCGAATACGGCGGCAGCGAGCACGCGGAGTCACCGGAGTGAACGCCGGCCTGCTCGATGTGCTGCATGATCGCGCCGATCACCACGTCGGTGCCGTCGCTGACCGCGTCCACATCCATCTCGATGGCGCAGTTGAGGAAGTGGTCGAGCAGGACCGGACTGTCGTTCGACACCTGGACCGCTTCGCGCAGGTAGCGCTTGAGCTCTTCTTCCTTGTAGACGATTTCCATCGCCCGGCCGCCCAGCACGTAGGACGGACGCACCACCAGTGGATAACCGATCTTGCTTGCCGCACGCACGGCTTCGTCTTCGCTGCGCACGGTGGCGTTCGGCGGCTGGCGCAGGTTCAGGCGCTCGACCATCTGCTGGAAGCGCTCACGGTCTTCGGCACGGTCGATGGCGTCAGGGCTGGTACCGATGATCGGTACGCCGGCCGCTTCCAGGGCACGCGCCAGTTTCAGCGGAGTCTGGCCGCCGTACTGGACGATCACGCCCTTCGGCTTCTCGACGCGGACGATTTCCAGTACGTCTTCCAGGGTCACCGGCTCGAAGTACAGGCGATCGGAGGTGTCGTAGTCGGTGGAAACGGTTTCCGGGTTGCAGTTGACCATGATGGTCTCGTAGCCGTCATCGCGCAGCGCCAGTGCCGCGTGCACGCAGCAGTAGTCGAACTCGATGCCCTGGCCGATACGGTTCGGGCCGCCACCCAGGATGATGATCTTGTCGCGGGTCGACGGGTTGGCCTCGCACTCTTCCTCGTAGGTGGAGTACAGGTAGGCGGTATCGGTGGCGAACTCGGCCGCGCAGGTGTCGACGCGCTTGTAGACCGGGAACACTTCCAGCTTCTGGCGGTGGGTGCGCAGGTTCTTCTCGGTCACGCCCAGCAGCTTGGCCAGACGCTGGTCGGAGAAGCCCTTGCGCTTGAGGCGGAACATCAGGTCGCGGTCGATGGCGGCCAGACCCAGGGTCTTGACGCGCTCTTCTTCCTTGACCAGGTCCTCGATCTGCACCAGGAACCAGGGGTCGATCATGTTCATGCCGAAGATTTCTTCGACGCTCAGGCCGGCACGGAAGGCATCCGCCACGTACCAGATACGCTCGGCGCCCGGCACGGTCAGTTCGCGCTTGAGCACGCTCATGCTTTCCGGATTGCTCAGGTCGACTTTCTCGTCCAGGCCGCAAACGCCCACTTCCAGGCCGCGCAGAGCTTTCTGCAGGGACTCCTGGAAGGTCCGGCCGATGGCCATCACTTCACCCACCGACTTCATCTGGGTGGTCAGGCGCGCATCGGCCTGACCGAATTTCTCGAAGGCGAAGCGTGGCAGCTTGGTGACGACGTAGTCGATGGACGGTTCGAAGGACGCCGGGGTCTTGCCGCCGGTGATGTCGTTCGACAGCTCGTCCAGGGTGTAGCCCACGGCCAGCTTGGCCGCGACCTTGGCGATCGGGAAGCCGGTGGCTTTCGACGCCAGCGCCGAGGAACGCGATACCCGCGGGTTCATCTCGATGACGACCATGCGGCCGGTGTTCGGGCAGATACCGAACTGCACGTTGGAACCACCGGTTTCCACGCCGATCTCACGCAGCACCGCCAGGGAGGCGTTACGCAGGATCTGGTATTCCTTGTCGGTCAGGGTCTGCGCCGGAGCGACGGTGATCGAGTCACCGGTGTGCACGCCCATCGGGTCGAAGTTCTCGATGGAGCAGACGATGATGCAGTTGTCCTTTTTGTCGCGGACAACTTCCATTTCGTATTCTTTCCAGCCGATCAGCGATTCGTCGATCAGCAGTTCCTTGGTCGGCGACAGGTCCAGACCACGGGCACAGATCTCTTCGAACTCTTCACGGTTGTAGGCGATACCGCCACCGGTGCCGCCCATGGTGAAGGACGGACGGATGATGCATGGGAAGCCGAGCTTCTCGAGGACCGCGTTGGCCTCTTCCATGCTGTGGGCGATACCGGAACGCGGGCATTCCAGGCCGATGGACTTCATGGCCTTGTCGAAACGCGAACGGTCTTCGGCCTTGTCGATGGTGTCGGCGTTGGCACCGATCATCTCGACACCGAATTTCTCCAGCACGCCTTCGCGCTCCAGGTCCAGGGCGCAGTTCAGCGCGGTCTGGCCACCCATGGTCGGCAGCAGCGCGTCCGGACGCTCCTTCTCGATGATCTTGGCCACGGTGCGCCACTTGATCGGCTCGATGTAGGTCGCATCCGCCATGGCCGGGTCGGTCATGATGGTCGCCGGGTTGGAGTTCACCAGGATGACGCGGTAGCCCTCCTCGCGCAGGGCCTTGCAGGCCTGGGCGCCGGAGTAGTCGAATTCACAGGCCTGGCCGATGACGATCGGGCCGGCACCGAGAATCAGGATGCTTTTAATGTCTGTACGTTTTGGCATGGGTTTGTCACTCAAATCCGCGGGTCAGTCGGCAAGTCGTTGAAACGTCCTTGAAACTGCCAAGGGGGCCGCCGCCACGCGGGGCCGCCCAAGGCATCCAGGCAATCAACGGCGCTTGGCCATCTCATTGATGAAGCGATCGAACAGCGGCGCCACATCGTTCGGGCCCGGGCTGGCTTCAGGGTGGCCCTGGAAGCTGAACGCGCTCTTGTCGGTACGCTCGATGCCTTGCAGCGAGCCGTCGAACAGCGACTTGTGGATCGCCCGGACATTGCCTGGCAGGGTCGCTTCATCCACGGCGAAACCGTGGTTCTGGCTGGTGATCATGACGACACCGGAATCCAGGTCCTGCACCGGGTGGTTGGCACCATGGTGGCCGTGACCCATCTTGATGGTCTTGGCACCGGAGGCCAGGGCCAGCAGTTGGTGACCCAGGCAGATACCGAACACCGGAATCTCGGTCTCCAGGATTTCCTTGATCGCCTGGATCGCGTAGTCGCAAGGCTCCGGATCGCCAGGGCCGTTGGACAGGAACACGCCGTCCGGCTTGAGGGCCAGGGCTTCGCTGGCAGGCGCCTGGGCCGGCAGCACGGTGACGCGACAGCCGCGCTCGACCAGCATGCGCAGGATGTTCGACTTGATGCCGTAGTCGTAAGCCACGACGTGGTAAGGCAGGTCGGCGGCGTCGATGGTCGCGTGGCTGTCGGTCTTCAATTCCCAGACCGTCGAACGCCACTCGTAGGCTTCCTGGGTGCTGACGACTTTCGCCAGGTCCATGCCTTTCAGGCCTGGGAAGCCGCGCGCCGCGGCGATGGCCGCTTCCTCGGTGATGTTGTCGCCGGCCAGGATGCAGCCGTTCTGCGAGCCCTTCTCACGCAGGATGCGGGTCAGGCGACGGGTGTCGATACCGGCGATGGCCACCACGTTGTTGGCCTTCAGGTAGTCCGACAGGGACATCGTGTTACGCCAGTTGCTCGCCACCAGCGGCAAGTCGCGGATGACCAGGCCGGCCGACCACACGCGGTTGGACTCGGCATCCTCCGGCGTGGTGCCGGTGTTGCCGATGTGCGGATAGGTCAGGGTAACGATCTGTTGGGCGTAGGAAGGATCGGTAAGGATTTCCTGATAGCCGGTCATTGCGGTGTTGAACACCACCTCACCAACGGTCTGGCCGTCGGCTCCAATGGCTTCGCCGCGAAAAATGCTGCCATCAGCAAGGGCAAGTATGGCTGGCTTAGTCAAGAAGACCTCCCGTAAATAAAGCCTGAAAGGGCGATCGCAGGTTGTAAAAAAGCGGAGTGACGTATGGACACGTCACCCCGCTTCTTTCACTGAATTATTCTGCGCGCTTTTAGTGGACACACTAAAGCTGTAGCTTACAGAAAAATGCTTTTTTAATCCACCGCTAATGAGCCTTGAAGGCCAGGAAATGCGACAGGACGTCGCCAAGCGGTCTTGAGGGCGTACACGCCTCGCATGTACCCCGCTGCAGGAGCGAGGCTTGCACGCGAAAGCGATCTTGAGATCGCCAGAAGCTTCGCGGGCAAGCCCTGCTCCTACAAGGAAAAGGCGCGCCATAGAGCGGGACGCGCCATTCAGATCAATGCAGGTCGAGCACATCCTGCATGTCGTACAGGCCGGCCGCCTTGCCATCCAGCCACAGCGCCGCACGTACGGCACCCTTGGCGAAGGTCATGCGGCTCGAGGCCTTGTGGGTGATCTCCAGGCGCTCACCCTCGGTCGCGAACAAGACGGTGTGATCGCCCACCACGTCACCACCGCGCACGGTAGCAAAGCCAATGGTGTCACGCGCCCGCGCGCCGACGTGCCCCTCACGCCCATAGACCGCGACTTTCTGCAGGTCACGTTCCAGCGTATCGGCGATCACCTCGCCCATGCGCATGGCCGTCCCCGAAGGCGAGTCGACCTTGTGCCGGTGATGCGTCTCGATGATCTCGATATCCGCATCCTCACCCAGCACCCGAGCCGTCAGCTCGAGCAGCTTCAGCGACAGGTTGACGCCCACGCTGAAGTTGGCGGCGAAGACAATCGGAATATCCTTGCCCGCCTCCACCAGCAACTGCTTCTGCTCGGGCGTCAGGCCGGTGGTGCCGATCACCATGGCCTTGCCGGCCTTGCGGCAGAATGCCAGGTTCTTGAGCATCACTTCCGGCAGGGTGAAGTCGATCAGCACGTCGAACTCTTCGGCCACCTTCTCCAGCGCATCGGACAACGGCACGCCGATACGCCCCAGAGACGCCAGCTCACCGGCGTCGGCGCCGACCAACGAACTGCCCGGACGCACCACGGCCGCCGTCAGACCGGCGACCGGCACCTGCTGCTGCACCGCCTCGACCAGGATCCGGCCCATGCGCCCAGCGGCGCCCATCACAGCTATACGTCGCATAAAACGCTCCTTACAGGTCGCCGAAGAAGCGCTTCATACCTTCGAACCAGCCACTGGCCTTGGGCGAATGGGAACTGTCGACATCCAGCGAGGCACGGAACTCTTCCAGCAGCTCACGCTGACGACGACTCAGGTTCACCGGCGTCTCGACGGCCACGCGGCACATCAGGTCGCCCGCACCACCGCCACGCACCGGCGCCACGCCCTTGCCGCGCAAACGGAACTGCTTGCCGGTCTGGGTGCCTTCCGGAATCTTCAGCTTGACCCGACCGTCCAGGGTCGGCACTTCCAGCTCGCCACCCAGGGCGGCATCGACGAAGCTGATCGGCACTTCGCAGTACAGGTGCTTGCCATCACGCTGGAAGATGTCGTGCTCACGCACATTGATCACGACATACAGGTCGCCGGTCGGACCACCCTGGGTGCCCGCCTCGCCCTCGCCGGACAGACGGATACGGTCGCCGGTATCGACGCCCGACGGCACCTTGACCGACAGGGTCTTGTACTCTTCGACACGCCCCTGTCCGTGGCAGGACTCGCACGGATCGGAAATGATCTTGCCCTGGCCATGGCAGCGCGGGCAGGTCTGCTGCACCGAGAAGAAGCCCTGCTGCATGCGCACCTGGCCGATACCGCCACAGGTCGGACAGGTCACCGGCGAAGAACCCTTCTTCGCGCCGGAACCGTCGCACGGCTTGCAGTTGACCAGCGTCGGCACGCGGATATTCACGGTGGTGCCGCGCACCGCTTCTTCCAGGTTCAGCTCCAAGGTATAGCGCAGGTCGCTGCCGCGCTGGGCACCGCCACGGGAACCGCCGCGGCCGCCACCGAAGAAATCGCTGAATACATCGCCGAAGATATCGGAGAAGTTCTGCCCGCCGAAGCCGGCACCGCCGCCGCCCATGCTCGGGTCGACGCCGGCATGACCGTACTGGTCGTAGGCGGCCCGCTTGCTGGAATCGGACAGAACCTCGTAGGCCTCGTTGGCCTCCTTGAATTTCTCTTCCGCAGCCTTGTCATCCGGGTTGCGGTCCGGGTGATATTTCATCGCAAGACGACGATAAGCCTTTTTCAGCTCCGTCTCGCTGGAGCCACGCTCGACCCCCAATACCTCGTAATAGTCACGCTTTGCCATAAATTGCCCCTGAGGCCAGCACCCGAGCGCTGTCGCATGCTGTAAAAATTTGCGTACTCCAGACACGCCAACGCGGGAGCAAGCTCCCGCGCGGCGACATCCTACCAGTCACCGCGCAAACGCAGTCAACCGGCCGACCAACAAGCAGTATTACTTGTGGTCTTTGACTTCTTCGAACTCGGCATCGACGACGTCGTCCTTGTGCGCCTCTTCCTGGGCAGGCTGCGCACCGGCTTCAGGCTTGGCACCCTGCTCGGCGTACATCTTCTGCGCCACAGGCGCGGAGACCTTGGACAGCTCCTCGACCTTGGCGTCGATGGCAGCCTTGTCGTCGCCCTTCACGGCGGCTTCCAGGGCGACCACGGCGGCTTCGATCGCGGTCTTCTCTTCGGCGCTCACCTTGTCACCAGCGTCGGCGACCATCTTGCGAGTCGAGTGCACCAGTGCGTCGCCCTGGTTGCGAGCGGCGGCCAGCTCTTCGAACTTGCGGTCTTCCTCGGCGTTCAGCTCGGCATCGCGAACCATTTGCTGGATTTCTTCATCCGACAGACCCGAGTTGGCCTTGATGGTGATCTTCTGTTCCTTACCGGTGGCCTTGTCCTTCGCGCCGACGTGCAGGATACCGTTGGCGTCGATGTCGAAGGTCACTTCGATCTGAGGCACGCCACGGGGTGCTGGCGGGATCTCGGACAGGTCAAACTTGCCCAGCGACTTGTTCTGCGCGGCTTGCTTGCGCTCGCCCTGCAGCACGTGGATGGTCACGGCGCTCTGGTTGTCGTCGGCAGTCGAGAACACTTGCGACTTCTTGGTCGGAATGGTGGTGTTCTTCTCGATCAGCGCGGTCATCACGCCACCCATGGTTTCGATACCCAGGGTCAGCGGGCTGACGTCCAGCAGCAGAACGTCCTTCACATCACCGGCCAGTACGGCGCCCTGGATCGCGGCACCCATGGCAACGGCCTCGTCCGGGTTCACGTCCTTGCGTGGCTCCTTGCCGAAGAAGTCGGTCACGGCCTTCTGCACCAGCGGCATACGGGTCTGACCGCCGACCAGGATCACGTCGTTGATCGAACCGACGTCGATACCGGCGTCTTTCAGGGCGATACGGCAAGGCTCGATGGTACGCTGAACCAGGTCTTCCACCAGCGCTTCCAGCTTGGCGCGGGAGATCTTCACGTTCAGGTGCTTCGGACCGCTTGCATCAGCCGTGATGTACGGCAGGTTGACGTCGGTCGACTGCGAGGACGACAGCTCGATCTTGGCCTTCTCGGCAGCTTCTTTCAGGCGCTGCATCGCCAGCGGGTCGCCCTTGAGGTTCATGCCGCTTTCTTTCTTGAATTCGTCGACGAGGTAGTCGATCAGACGGATGTCGAAGTCTTCACCACCGAGGAAGGTGTCGCCGTTGGTTGCCAGTACTTCGAACTGGTGCTCGCCATCGACTTCGGCGATTTCGATCACGGAAACGTCGAAGGTACCACCACCCAGGTCATAGACGATGACGGTGTGGTCGCCCTTGGCCTTGTCCATGCCGTAGGCCAGCGCAGCGGCGGTCGGTTCGTTGATGATGCGCTTGACATCCAGACCGGCGATACGCCCGGCGTCCTTGGTGGCCTGACGCTGGCTGTCGTTGAAGTAGGCCGGAACGGTGATCACCGCTTCGGTCACGGCCTCGCCGAGGTAGTCTTCGGCGGTCTTCTTCATTTTCTTCAGGATTTCAGCCGAAATCTGTGGCGGAGCCATCTTCTGGCCGTTCACTTCAACCCAGGCATCGCCGTTGTCGGCCTTGGCGATCTTGTACGGAACCATCTTGATGTCTTTCTGTACGACTTCTTCGTCGAACTTGCGACCGATCAGACGCTTCACCGCGTACAGGGTGTTGTGCGGGTTGGTCACGGCCTGGCGCTTGGCCGACTGGCCAACCAGGGTTTCGCCATCGTTGGCGTATGCAATGATCGACGGCGTGGTGCGAGCGCCTTCGGCGTTCTCGATCACCTTGACGTTGCCGTTTTCCAGAATGGAGACGCAGGAGTTGGTAGTCCCCAGGTCGATACCGATGATTTTGCCCATTTCACTCTCCCGAAACTTGGATTTTTTGCCGCAGCGGTTATTGCCAACTGCGGTAGCACTTAAACGCTTGACTTATAAATGGGGTCGCTATGACCGATTTCAAGCCTGCTCGTCGATCGTCGGCGAAACCGGTGCAACCGCCTTGCTCACCACCACCATGGCCGGGCGCAGCAGGCGACCGTTGAGCTGATAGCCCTTCTGGAACACCTTCAAGACGCTGTTCGGCTCGACGTCGGCGCTTTCCTGCATGGCCATCGCCTGGTGCAGCGAAGCGTTGAAGGGTTCGCCATGGGGATCGATGGCTTCCAGCTGGTGACGCTTGAAGGTGTCCTGGAACATCTTCAGGGTCAGCTCGATACCTTCGCGCATCGGGCGAATGCTTTCGTCATCGGGATTGGACAGCTCAAGGCCGCGCTCCAGGCTGTCGAGAATCGGCAGCAGGTCGCCGGCGAATTTTTCCAGGGCGAACTTGTGCGCCTTCTCGACGTCCTGCTCGGCACGGCGGCGAACGTTCTGCAGGTCGGCGGCCACGCGCAGCCCCTGGTCCTGGGCAGCGGCCAGTTGCTCCTCGAGCACCTGCACGCGGGTTGCCAGGTCATCGCTCGAAGCCTCGGCAGCCTGGTTGGCTTCCTGATTTTGCGCATCCAGATTCTGTTCGTCAGCCATAAAAACCTCCTTTCAATATCGTCCGCAGGCTTGGCCCGCGCTTCTGCCCCCATATATGGGGCCGCATTTTCCAGGTTCAAGTGCCCAAAACACGCTCTTCACCCGATCGATGGAGGTCCTGCATCGCCGATCGCACTAAAAAACCCGTTGATTCAAGCGAATCGGACTAAAGACAGGCATTGTCAGGCAAAATCAAAACACTGTATAAATAACCAGACCTGAACCTGGGAGCGGCCTTCATGCTGGTGCACCTGTCCGTACACAACTACGCAATCGTCGAACACCTCGACCTGGAACTGGATCGCGGGATGAGCGTCATCACCGGCGAAACCGGTGCGGGCAAGTCGATCATGCTCGACGCCCTCGGCCTGACCCTGGGCGACCGGGCCGACAGCGGCGTGGTGCGCCCCGGCGCGGACAAGGCCGATATCCTCGCCACCTTCGACCTGCAGGACATCCCGGAGGCCCGCCAGTGGCTCGCCGAGCGCGACCTGGACAACGACGGGCCTTGCATATTGCGCCGAGTCATCACCGCCGAAGGGCGTTCACGCGGCTATATCAACGGCTCGACCTGCCCTCTCGGCGATCTCAAGGCGCTGGGCGAACTGCTGATCGACATCCACAGCCAGCACGAACACCAGTCCCTGCTCAAGACCGACACCCATCGCCGCCTGCTCGACGAGTATGCCGGCGCGACCGACCTCGCCCGCCAGGTGCAGCTCGCCGCCCAGCGCTGGCGCCAGACCCGCCAGGAACTGGAGCGCCTGTCCAATTCCGGCGACGAGCAACGCGCGCGCCACCAGTTGCTCAGCTACCAACTGGAGGAACTGGAAAACCTCGCCCTCGGCGAAAACGAACTGGACGAGCTGGAGCAGGAACACAAGAACCTGACCAACGCCGAGACCCTGCTGGGCGTCTGCCGGCAAGTGGTCGAGCAATGCAGCGAAAGCGATTCGGGCAATGTACTGCACGCCCTCACCACCTGCCTGAACCGCCTGACCAGCGTCAGCAACGGCTCCGGCGCCCTAGGCGAAGCCGCCAACCTGCTGGCCAGCGCGCAGATCCAGGTGGAGGAAGCCGTCGGCGAGTTGAACCGCTTCGTCGACCACTTCGACGCCGACCCGGGTCGCCTGCAGTATCTTGAGGAACGCCTGGACGCCATCTATACCCTGGCACGCAAGCACCGCATCCAGCCGACCGAAGTGGCGACCCTGCAGCAGAAGCTGCTGGACGAAATCGAAACCATGAACGCCAACGACGAGGCCATCGAACGCCTTGGCGAAGAACTGGCCGCCTACGCCCGACATTACCAGGAGCGCGCCGGCGAACTCAGCCAACTGCGCCGCGAGGCCGCCACCGGCCTGGCCAGTGCGGTCGAGCAGGAAATACAGCGCCTGGGCATGCCGGGCGGGCGCTTCAGCATCGAGCTGCACGCCAATACCAGCGACGAACCACTGCCCTATGGCCTGGAACAGGTCGAACTGCTGGTCAGCGCCAACCCCGGCCAACCACTCAAGGCCCTGGCCAAGGTCGCCTCGGGTGGTGAACTGTCGCGTATCAGCCTGGCGATACAGGTGATCACCGCGCAGACCTCACGCATCCCGACCCTGGTATTCGACGAAGTGGACGTGGGCATCGGCGGGCCGACCGCGGAGATCGTCGGCCAGTTGCTGCGCCGTCTCGGCGACCGCGGCCAGGTACTGACTGTCACCCACCTGCCGCAAGTGGCCGCCCAGGGCCACCATCATCTGTTCGTGCACAAGGTGCGCGGCAGCGATGCCACACGCACAGCCGTATCCAAGCTGGGCAAGACCGAACGGGTCGAAGAAGTCGCGCGCATGCTCGGTGGCATCGATCTCACCAAGGAATCCATCGCCCACGCGAAAAAGATGGTGGTCACAGCCAAAAGCTGAGCCACAACATTTCAGGTAACAAAAAACACGAAGGCGACCCTGGGGTCGCCTTCGTTCGTTTCACGGACCTGAATCCGTACGACAGAATTACTTCTTCTTGCGTACGTACAGCACCAGGTTGTGATCCACCAGCTCGTAGCCATGCTGCTCGGCAATGGCGTGCTGGAGCTTCTCGATTTCCGGGTTGATGAATTCGATGACTTCGCCGGAATCCACGTTGACCATGTGGTCGTGGTGGCCGCCGTCCGCCAGCTCGAACACCGCATGGCCGCCATCGAAGTTGTGACGGACCACCAACCCGGCCGCTTCGAACTGGGTCAGCACCCGGTAGACCGTCGCCAGGCCGACATCCTCACCAGCTTCCATCAGCGCCTTGTAAACATCCTCGGCACTCATGTGACGCTGCTCGGTGGAATCGAGCATCTGTAGAATCTTGACCCGTGGCAGAGTCACTTTTAAGCCAGCTTTGCGTAGTTCGCTATTTTCAACCATGGTCAGCTTTCTCGCCGATGCTGCTTCGCAGCTTCTCTTAATACGGGTATGATCGGGGTTTACGTTGTCCCAGCCAAGATAGTGGAAGTCGCCCACCGATGCAAAACACCAAGCTCTTGCTAACCAGTTTCACCTTAGTGGGACTGCTCGCACTCGCCGGTTGTTCATTCCCCGGGGTTTACAAAATCGACATCCAACAGGGCAATGTCGTCACGCAGGACATGATAGACCAGTTGCGCCCCGGAATGACCCGGCGGCAAGTACGGTTTATCATGGGCAACCCCTTGTTGACCGACACCTTCCACGCCAATCGCTGGGATTATCTGTACAGCCTGCAGCCCGGTGGCGGCGAGCGCCAACAGGAACGCGTCAGCCTGATTTTCAGTGATGACGACAAGCTGGTGAACCTGGCGGGTGACTTCATGCCCGGCGTGAGCCGTGACGAAGCCATTCTCGGCAAGGACAGCGGCACGACGGTCGAAACTCCGGCGCAGAACGTCGAAACCCCGAAGAAGAAAGAGAAGCCAGCCAAGCCAGGTTCGCTGCTCGACCAGATCCAGAAAGACGTCGATGGCGTGAAAACCGTGCCGGTTCCGACTCCGGAGCCGCTGGATACCTCGCCGCAGTAATATCGCGACGCAAAAAAGCCCGGCCTGTCCGGGCTTTTTATTTATTGATGTCCCGTCCTGAATAAGGTTTTGATCGTTCCCACGCAGGAGCGTGGGAACGATCGATCCGCCTACAAGTTCTGCGCTCGAGCCTTGGCCGCCTTCTCCGCGCGCAACCGCCTCACCTCTTTCGGATCCGCCAGCAGCGGTCGATAGATCTCGATACGATCCCCCTCGACCACGGTCCTGACCTCGGGGTCATTCACCACCTTGCCGAAAATCCCCAACGGGCAACCCGACAGATCCACCCCGGGAAACTGCTCGGCCATCCCCGACAAGCCAACTGCCGCCCGCAAGGTAGTCCCCACCGGCACCGAAACCTCCAGCAGGCACTGACGCCCAACCTCGGCGTACACCACCTCGATGGCGACCCGCGACTCAGCCATTGATCTGCTTCGCCCGCTGACAGAATGCATCCACCAGCGTATTGGCCGCCTGGTTGAACAACGGCCCGAGAGTCGCCCGCACAATCGGCCCGGCATAATCGAAAGTCAGGTCGAGACTGATCTTGCAGGCCTTCTCGCCCAGCGCCTTGAATACCCAGACGCCGTGCAGTTGAGTGAACGGCCCTTCCTCAAGATTCATCTCGATCGACTGGCCCGGCACCAAAGTATTGCGGGTCACGAACTGCTGACTCAATCCGCCCTTGGCCACCGACAGCGTGGCGCGCATGTGCACATCCGAGCTTTCCAGCACCTGAGAGGCCGAGCACCACGGCAGGAATTCCGGATAACGCGCGACGTCGTTCACCAGGTCATAAAGCGCCTGTGCCGGATAGGGCAGCAGGGCCGAACGTTGAATATGGGTCGTCATGTCAGCGTCAATTCCACGGCTGGGCAGCATACAAAAGAGGGCGCATTGTCCGGGATTCATCCTACGCGCTCAAGCACGCAGCTTCACCGTAGCCGACGGACGCGCAACCCCCTATAATGCCGCCCCTATGGCTAAACAGAAGAAACACCCTACAGGGACCATCGCGCAAAACAAAAAGGCGCGCCACGATTACTTCGTCGAACAACGGTTCGAGGCTGGCCTGGTCCTGGCCGGTTGGGAAGTAAAGAGCTTGCGGGCGGGCAAGGCACAACTGGTCGACAGTTACGTGCTGCTCAAGGATGGCGAAGCCTGGCTGTTCGGCAGCCACTTCACACCGCTGACCACCGCCAGTACCCACGTCATTGCCGACCCGACGCGCACGCGTAAGCTGCTGCTCAATCAGCGCGAGCTGGAGAAGATCTTCGCTGGCGTACAGCAGAAGGGCTACACCTGCGTGTGCCTGTCGCTGTACTGGAGCAAGCATCTGGTCAAGTGCGAAATTGCCCTGGGCAAGGGCAAGAAGGAATACGACAAGCGCGATACCGAACGCGAGCGCGACGCCGGTCGGGAGCTGCAGCGTGCGGTGCGCAACAAGGGCAAGGAAGACTAAGCCCCGCACACCGCCCCTGTATGCAGGAGCCTGGTTTGCCCGGCTCCTGCAGGTCCGTGCCGTACAGCAATTCCGAGTGCGACTCGGCCACTGTGGGAGACTCTAGTCCGGGGCAAGACTTGAGGACTTATTCACGGCGATCCGACGCTTCGGTGAGCCCTGCTCCCACACGGTAAGGGCCAGGCGCGGCCACTGTGGGAGGCGGCCGGGCGGCGCTCCGCTTGCTGGCGATTGCAATCCAAAGGCAACCACCTCCCCGCCTGAACAAACGCAACCGCCCGCTCAAATCCCCTTGCGCCGCTCCGCCCGCGCCACCCGCTGCACTTCCTGGCGCACCTCTTCCAGCACTTCCTGCACATACAGGATATGCCGGCTCGACACCTCACGCGCCTGCTCGGCCCTGCCTTCGATGATCGCCAGGTACAACTCCCGGTGCTGACTGATCAGCATGTCGCGAGTCTCCGTGCGCTGCTTGTACATCCCACCGATGTTGGTCACCACATTGCGCTTGAGCAGATCGAACAACCCACGGATGGTGTGCAGCAACACCGCGTTATGACTGGCCTCGGCAATCGCCAGGTGGAAGTTCGCATCGGCCTCGCCCTCCTCCGCGCGGCTCACCTCATCCGCCCGTGCATAACAACTCTGCAGTCGCTCGAACGCCACCCGCAGCCGATCACGGTCCACTTCGGTGGCGCGCAGTGCCGCGTAGTAGGCGCAGGACGCCTCCAGCGTATGGCGGAATTCGAGCAGGTCGCGCTGGGCCTCGGGATTGTTTTCCAACAGGTGCAGCAACGGATCGCTGAACGTCGAACCCAGCGTCTCCACCACATAGTTGCCACCACCCTGCCGACTCGCCAGCAGCCCCTTGGCCACCAGCTTCTGGATCGCCTCGCGCAACGACGGCCGCGACACGCCGAACTGCTCGGCCAGCGCACGCTCGGCCGGCAGGCGCTCACCGGGCTTGAGCGTACCCTCGAGAATCATCCCCTCGAGTCGCTCGACAATATCGTCAGACAAACGGCGCTGACGAATCTGATCAAACCCCATCACTCACTCCTCACGCTCCCGAACCCTTGCCGGGGCTGCCTATTCTGGCCTATTGGCGCCGCGCCAGCACCCACCAGAGAGCGTCTGAATCACCCGATCAGTTCCTTTTTCCGACCTCTGTGCGACGAAAGTTTCAGGGCGGCAAATTGACACATGCCCCGCAAGGCTTTTAACCTAGCGCACAACGATTGTAAATTGGTATTACCAATTATCCAAATCGGTTTATCTGCGCCTACCAACAACAATTAGGGGCCACCCCATATGCAAACCTGGCAACAGCTCTACAGTCCGCTCGGCAGCCTCGGCCTGTCCGCTCTCGCGGCCGTCATTCCCATCGTGTTCTTCTTCCTCGCCCTGGCGGTGTTCCGTCTCAAGGGGCACGTGGCGGGCAGCATCACCCTGGCCCTGGCGATCCTGGTGGCGATCTTCGCCTTCAAGATGCCGGTCGACATGGCCCTGGCCGCGGCCGGCTACGGTTTCGCCTATGGCCTCTGGCCGATTGCCTGGATCATCGTCGCGGCGGTGCTCCTCTACAAACTGACGGTCAAGAGCGGTCAGTTCGAAATCATCCGCAGCTCGGTGCTGTCGATCACCGACGACCAACGCCTGCAGGTGCTGCTGATCGGCTTCTGCTTCGGCGCGTTCCTCGAAGGCGCGGCCGGTTTCGGCGCCCCGGTAGCCATCACCGCCGCGCTGCTGGTCGGCCTGGGCTTCAACCCGCTGTACGCCGCCGGCCTGTGCCTGATCGCCAACACCGCGCCAGTGGCCTTCGGCGCCCTGGGCATCCCGATCATCGTCGCCGGCCAGGTCACCGGTATCGATGCGTTCAAGATCGGCGCCATGACCGGCCGCCAACTGCCGCTGCTGTCGCTGTTCGTGCCGTTCTGGCTGGTGTTCATGATGGACGGCCTGCGCGGCGTGCGTGAGACCTGGCCAGCCGCGCTGGTCGCCGGCCTGAGCTTCGCCATCACCCAGTACTTCACCTCGAACTTCATCGGCCCGGAACTGCCGGACATCACCTCGGCCCTGGCCAGCCTGATCAGCCTGACCCTGTTCCTGAAAGTCTGGCAACCGCGCCGTACCGCCGGCGCGCAGATCGCCGGT